>NZ_CP063194.1:1283848-1604810 GCF_028609865.1 Corynebacterium jeddahense
CTCGATCAGCTCGGCCGCGACGTGGCGGACGGCTCGTTCGGCCCGCTGCCCTCCGATGAGGACGTGCACGGCGCGATGGAGCGCGGCCTCATCGACCGCGTCGGCCCCGAGGTCGGCGGCCGCCTGCGCGCCGGACGCTCCCGCAACGACCAGGTCGCCGCGATGTTTCGCATGTGGCTGCGCGATGCGTTGCGCGGCGTTGCGCAGGACGTCTGCGACCTCGTCGACGCGATCGTCGCGCAGGCGGAGGCGCACCCGGACGCGATCATGCCGGGCAAAACGCACTTCCAGGCCGCGCAGCCGATCCTGCTCGCGCACTCGCTGCTCGCGCACGCCCAGCCGCTGCTGCGCGACCTCGAGCGCATCCGCGACTGCGACAAGCGCCTCGCCGTCTCCCCGTACGGCTCCGGCGCGCTCGCGGGCTCGTCGCTCCACCTCGACCCGGAGGCGATCGCCGCTGAGCTCGGATTCGATTCTGCGACCGACAACTCGCTCGACGGCACCGCCTCGCGCGATTTCGCCGCGGAGGCCGCTTACGTGCTCACCCAGATCGCGATCGACGTGTCCCGCTTCGCCGAGGAGATCATCGCCTGGTCCACGCCGGAGTTCGGCTACGTCACGCTCGACGATGCCTGGTCTACCGGCTCGTCGATCATGCCGCAGAAGAAGAACCCGGACGTCCCGGAGCTCGCCCGCGGCAAGGCCGGACGCTTGATCGGCAACCTCGCCGGCCTGCTGGCCACGCTCAAGGCCATGCCGCTCGCGTACAACCGCGACCTGCAGGAGGACAAGGAGCCGGTGATCGACTCGGTCACCCAGCTGTCCATCCTCCTGCCCGCGTTCACCGGCTTGGTGTCCACGCTGGAGTTCCACGAGGACCGGATGCGCGAGCTCGCGCCCGCCGGGTTCACGCTCGCGACCGACCTCGCGGAGTGGATGGTGCGCCAGGGCGTGCCGTTCCGGGAGGCGCACGAGGCGTCCGGGGCGTGCGTGCGCATCGCGGAGGCCAGGGGCGTTGACCTGGTGGATTTGACGGACGAGGAACTGGCAAGCGTCGATACGCGTCTGCGCCCCGAGGTGCGGGAGGTGCTCACCGTCGACGGCGCGGTGGCCTCGCGCGACACGCGCGGCGGAACCGCGAAACCGCGCGTCGAAGAGCAGCGCGAGCGCGTGCGGGAGGCGAACGCCGAGGCGCGCGCGTGGGCGGAAACGCCGGTGCGTTCGAAATAGTCGCGCGCGCGGCGCACTGACCCTCTAGCATGAGGGGTATGAGTGCGCCAAGCAGCAATGACACGACGCGCAAGGGGAGGAAGCTCTCCGTCGTGCTTGGTGTCGTTCTTCTCACGGTGGCCGCCGCGGCGGTGCTCATCGGCAAGGGAGTATGGAGCCCGGACGGCTCCACCGATGACAACGGAGACGGCGGCGGCGGGCGAGGCGGGTCGAAGCTCACCGCGCTGCACGGCGTCATCGGCTCCGAGAAGCGCGATTACTTCGAGGACCCGGACGTGAAGGCGCGGCTCGCCGAGCTGGGCTACAGCGTTACGTTCACCACCGCGGGGTCGCGCCAGATCGCGACCGAGACGGACATCGCGGCCCAGGATTTCGTCTTTCCTTCCTCCGCGCCCGCCGCGCAGAAGGTGCGCGAACAGGGGAGCGGGTACTCGGTGGACTACCCGTTCTTTACCCCGATGGCCGTCGCGAGCTGGAAGCCCATCGTGCAACTGCTCGAGCAGCAAGGCGTGGTGAGCGAGCGCGGCGGCGCCTACGTGCTGGACATGCCGGCGTACATGGACCTCGCGCGCTCGGGTAAGCGGTGGCGCGACCTGGGGGAGGCCTACCCCTCGCCGCGCAGCGTGCAGATCCGCTCGACCGACATCCGCACCTCGAACTCGGCGGCGATGTACCTCTCGCTCTTGGCATGGGAGGTGGCGGACAAGCATCCGGACAAGGCGAACGACGTGCAGTTCCTCGTTGACGAGATCGCGCCGTTTTTCACCGGCCAGGGCTACAGCGAGTCCTCCTCGTCCGGGCCGTTCTCTGACTACCTGAGCCAGGGCATGGGCGCCGCGCCCATGGTGATGGTGTACGAGGCGCAGTACCTCGGCGAGCAGATGCAGCAGACGTCGCGCATCCGCGACGACATGGCGCTGCTGCAGCTCAGCCCGACGGTGCTGGCCAACCACGGGATCGTCGGCGTGACGGCGGGCGGCAAGGAACTCGGCAGGCTGCTTACCACCGACCCGCAGCTGCAGCAGCTCGCCGCCCGGCACGGCTTCCGCCCGAGCACCTCCGGCTCGCTCGCGAAGGAGATGGAGGATCACGGGCTCGCGGCCCCGTCGGACTACGCGGATTCCATTGACCCGCCGCCCTACGACAGGCTCGAACAGCTCATTAGCGGGGTCGGCGAGCAGTACTCCGGCGCCGCGCCACCAGCGAGAAAGGAAGACGAACAGTGAACCGCCTCCCCAGACTCATCACGGGCCTGTTCGCTGGCCTGCTGTCGGTGCTCCTCGTTGCCGGGTGCTCGACGCCGCTCGACTCGGGCAACGGGAAGCCCGGCGAGAAGGCCGACCTGACCATCGTCGCGGCCACCGAGCTCAAGGACCTCAAGGACCTCGTCGATAAGGGGTCGCGCGAGCTGGGCTTCTCCATCGAGCTCCAGTTCCCGGGCGGGACGCTGGACAACTCGCAGGACTTGAGCCGCGGCAGGTTCGACGGCCAGGTCGACGCGACCTGGTTTGCCACGAACCGCTACGTCAACCTCATCGGTGCCTCCGACAAGCTCGCCGACGAGACCAAAATCGCCACGAGCCCCGTCGCGTTCGGCGTCTGGGAGGAGAGCGCGAAGCGCCTCGGGTGGGACGCAAAGCAGCCGACGTGGGCGGAGTTCGCCAAGGCCGCCGAGGCAGGCGAGTTCACGTTCGGCATGACCGACCCGTCGTCGTCGAACTCCGGGTTCTCGGCGCTCGTCGCCGTCGCGACCGCGCTTGCGGACACCGGCGAGGCCATCACGACGGGCGACCTCGAGCGCGTCTCGCCGGCGATGAAGGGGCTGTTCGAGGCGCAGTCGCTCGTCTCGGGGTCCTCCGGCTGGCTCGCGGAGGCCTTCGTCAACGACCCGGGCCGCGCCGACGCCATCGTCAACTACGAGTCCACGCTGCACCAACTGCGCTCCCAGGGCAAGCCGATCGAGGTGGTTGTGCCCGCCGACGGCGTCATCTCTGCGGACTACCCGCTGTCCACGCTCGCCGCGCCCGCGCACGGCGACGCGTCGGAACGCGTCCGCGCCCTCTCCGAGTGGCTCCTCGCGCACCAGGACGACATCGCCTCGTCGTACCGCCGACCCGTGACCCAAGTTGGCAACCTTCCCCCGGAGATCGCCCAGCAGCAGGTCATCGAGCTGCCGTTCCCCGCGAACCAGGGCGTCGTCAACGAGCTGATCTACGCGTACAACAACTCGTACCGCAAGCCCGGCACCACCACGTTCGTCCTGGACACATCCGGCTCCATGGACGGCAGGCGGATCAGCTCGCTGAAGGACATCATGCACTCGCTTATCGACGGCTCCGCCTCGACCCTCACCGGAGACGTTTCCCTGCGCGACCGGGAGAATGTGACGATGTGGGCCTTCGACACGTCGCCCGGCACCCCGGTGACTGTGCGATTCCAGCGGGACAACCCCGCGAGCGCCAACGAGCTGAATTCGTACATCGACGGGTTGAACGCCAGCGGGAATACCGCGATGTACCAGACGTTGCTCGCCGCCTTGAAGGCGACGGATCCCGCCGAAGGTATTCCGTCGATAGTCTTGCTCAGCGACGGCGCCGATACGATGGGCCCGAACTTCTCCCAGTTCCGCAAGGAGTACAACGCCCTGCCTGCGGCGCAGCGGTCGATCCCCGTTTTTGTCATCCTCTACGGCGACGCGAACGAGAAAGAGATGCGCGGGCTTGCCGAGCTGACCGGCGGCGAGGTGTTCGATGCCTTCGGCGGCGACCTCGCCAGGGCATTTAAGGAGATTCGTGGCTTCCAGTAACGCAACCGCCGGCTCGATCGGCAGCGCCATCGGCCGCTACTTCGTCTCGGCGAAGAACCAGGTGGGGATGGTGCTCGCCATCCTGGTTATCGTCCTGCACCTCGTGGTCGGGCTCGGCGACCTCTGGCCGGTGGCGGCGCTGGCCGCGTACGGCGCGGGCGCCGCGCTCGCCCCGGCGCCGAAGCGGCGCGAACTCACTGAATCCCAGCCGACACCCGTCGTGCTCGAGGAATCGCTGCGCCGCACCTCCGCGCAGCTGGCGATGGCCCGCCCGCCGCGCGAAGTGATGGCCCAATCGGAGACGCTGCAGGAATATGTGCGGTTTGTCCTTGCCGAGTGGGACCACCTCGAGCCGACCCCCGAACACCGGCAGACCATCTGGAACGTCGTGCAGGTGTACTACCCGGAGGTGGTGAAGACCTATCTCGAGGCGCCGCAGTACCGCGACCCGGCGGCGGTGAGCGTGGTGGTGGACTCGCTGTCCACGCTCACGCGCGCAGCCTGGCGCATCCGCCAGGGAATCCTCGACGACAACTTGCGGGCGATGGACTCCCAGGCTCAGTTCCTGCGCCAAGAATTGGGCGACTTGCCCGGACTCGACGACAGCTACCACGGCGGCGCCGGGTACGATCCGAGGGCATGACACTCGATCCGAAGCTCCTTGGGATCCTCGCGTGCCCGCAGGACAAAGGCCCGCTGACGTACGACGAAGACAAGCAACTGCTGGTCAACGAGCGGCTCGGCGTCGCCTATCGCATAGACGACGGCATCCCGGTGCTGCTCATCGACGAAGCAGAGCCGTACACCCCCGCATCCTCGAACTAAGAAAGCCACCATGACCGCAACCCCGAACATTATCGACGAGCTGACGTGGCGCGGGCTGATTAACCAGTCCACGGATCTGGATCAGTTGCGCGAGGCGACGGCACAGCCAATCGCCCTGTACTGCGGCTTCGATCCGACCGGGCCGTCGCTGCACGCGGGCCACCTCGTTCCGCTGCTTATGCTGCGCCGTTTCCAGGAGGCCGGGCACACACCGATTGTGCTTGCCGGCGGCGCGACCGGGATGATCGGCGACCCGCGCGAGGTCGGGGAGCGCTCGATGCACTCCGAAGACACGGTGCGCGACTGGGCCGAGCGCATCACCGGGCAGCTCAAGCGGTTCGTGCACTTCGACGGAGAGAACGCGGCGAAGCTCGTGAACAACTACGAGTGGACGAAGGACCTGACGACGATCGCGTTCCTCCGCGACATCGGCAAGCACTTCTCGCTGTCGACGATGCTCGGGCGCGAGACGGTGAAGCGCCGCCTGGAAAACGACGGCATCTCCTACACCGAGTTCTCCTACATGCTCCTGCAGGCGAACGACTTCGTCCAGCTTCGCCGCAACCACGACTGCGTGCTCCAGATCGGCGGCGGGGATCAGTGGGGCAACCTCGTCGCGGGCGTGGACCTGAACCGTCGCATGGACGGCGCCCAGGTGCACGCGCTGACGGTGCCGCTGGTGACGGACTCCGAGGGCAAGAAGTTCGGCAAGTCCACCGGCGGCGGGTCGCTGTGGCTCGACCCAGAGATGACCAGCCCGTACACGTGGTACCAGTACTTTGTGAACACCGCGGACGCCGACGTGATCCGCTACCTGCGCTGGTTCACGTTCCTGGACCAAGAGGAGCTGGAGCGCCTGGAGACCGAGGTCGCCGAGCGGCCGTTCAAGCGCGAGGCGCAGCGGCGCCTGGCGCAGGAGATGACCGATCTCGTCCACGGCAGGGAGGCTCGAGAGGCGGTCGAGCTCGCCTCGCAGGCGCTCTTCGGCCGCGCCGAGCTTACGGATCTCGACGAGGCGACGCTCGCCGCCGCCGTCTCCGAGACCGACGTGTTCGAGTTCAGCGCGGGTGACCAGCCGACGATCGTCGACCTACTCGTCGGCGCTGGACTCGCCGACTCGAAAGGTGCGGCCCGCCGATCCATCAAGGAGGGCGGCGTGTACGTGAACAACCAGCGCATCGAGGACGAATCGTGGGCCCCGGAGGCGGATGACCTCCTCCACGGCTCGTGGCTGGTGCTGCGCCGCGGGAAGAAGAACTTCGCCGGCGCGAAGCGCGTATAGCCCGCTTTATTCACGAACACCCAGGCAGAAAATACGCTTCTGCCTGGGTGTTTGTGTTGGTTGGTGGTTCGTGGTTATATATCCATCCGTTGCTTCTGAGCGGTTGTTGCCGGTCAGGGGGAATGAGTGAAGTTGATATGGTTGCCGTTTGGTGAACGGTGGTTGAACTTGGGTTTGACTTTTGTTTACCGGGTGGGTAACTTACTCTTCTGCGCCGCTTGATCGGCTGGGACTGTGTGGTTCTGGTTGGTGGGTGTGCTGGTGTTGTTTGAGAACTCGATAGTGTGCCAATGTACTTTTGTTGCGTGGGTTGTTTGCCTGCCTTGTGTGCACTGTGTTTTGCATCCTTTGTGTTTGTTTGGGTGTGTGCCGGTGGTGGTGTGGTTGAATCCATTGATGGATCATGCTGCTGTTTGGTTTGGTGTGCGCGGGTTGGTTGATTTTCTCGCGTATTTTTACTGACCCCCTTTTTCCCTGTCGGGTGGGGGTTGGTTGTTGAACCTTTGTAATTTTTGGATTTTTTGCCAGGTCTGATGCTGCTGCTGTTGTGGTGGTGGTGTTGGTTTGGTTTGTTTTTTTGGTTGGGTTTTGGGCTTTTCACGGCCTGTTTCACTGGTTTTGTTGAAACGTTTTGTGGAGAGTTTGATCCTGGCTCAGGATGAACGCTGGCGGCGTGCTTAACACATGCAAGTCGAACGGAAAGGCTCCTGCTTGCAGGGGTACTCGAGTGGCGAACGGGTGAGTAACACGTGGGTGATCTGCCCTGCACTTCGGGATAAGCTTGGGAAACTGGGTCTAATACCGGATAGGACCGCATTTTGGATGGTGTGGTGGAAAGTTTTTTCGGTGTGGGATGAGCTCGCGGCCTATCAGCTTGTTGGTGGGGTAATGGCCTACCAAGGCGTCGACGGGTAGCCGGCCTGAGAGGGTGTACGGCCACATTGGGACTGAGATACGGCCCAGACTCCTACGGGAGGCAGCAGTGGGGAATATTGCACAATGGGCGCAAGCCTGATGCAGCGACGCCGCGTGGGGGATGACGGCCTTCGGGTTGTAAACTCCTTTCGCTAGGGACGAAGAGTAATTGACGGTACCTGGAGAAGAAGCACCGGCTAACTACGTGCCAGCAGCCGCGGTAATACGTAGGGTGCGAGCGTTGTCCGGAATTACTGGGCGTAAAGAGCTCGTAGGTGGTTTGTCGCGTCGTTTGTGTAAGTCCGCAGCTTAACTGCGGGACTGCAGGCGATACGGGCATAACTTGAGTGCTGTAGGGGAGACTGGAATTCCTGGTGTAGCGGTGGAATGCGCAGATATCAGGAGGAACACCGATGGCGAAGGCAGGTCTCTGGGCAGTAACTGACGCTGAGGAGCGAAAGCATGGGGAGCGAACAGGATTAGATACCCTGGTAGTCCATGCCGTAAACGGTGGGCGCTAGGTGTGAGTCCCTTCCACGGGGTTCGTGCCGTAGCTAACGCATTAAGCGCCCCGCCTGGGGAGTACGGCCGCAAGGCTAAAACTCAAAGGAATTGACGGGGGCCCGCACAAGCGGCGGAGCATGTGGATTAATTCGATGCAACGCGAAGAACCTTACCTGGGCTTGACATACACTGAATCGCTGCAGAGATGTAGTTTCCCTTGTGGTTGGTGTACAGGTGGTGCATGGTTGTCGTCAGCTCGTGTCGTGAGATGTTGGGTTAAGTCCCGCAACGAGCGCAACCCTTGTCTTATGTTGCCAGCGGTTCGGCCGGGGACTCATGAGAGACTGCCGGGGTTAACTCGGAGGAAGGTGGGGATGACGTCAAATCATCATGCCCCTTATGTCCAGGGCTTCACACATGCTACAATGGTCGGTACAACGCGTCCGCGAGCCTGTGAGGGTGAGCTAACCGCTGAAAGCCGGCCTTAGTTCGGATTGGGGTCTGCAACTCGACCCCATGAAGTCGGAGTCGCTAGTAATCGCAGATCAGCAACGCTGCGGTGAATACGTTCCCGGGCCTTGTACACACCGCCCGTCACGTCATGAAAGTTGGTAACACCCGAAGCCAGTGGCCTGTGAAAGGGAGCTGTCGAAGGTGGGATCGGCGATTGGGACGAAGTCGTAACAAGGTAGCCGTACCGGAAGGTGCGGCTGGATCACCTCCTTTCTAAGGAGCTTTATGTTTGCCCGCAGTTGTGGGTGTGGTGGTTGATGTCACCGAGTGTGTGACTGCCACCTGTATTTTGAGAAATCCGGAGTGGATGCGCACCTGCCTCATTGTGTGTGGGGTGGATAGGGAGCAACCACAAAGGGGTTGCGCGTGAACACGGTGTGTGTGTGGTGGGTTGAGTGACCTGGTTGCGTGGCAAAAGTGGTTTGTTGGTGCACTGTTGGGTGTCTGGGGCAGCACGAGTGTGTGTGTTCCTGATTGTGCCCCTGTCGTGGGTGTGCTGCTGCTGTGTTGGTGGTGGTGTGCTTGTGGGGGGTGGTGTTGTGTGAGAACTGTATAGTGGACGCGAGCATTATTTTTCTTTCTTTTTTTGTGTTTTAGTGTTTTGTGCGCTGATTGTGTGTCCGTGTGTTTTGTTACGGGCGTATGGTGGATGCCTTGGCATGCTGAGCCGATGAAGGACGTGTGAGGCTGCGTTATGCCTCGGGGAGTTGCCAACAAAGCGTTGATCCGAGGATGTCCGAATGGGGAAACCCAGCACCAGTTGTGTGGTGTTACCTGCAGGTGAATGCATAGCCTGTGTGGGGGTTGACGCGGGGAAGTGAAACATCTCAGTACCCGTAGGAGAAGAAAACAATTGTGATTCCGTGTGTAGTGGCGAGCGATAGCGGATGGTGGCTAAACCGTGTGCGTGTGATACCTGGCAGGGGTTGCGTGTGCGGTGTTGTGGGGCATGAATGTCGCAGGCTGTCAACTGTGAGCATGATGCGCGTGTGTCAGCGGAAGCATCTGGGATGGTGCACCGGAGTGGGTGATAAGTCCCGTACGTGAAGGCATGTGTGGTTGTGTTGTTTGTGTTCCCGAGTAGCAGCGGGCTCGTGGAATCTGCTGTGAATCTGCCGGGACCACCCGGTAAGCCTGAATACTCAGTGTGACCGATAGTGAATGAAGTACCGTGAGGGAATGGTGAAAAGTACCCCGGGAGGGGAGTGAAAGAGTTCCTGAAACCATGCGCTTACAATCCGTCAGAGCACCTGTATGTGTGTGATGGCGTGCCTTTTGAAGAATGAGCCTGCGAGTCAGCGGCATGTCGCGAGGTTAACCCGTGTGGGGTAGTCGTAGCGAAAGCGAATCCGAATAGGGTGTTGTTAGTGGCATGTCCTGGACCCGAAGCGGGGTGATCTACCCATGGCCAGTGTGAAGCAGCTGTAAGAGGTTGTGGAGGCGCGAACCCACTTAGGTTGAAAACTGAGGGGATGAGTTGTGGGTAGGGGTGAAAGGCCAATCAAACTCCGTGATAGCTGGTTCTCCCCGAAATGCATTTAGGTGCAGCGTGATGTGAGCTTGCCGGAGGTAGAGCTACTGGTTGGTTGAGCGGGACTATCATCTTAGCGACGTCAGCCAAACTCCGAATGCCGGTTGAAGTGGTGCATTGCAGTGAGACTGTGGGGGATAAGCTTCATAGTCGAGAGGGAAACAGCCCAGATCGCCGGTTAAGGCCCCTAAGGGTGTGCTAAGTGGAAAAGGATGTGGGATCGCGATGACAGCCAGGAGGTTGGCTTAGAAGCAGCCACCCTTGAAAGAGTGCGTAATAGCTCACTGGTCGAGTGGTTCCGCGCCGACAATGTAGTGGGGCTCAAGCACACCGCCGAAGCCGCGGCAACAATGTTTTGTTGGGTAGGGGAGCGTCGTGTGTGGGGTGAAGCCGTATCGTAAGGCGCGGTGGACTGCACGCGAGTGAGAATGCAGGCATGAGTAACGAATGGCAAGTGAGAATCTTGCCCGCCGGATGACTAAGGGTTCCTGGGTCAAGTTCGTCTTCCCAGGGTGAGTCGGGTCCTAAGGCGAGGCCGACAGGCGTAGTCGATGGTCAACGGGTTGATATTCCCGTACCCGTATACGCGCGCCCAGTATCGAAGCGGTGATACTAACCACCCTGACCCTCCGGCATGATCATCATTGATGATCAGTTGGTGGTAACGCGTGGGGCCTGATCCGTGGTAGGTCAGTGATGGGGTGACGCAGTGAGGTAGCCGAGCCGCTTATTGGATTGCGGTGCAAGCGTGTGGCACGACAGCATGTCAAATGCGGCTGTCAATAAGTGTGAGGCGTGATGCGTAGCCCAAACGTTGGGTGATGTTGGTGATCCTGGACTGCCGAGAAAAGCCTCTAGCGATGTGCGTGTACGGCCCGTACCCTAAACCGACACAGGTGGTCAGGTAGAGAATACTAAGGCGCTCGGGTGAACTGTGGTTAAGGAACTCGGCAAAATGCCCCCGTAACTTCGGGAGAAGGGGGACCACACTCGGTGGCACCACACACGTGGTGGAAGCTGAGGGTGGTCGCAGAGAAGAGAGGGGAGCGACTGTTTATCAAAAACACAGGTCCGTGCGAAGACGATGAAGTTGATGTATACGGACTGACGCCTGCCCGGTGCTGGAAGGTTAAGAGGACCTGTTAGACCCCTTGTTGGGTCGAAGCGGAGAATTTAAGCCCCAGTAAACGGCGGTGGTAACTATAACCATCCTAAGGTAGCGAAATTCCTTGTCGGGTAAGTTCCGACCTGCACGAATGGCGTAACGACTCCCCTGCTGTCTCAACCACAGGCCCGGTGAAATTGCAGTACGAGTAAAGATGCTCGTTTCGCGCGGCAGGACGAAAAGACCCCGGGACCTTCACTATAGCTTGGTATTGGCATTCGGTGCGGTTTGTGTAGGATAGGTGGGAGACTGTGAAACCGTCACGCTAGTGGTGGTGGAGTCGTTGTTGAAATACCACTCTGACCGTAGTGGATATCTAACCTTGGCCCATGATCTGGGTTGGGGACAGTGCCTGGTGGGTAGTTTAACTGGGGCGGTTGCCTCCCAAAATGTAACGGAGGCGCCCAAAGGTTCCCTCAGCCTGGTTGGCAATCAGGTGCAAGAGTGTAAGTGCACAAGGGAGCTTGACTGCGAGACTTACCAGTCGAGCAGGGACGAAAGTCGGGACTAGTGATCCGGCACCTACTTGTGGATGTGGTGTCGCTCAACGGATAAAAGGTACCCCGGGGATAACAGGCTGATCTTCCCCAAGAGTCCATATCGACGGGATGGTTTGGCACCTCGATGTCGGCTCGTCGCATCCTGGGGCTGGAGTAGGTCCCAAGGGTTGGGCTGTTCGCCCATTAAAGCGGCACGCGAGCTGGGTTCAGAACGTCGTGAGACAGTTCGGTCTCTATCCGCCGCGCGCGTTGAAACTTGAAAAAGGCTGTCCCTAGTACGAGAGGACCGGGACGGACGTACCTCTAGTGTGCCAGTTGTTCCGCCAGGAGCATCGCTGGTTGGCTACGTACGGGAGGGATAACCGCTGAAAGCATCTAAGCGGGAAGCCTGTTTTAAGATGAGGTTTCATTCGAGGTTCCCAGCAGACTACTGGGTTGATAGGCCGGAACTGGAAGCACCGCAAGGTGTGGAGGCGACCGGTACTAATACACCAATAAACACACCAACACGCTCAACCAGGTGTGCAAAACACCAAACAACCAAACACGAAACACGACAAGAAAACAATCCACCGCGTCCACTGTGCAGTCACTGACACAACACCAACACAATCACACAACCAAATACACACAGACATATCGTGTACACCCCTCATGGATGTGTCGGTGGTTGATAGCGGCGGGGAAACGCCCGGTCCCATTCCGAACCCGGAAGCTAAGCCCGCCCGCGCCGATGGTACTGCCCCCGGGAGGAGGTGGGAGAGTAGGTTACCGCCGACCCAACAACTTCACACCAGCACCCGCCACACACCAACCCAACTGGTGCGCGGCGGGTGTTCTATATACCCCCTCCACCACCGACTCGCGGACACCACAACTCCGCATCGCGGACACTGCATTGCAGACACTGCAGGTACCCACCGATTCCGCAACGGGGGAACCTAGTGCGCAGCGAGGGGAGGGTTCTCCGGCCTCACTGCGGTCCGACGTCGCAGCTCCACATTGCGGACACTACAGGTACCTACACACTCCACAATGAAGACTCGTTGGCAGGTAGGCGAGGCGTGGGCTCATTGCGGGCACCCCGCGGACGTAAGAGCCCGCCCCCGTTGCGGACTCCGCCACTCCGCATTGCAGACAACGAAGGTACCTACACACTCCACAATGCAGTCTCGTAGGCAGGTAGGCGAGGCGTGGACTCATTGCGGACGCCCCGCGGACGTAAAAGCCCGCCCCCGTTGCGGACTGCGCTTCTCTGCATTGCAGACAATGGAGGTACCTACACACTCCGCAATGCAGGTTTGTTGTGGCTGCGCAGTCTCCATGCTGCTAGCCCTCAGGGAGTGCGTCGCCACATGAGCAACACAGCTCCTGGCAATACATCTGGCGAACTACGCTGAGGGCTAGCTATACGAACGCCACTAGCCCTCAGTGCAGAAACCACCACACCAGTCACACGCCACCAGGGCAAACGCGAAGGGGACAACGCTGAGGGCTAGCAAAGTGGCGGTATTGGCCGGGGTGGTCATGAAGAATCAGGGGTCTGGGCGCGTGAGTGCCGGAAGCCGGCCACGGTCCGGTCGCCCGGGGTGCTTGGGCTGAGTACCGAACGCGGGGGTGTGGAACGCTTTCCTATAATGGTCGAGATACGAATTGGAGGGTCCGATGGTAGATGCGGAAGACGGTCGTCAGGGAGACGACGCGTCCCGGGAAAACCGATCCCGTGGCGATGGAGCGAACCGGGACCATAAGCGCGGTGCCCGCGGCGACCACAAAGATGGCGGGCGTAGGGATGATCACCGCCGCGGCGATAGGAACGGCGGCGGCAGAAACGGTGGCAGAAGTGGCGGCAGGAACGCTGGTCGCAGTGGCGGCCGGGACGGCGGGCCGCGCCACGATCGCTCGAACCCGCGTCGCGAGGGCTACCGCGAAGATCGCATGTCCCTCAAGGACCGCGAGCCCGACTTGCCGCAGGGACTCGACGTCAACGACTTGGACCCCTCGGTGCTGCAGGACCTGAAGGTGCTGGCGAAGGAGAACGCTGACCGGGTGGCCAAGCACATGCTCATGGCAACCGACCTGCTGCACGACGACCCGGAGCTTGCGCTGCGGCACGCGCGGGCGGCAAAGAACCGCGCGGGTCGCGTCGGCGTCGTGCGGGAGACCAACGGCGTCGTTGCGTACCACGCCGGGGAGTGGAAGGAAGCGCTTTCCGAGCTGCGCGCCGCACGGCGCATCTCCGGCGGCCCGGGGCTGCTAGCTGTCATGGCTGACGCGGAGCGCGGACTCGGGCGTCCGGAGAAGGCCCTCGAGCTGGGGCGCAGCCCCGAGGCGCGGGAGCTTGACGAGGACGGCCAGATCGAGCTCGCCATCGTCATGGCTGGCGCTCGGCACGATTTAGGCCAGCACGACTCTGCGGTGGCGACGCTGCAGCGGCTCAACCCGTCGCTTGACTCGCAGGGGCTCTCGCAGGCGCGCCTGTCGTACGCGTACGCGGATGCGCTCCTTGCCGTGGGCAACGAGGCCGAAGCGGCGACGTGGTTCAAGCATGCCGCGGAAATCGATGTTGACGGGCTTACTGACGCGGCAGAGCGCGCTGCGGAGTTGGGGTAGGTCAGGTGGCGGAGCTCGTCGAGAAGCATGATGCCCTCTTGCTCGACCTGGACGGCACCGTGTGGTCCGGAGGCGAGGCGATCCCGCACGCGGTGGAGGCGATCGAGGCGTCCGGTCTGCGGGCGATGTACGTGACCAATAACGCGTCGCGGAGTGCCGCAGACGTCGCTGAGCGGCTGCGCGACATCGGGCTGGCAGCCAGCGAGGAGGACGTGCTCACGTCCGCGATGGCGGCGCTCGGCCTCGCGAAGGGCCGGCTGGAGGCGGGGGATCCGGTGCTCGTGGTGGGCGCCGATTCGTTCAAGCAGCTGGTGCGGGACGCGGGGTACGCCGTGGTTGAGAGCGCGGACGACCACCCGAAGGTGGTGCTGCACGGGCACAACCTGGAAACCGGCTGGCGCGAGCTGTCCGAGGCCGCGCTGGCGATCCAGCGCGGGGCGGTGTACCTCGCCTCGAACCTGGATACGACGCTGCCGATGGAGCGCGGCCTCATGGTGGGTAATGGGTCGATGGTGGCGGCGGTGACGTCGGCAACCGGGGTCACGCCCGAGGCAGCGGGTAAGCCGGGGCCGGCGATGTTCCATCAGGCCGCAGAGCTGGCCGGCGCGGGGAGCCCGCTCGCGGTCGGGGACCGGCTCGACACCGACATCGCCGGGGGCGTCGCGGCCGGGATGCCCACGCTGCACGTGCTCACCGGGGTGTCCGGTCCGCAGGCGCTCCTCGAGGCGCCCGAGAACCAGCGGCCGACCTACATCGGGGCGGATCTGCGATCGCTTGGCGCCGACCCGGGCGAGCTCCGGCCGCGCCCGCAGGGGGGCTTTACCGCCCGTGTGGACGGGGACGCGGTCGTGCTCGACGGCGGCGATGCAGGCGCAGGCCTGCTCGAAGCGGTCCGCACCGCGGTGTCCGCAGCGTGGGACTCCGGCGCGCGCGTCGAACGCGTGCGCGCAGCGTCGGAGGTCGCCGAAGCCGCCCTCGAGCACTGGTGGTGAGCGCGATGCCAGCTCCGAAGCCGCGCGACCCCCGCGCCCCGCGCGTCAGCGCCGAGGATCTCACCCGGGCTGTCGAGGCGATCCTCGCCGAACCAGCCGAGGACCTCGCCGCGGAAGCGGACCAACTCAGCCGCGCCCACGCCGTGCTCCACGACGCGCTGCAAGACCGCTAGACCAAGACCGCTAGACCAAGACCGCTAACCACCCGAAAGGAGGCACGATGGCACCGAAGCGCACACGGCTCGACGCCGAGCTCGTCCGGCGCAAGATCGCGCGGTCGCGGGACCAGGCGCAGACCTGGATCAAGGAGGGCCGCGTCGAGGTGGCGGGGTTCGTGGCGACGAAGCCCGCGACGGTGGTCGAACCCGAGGTCTCCATCAAGGTCAACACCGACGACGTCGACGACTGGGCGTCGCGCGGGGCCCACAAGCTCATTGGGGCGCTGGACGCGTTCGGGCCGGAGGGGCTTGTCGTCGCAAAGCGAAAAGCCCTCGACGCTGGCGCGTCGACGGGCGGGTTTACCGACGTGCTGCTCGCGCGCGGTGCGAGCGAGGTGGTCGCGGTGGATGTGGGGTACGGCCAGCTCGTGTGGCGGCTGCAGAACGACGAGCGCGTGCGTGTGCTCGACCGCACGAACATCCGCAACCTCACCCCGGACATGATGGGCGGGCCGGCGGAGCTCATGGTGGGCGATCTGTCGTTCATCTCGCTGAAGCTCGTGCTGCCGGCGCTCGCCGACTGCATGGTTGACGGGGCGGACATGCTGCCGATGGTGAAGCCGCAGTTCGAGGTAGGCAAGGACCGGCTCGGCAGTGGCGGGGTCGTGCGCTCGCCGGAACTACGCGCGGAAGTCACGCTCGACGTCGCCCGCTTCGCCCAGACGCTCGGGCTGAGTGTGAAGGGCGCGGTGGCGTCCCCGCTGCCGGGCCCGAGCGGCAACGTGGAATACTTCCTGTGGCTGGTGAAGGACGGCGGGGAGCGGATGCTTGACCGCGGTGCCCTCGCCGAAACAATTGCCCGGGCAGTGGAGGAAGGACCGCAGTAGCCGATGACCACCGAATCCGACCGCGAAATCCTCCTCGTGCCGCACCTGTTCCGCTCGTCGAACATCGCCGCGGCGGCGCGGGCGGCGCAGCTGCTCACGGACGCTGGCATCGCCGTGCGGCTGCTCGAGCAGGAGCAGATGGAGGAGATTGAGACGAGCCCCGTGCTGTGCGGGCTGCGCAGGGCGCACGCGGACGACGCCGCGGCGGCGGGCTGCGAGCTCGTCTTGGTGCTCGGCGGCGACGGCACGTTCCTGCGCGCGGCGGGCTACGCGCGGGCCCAGGACATCCCCGTGCTGGGGATCAACCTCGGGCACGTCGGCTTCCTCGCAGAGGGCGACGCGGCGAGTTTGGAGACGGTGATCAACCAGGTCATCGACAGGTCGTACCGCGTCGTGGAGCGCATGACCATCGATGTCACGGTGACCGGCGAGGACGGCGAGGCCATCGGGCAGAGCTGGGCGCTCAACGAGTGCAGCGTGGAAAACACGGAACGCTCCCGGGTGCTGGATGCGACCCTCGAGGTGGACTTCCGCCCCGTGTCATCGTTTGGGTGCGACGGGGTGCTTATCTCCACCCCGACGGGCTCCACGGCCTACGCGTTCTCGGCCGGGGGGCCGGTGATGTGGCCGCAGCTCGACGCAATCCTCGTGGTGCCCAACAACGCGCACGCGCTGTTTGCGAAGCCGCTCGTCGTCTCGCCGAATTCGACGGTAGCGGTGGAGTCGGAGCCGCAGACGAGCGCCGCCACCGCCGTGATGGATGGCGTGCGGCGCCTGCCGGTGCCGCCCGGTTCCCGCGTCGAGGTGGTGCGGGGCGCACGTCCGGTGCGGTGGGTACGCTTGGACGACAGGCCGTTTACGGATCGGCTCGTGGACAAGTTCCAGCTGCCAGTGTCCGGCTGGCGCGGGCCGCGCGGCGTCTAGCGCGGCGGCCGATGCAGACACCGACAGGGAGGCATGTTGCTCGCTGAAATCGCGATTTCGAACCTCGGTGTGATCAGCCACGCCTCGGCGGAGTTTTCCCCCGGACTCACGGTGCTCACGGGCGAGACCGGCGCGGGCAAGACGATGGTGGTCACTGGCCTGCGGCTGCTCACCGGCGGCCGCGCGGACGCCTCCCGGGTGCGCACGGGCACCGACGGCGCGGTCGTCGAGGGCGCGTTTCACACGGGCGAGCTGCCGGAGGCGGCGCGCGAGGCGGTGCGCCGCATCGCCGAGGAGGCCGGCGCCGAGGCGGACGAGAACGGGGAGTACCTGGTCACCCGTTCGGTGAAGGCGACGGGCCGGTCAAGCGCCCACCTCGGCGGCCGCAAGGTGCCGGCGGCCACGCTCGCGGAGCTGTCCGCGGAGCTGCTCACTATCCACGGGCAGAACGATCAGCTCCGGCTGCTCGCCCCGGACCAGCAGCTCGCGGCGCTCGACCGGTTCGACCCGGCGATCGCCGGCAAGCTCGAGGCCTACCGGGCCGCCTACACCGCGTGGCGGCTCGCGGCGAAGGATCTCAAGGAGCGCACGGAGAAGCGCCTCGAGCTCGCCCAGGAGCTCGACAGGCTCACGTTCGCGGTCGAGGAGATCGACGCCGTCGACCCGCAGCCCGGGGAGGACGCCGAGCTGGTGGCGGACATCAACCGGCTGCAGGACGTCGATGCGCTGCGCGAGGCGGCGGAGACCGCGCTCGCCGCGATCGACGGGGCAGACGCCGTGGGCGGCGGGGACGGTGGCGGCGAGGAGGAGCCGGCCTCCGACCTCGTGGGGCGCGCGCAGGCGGCGCTCGAGGGGGCGAGCGACGAGACGCTGCGCGAGCTCGGCGCGCGCCTCGGCGAGGTGGCGGGCCTGCTCGGCGATGTCTCGGCCGAACTCGGCAGCTACACCGCGAACCTCCCATCCGACCCGGGCGAGCTGGAGCGGATGCTCCAGCGGCAGCAGGAGATCAAGTCGCTCACGCGCAAGTACGCCCCCGACGTCGAGGGTGTCATCGCGTGGCGCGCGAAGGCCGGGGCGCGGCTGGAAAAGATTGACACGTCCGAGGCGGCCGTCGAGAAGCTCAAGGCGAAGGTCGCGGAGCTGGAGCAAGCGATGCGCGCGAAGGCGGCGGCGCTGACGAAGGCGCGCGCGAAGGCCGCGAAGCAGCTCGGCGCCGCGGTCACCGAGGAGCTGCACGGGCTGGCCATGCCGAAGGCGCAGCTGCGTGTCGACGTCCGCGAGGCGCCGTTCGGCCGCGACGGCGCGGACGAGGTGGAAATCCTCCTCGCGCAGAACGCATCGCTTGAGCCGAAACCGCTGGCCACCAGCGCGTCCGGCGGCGAGCTCTCGCGCGTCATGCTCGCCCTCGAGGTCATCTTGTCCGAGTCATCGAGCGGGGCGCCCCTCGTGTTCGACGAGGTGGACGCCGGTGTGGGCGGGCGCGCCGCCGTGGAGATCGGGCGGCGCCTCGCGCGGTTGGCGGGGCGCAACCAGGTGATCGTCGTCACGCACCTGCCCCAAGTCGCCGCGTACGCCGACACGCACCTGCACGTGTCCAAGGATGTCGGGGACGAGACCGTGACGTCCGGCGTCGCGGCGCTCGAGCCGGAGGCGCGCATCGAGGAGCTCGCGCGCATGATGGCGGGCATGGAGGACTCCGACACGGGGCGGGCCCACGCGGCGGAGCTGTTCGGGCGCGCCCGGCGCGAGGTGGCCGAATTGCGCGCCTAGCCCCGCGCGCCTCCCCGGTTCCGGCAGGTCAAGGATGCACAATGGTGTGCATGACTGTTGCACCCCCCGCCGGAGAACCAACGATGGACCCCGCCGCCGGCACCTTGCGCGGCACGCTGCGCGACTGCACGCCGCAGGGCAAGGGCTTGGGGCGCCTCGGCGAGGGCGACATCGCGTTCGTTGACGCGCCCGACATGTCGCGTAGGCTCGCGGAACAGCTCGTCGCCCGCCGCCCCGCCGCGGTGGTCAACCTCGCGCCGTACTCCACCGGCACCCTGCCCACGTTCGGGCCGCATTTGCTTCTCGACGCCGGCGTTCCGCTCTTCGAGGCGGCCGGCAGCGGCATGCGCGCGAAGATCCGCGACGGCAAGAAGGTCACCGTGACGCCGGCGGGGGAGATCACCGTGGGGCGCAAGGCCGCCGGCACCGCGCAGCCGGTGACCCGCACGGAGGTCGACGCGACGTTCTCGCAGGCCCAGCGCGGCCTCGTGGAGAACATGGAGGCGTACTTCGGCAACACCATCGAGTTCATCCACTCCGAGGCGCCGCTGCTCATCGACGGCGTCGGCGCCCCGGAGCTCGGCGACATCATGGCCGAGCGCAAGGTCGTCGTCGTCTCGCCCGCGCCCGATACGCGCGAGCGTCTCGACGGGCTGAAGAACTTCATGCAGGAATACACCCCCGTCGTCATCGGCGTCGGCCAGGCGGCGAACACGCTCGCGGACATGGGCTACGCCCCCGACCTCATCGTCGGCGACCCGACCGATGTGGCCGCCGAGAACCTGCGCTCCGAGGCGAAGGTGATTCTGCCCGCGGAGCCGGACGGCTACGCCCCCGGGCTGGAGCGGATCCAGGACCTCGGCGTCGGGGCGATGACGTTTCCGGCCGCGACGGAATCCCCGACGGACCTGGCCATCCTGCTCGCGACGTTCCACGACGCGGAAATGATTGTCACCGTCGGGCAGCCGGTGGAGCTCGACCGCATCTTCGCGGATTCCGCGAACGCGACCGGGACGCCGGCGACGGAACCGGCCGCGCTGCTGTCCCGGTTGAAGGCGGGGCGCAAGCTCGTGGACTCCACGGTGATCGAGCACCTGTACACCGTGGAGTCCGGCGCCGGCGTGGCCTGGGCCTGGGCGATCCTCGGCTTCCTCGTTGCGGCGGCCGCGGCGATCCTCATCGCTGGTCTCGGCGGCGACGGCAACTTCGCGGACAACCTCGTGGACACGTGGAACGCCATCGCAACCACCGTGCAGAGCTGGTTTAAATAGGAGGGCCCGGCAATGGCGAAGACGACTGGTAGGACCGGCCTGGTCACGGCGGGTTTCGGCTGGGGTGCGGCCCTCGGCATCGCCCTCGGCGCGCTCGTGCTCGCCCCGTCGATCCCGGGCACGGCGGACGTCGGGTTCGGCGACCACGCAAAGGGGGCGACCGCGGCCCAGGAGGCGGGGGACGACCCTGCGCTGCGCGACGCGCAGCAGCGCGCCGAGGCGGCGGAGGACCTGCTCGCCGAGGAGTCCGTCTCCATCGTGGCCGGGGCGCTCAAGGACGTGCCCGTGACCATCGTGCGCACCGCTGCGGCCGCGGACGAGGACGTCGAGGCGGTGCGCTGGCTGCTCAACGCGGCAGGGGCCTCCGATGCCGGCGAGCTCAAGCTCACCGAGCGCTTCACCGACCAGTCGGCCGCGGACGAGCTGTCCTCGATCGTGGCCAACACGCTGCCGGCCGGGGCGCAGCTCTCCGTGGAGAACCGGGCCCCCGGCGCGCACGCGGGCGAGTCACTGTCCGCGGTGCTGTTCGAGGACCCGGCGAAGGGCGAGTCGCGTGTCGACGCGGCCGAGCGCACGCTCGTCCTCGAATCGCTGCAACAGGCCGGTTACGTCGACTTCCGCGGGTCTGTCGTGCCCGCACGGAAGATCGTCGTGGTCGATGGGCGGCGCGACGGCTCGGGCGGCGGCGAGTTCGCCCAGAAGATGGTGGGCGACTTCGCGGAGGGCCTGGCGTCGGGCGGGACCACGGTGCTCGCGAACGCGGAGTACGACCCTGGCGAGGTGCGCGGGGTGAAGGTCGTCGGCGGCGTGGACACCGAGACCGGCCGGATCTCGGCGGTGCTCGCCGCGACGTCCTAACGCAGTTGCAGGGCGCTGCGGGGCGCTAGGGTTGGGCACCATGAGCCACGAATTCACCGTCACCGGATCCTCCCTGCTCGTCGACGCGCCGATCATCGCCGTGCGCAGAGACCGGCTCGTCATGCCCGGGGGCAACGAGGCGGACCGCGAAATCGTGGAGCACTTCGGCGCCGTTGCCGTCGTGGCGCTGGACGACCAGGGCCGCGTCGCGCTCGTGGAGCAGTATCGGCATTCCGTGGGCACGAGGCTGCTCGAACTGCCCGCCGGGCTGCTGGACATGCACGCGGAGGCCGAGCTCGCCTGCGCGAAGCGCGAGCTGCAGGAGGAGGCCGGGCTCGCGGCGCGCGAGTGGGGCGTGCTCGTGGACTTGGTCACGTCGCCGGGCTTCGCGGAGGAGGCCGTGCGCGTCTTCATCGCCCGCGACCTCGAGGAGGTGGAGCGGCCGGAGGCCGAGAACGAAGAGGCCGACATGACGCTGCGCTGGGTGGATCTCACCGACGCCGCGGACATGGTGCTCAGCGGGCGCATCGTCAACTCCATCGCGGTCGCCGGCATCCTCGCCGCCTGCCGCGTCGAGGCCGGCCAGGCGAGTCCGCGCGACGTCGCGGAACCGTTCGAGTTCCGGCCGACCTCGCTCGCCGAGCGCCGCGCCGCCGCCGGCATCGTGCCGGACATGAAGCGCATCTAGGCACGCCTATGGAGGCCGAAGACCTGGCGCAGCGCTGGCTCACCCACCTCGCGGTGGAGCGCGGGGTGTCGCCGCACACGCTGAGCAACTACACCCGCGACGTGCACCGGTACACGAACTGGCTCGCCGCGGCGGGCAAGACCGACCTGGCGCAGGTGGCGGCGACGGACCTCGAGGCGTACGTGGCGGACCTGCGCCGCGGGGTGGACGGCGCGCGCCCGCTCGCCGCGTCCTCGGCGGCCCGGGCGCTCACCGTCGCGCGCGGCCTGCACAAGTTCGGCGTCGAGGAAGGAGTCCTCGCCGCGGACGTCGCCGCCGAGGTCGCGCCGCCGTCCGCGGGGGAGAAGCTGCCGGACACGCTGAGCATCGCCGAGGTTGCATCGCTTCTCGACGCGTGCCCGACCGACACCGCCTCCGGCCTGCGCGACAAGGCGCTGCTGGAGACCCTGTACGCCACCGGCGCGCGCGTCTCCGAGGCGCTCGCGCTCAGTGTCGACGACGTGACCGCGGCCGTCGCCGCGGACGGCGTGCTCGCGGTGACGGGCAAGGGCAACAAGCAGCGGCTGGTTCCCCTGGGCAGCCACGCGCGCGAGGCGCTCGAGGCGTACCTCGTGCGCGCCCGGCCCGCGTTCGCCAACGGCAAGTCCCATGCCCTGTTCCTCAACGCCCGCGGCGGCGCGCTTTCGCGCCAGAGCGCGTGGAACGCGATCAAGCAGGCGGCGCAACGGGCCGGAATCGACAAGGAGATCTCGCCGCACACGCTGCGGCACTCGTTTGCCACGCACCTGCTCGAAGGCGGCGCGGACGTGCGCAGCGTCCAGGAGCTGCTCGGCCACGCGTCGGTGACCACCACCCAGATCTACACCCACATCACCGCCGACAACCTCCGCGAGGTGTGGCGCAGCGCGCACCCGCGTGCGTAAGCTTGTCGCTTTCTGTACAGGCTGACCCCGAACGAAAGGATTGCCTGCCTTGGCTTTCGCACGACGTAACCACACCGCCCGCCGAGCCCCTGGGCTCGCTGTTGCCGCCGCGGCGGCTGCGGTGGCGCTCGCCGCTGCCGGCGGGGCGCCCGCCGCGCAGGCGCAGCTGCCTGGAGGGCTCAACCCCGAGGCAGTCCAGTCGATGATCCCGTCGGAGATCTCCGTACCCGCCGGGGAGAGCACGACCGTCGACGTCGGTGTGCCCGTCGACGTCAACTACGCTGCGGACGGCTGGGTGGTCAGCTCCTCCGGGACGTCGGTGACCGTCACGGCGCCCGACCGCCCGGGCGCGTCCGCGGCCGTGCCGGCGTCCGCGGGTGGGTTCTCCACGACCGTGAACTTGGTCGCCGTCGGCGCGGAAGGTACAAAGGGCGCGGGCGGTGCGGGCGCCAAGGGCGGCGCGCAGGACGCCGGTACGCAAGAAAAGAGCGCGCCAGACACAGGCACGCAGGGCAGCGAGGCCGGCTCGGGCGCCGGCTCGGGCGCAGGGACGGGCGCAGGCTCGGGTGCTGTGGCGGTGGAGCACCCGGAGCGGCGGCAGGCGGAGCACGTCGATACGACTTCGGCGAAGCGGCTGTACTTCGACGGCGAGATCCGCGGCAACGAGATCGTGGTCAAGGTGCCGTGGTCCAAGGCCAAGGACCTCATGCAGTACGCGAACTACGACAAGGAGCACGCGACGCTGCGCTACCTCGACGTCAACGGCAACGTCATCGAGGGGGTCAAGCGCGACATCGATATTGCCGGGCGCACGCTCACGCTCACGTACCCGGAGGGAGAGACGCCCGACAACCCGTTCATCATGGAGGTCGTGCGCGACGGCAACGCCGAGTTCATTGCCACCATTACGGCGACGAACGCGCCCGTCGAGCAGGCTGCGGCGGACTCGGACTACGCGCCGCGTCAAGGGGAGAGGGTTGACGCCGGAGGGTCGTCGTCACGCAATATCGTCCCCTTGATGGTGGCGGGCGTGGCGCTCCTCGCTGCGCTTGCGCTCCTCATCGCGCTGCTGCGACGCCGCCGGCGCGGTCAGGTGGCGTGACGGGGTAATCACACCGTTGTAAGATGGCCGCAGTCAAGGTGTAAGACGTGATCTAAGGGAAGGGTCGGCCATGGCGGACGAGGCGTTGTTTGACGCGGCGGATCAGAAGACGTTTCTGACCGGGCGGCCGTGGCGCGAGTTCGCGCAGCCGAAGGAGCTGGACAAGCACGGGCCCGCCACCGTCATCTCGATGGTGAACCAGAAGGGCGGGGTGGGCAAGACCACCTCGACGATCAACCTCGGCGCCTGCCTGGCTGAGCAGGGGCGCAAGGTGCTGCTCGTGGACCTCGACCCGCAGGGCGCGCTTTCCGCCGGCCTCGGCGTGGCGGCGAGCGAGGACCAGGTCACCGTCTACGATCTACTCTTCGACACCACCGCGAGCATCCACGCCGCGATCAACCCCACGAACGTGAGCGGGCTCGACCTCGTGCCCGCGAACATCGACCTCTCGGCGGCGGAGATCCAGCTGGTCAACGAGGTGGGCCGCGAGCATACTTTGGCCCGCGCGCTGCGACCGGTGCGCGGCGAGTACGACTTCATCATCCTCGACTGCGGCCCGTCGCTCGGCCTGCTCACGGTCAACGCGCTGGCGTGCTCGCACGGCGTGATCATCCCGATGGAGTGCGAATACTTCTCCCTGCGCGGCCTCGCGTTGCTCACGAACACGGTGGAGAAGGTGCGCGACCGCATCAACTTCGACCTCGACATCGTGGGCATCCTGGTCACCATGTTCGACCGCCGCACCACGCACGCCCGCGAGGTGATGGAGCGGGTGGTGGAGGTCTTCGGCGACCGTGTCTTCGACACCGTGATCACCCGCACCGTCCGGTTCCCGGAAACCTCGGTCGCCGGCGAGCCGATCATCACCTGGGCCCCGAACTCCCAGGGCGCCAAGCAGTACCGCGACCTCGCGCTTGAGGTGTTGGAGCGCACCAGCTAGTGGCGGACCGCTACGAGCAGCCCGAGATCACCGGGTTCACCCTCGCGCTGGCCAACTTCGAGGGCCCGTTCGACCTCTTGCTCAGTCTCATCCAGTCGAGGAAGCTCGACGTCACCGAGGTCGCGCTCGCCGAGGTGACGGACGAGTTCATCGCCTACACCCGCGCGCTCGGCGAGACGCAGGCCCTCGACGAGGTGACGGAGTTCCTCGTGGTCGCCGCGACGCTGCTCGACCTTAAGACGGCGCGCCTGCTGCCCGGCAACGACGGCAGCGAGATCGAGGACCTCGAGCTGCTCGAGGCCCGCGACCTCCTCTTCGCTCGCCTCCTGCAGTACCGCGCCTACCAGCAGGTGGCGGACCAGTTCGCGCACTGGCAGCAGCACGCGTTGCGCCGCTACCCGCGCGCCGTGGCCATGGAGCCGCGCTTCGCCGACCTGCTCCCACCGGTGGAGCTCGGCCACACGCCGGCGAGCTTCGCGGAGCTCGCCGCCAGCGTGTTCCGCCCGAAGCCCCCCGAGGACGTGCGCACCGACCACCTCCACGCCGTCGCGGTGTCTGTGCCGGAGCAGGCGGGCAAGATCCTGGACACGCTTAAGCTCGCCGGCACCGGGGCGTGGCTCACGTTCGCCGCACTCACCCGCGACTGCACGCGGTCGATGGAGGTCGTCGGCCGGTTCCTCGCGCTACTCGAGCTCTACAAGGCGCGCGCGGTGGAGGCGGAACAGCCCGAGGCGCTCGGGCGTCTCGACGTCGCCTGGACGGGCCTCAACGTGGACCCGGCCGTCGTCGCCGCGGCGAACTGGGAGTAGGCACCGCGATAGACTGCCTCGTCATGGAGAACATGCCGATGGTGTCCCAGCTGCGCTCGCGCATCGAGTCGGTGCTGCTCGTCGTCGACGCACCGGTGGAGGTGGAGGCGCTGGCGGGGGCCCTTGGGGCGTCGATACGCGAGGTGTCCGATGTGCTGCGCGCGTGGAGCGCGGAGCTCGACGCGCGCGGCAGCGGCATGGATCTGCGCGAGACCGCTGAGGGGTGGCGGCTGTACACCCGCACCGAGAACGCGGACGCCGTGGAGGCGTTCCTCCTCGACGGCACCCAGAAGAAGCTCTCGCGCGCCGCGATGGAGACGCTCGCGGTGGTGGCGTACCGGCAGCCGGTGACGCGCGCCCAGGTCGCGGGCGTGCGCGGGGTGAACGTCGACGGGGTGATGCGCACGCTCGCGCTGCGCGGGCTCATCGCGGAGGTGGACCCGGAAGGCTCCGAGGGGGCCGAGGGCGACGAGGCGGCGCACGGCGCGCACCGCTACGTCACCACCGAGTTGTTCCTCGAGCTGCTCGGCATCGACTCGCTCGACCGGCTGCCCGAGCTCGCGCCGCTGCTTCCGGACATCGATTCCATCGAGGACGCCTGGTAGGCTGTGGCCCCATGACACCTCCCGCTCGCCGAGACGGCACACCGGACAGGCACGAGAAGGACGATCCGTTCTACATCTCGTACGCCAAGCCGGCCAAGAAACAGCACGTTAACCTGCAAAAGCGCAAGGCCGACGCCGCCAAGCAGCACGACGAGCACCCGCTGGAAGACAACTGGTGGGACGACGCGCCCGCGGGCAACGAGGGCGTGCGCCTGCAGAAGGTGCTCGCCCAGGCAGGCGTCGCCTCCCGGCGCCACGCGGAGGCGATGATCGACCAGGGCCGCGTGGAGGTCAACGGCGAGATTGTCACCCGCCAAGGCATGCGCGTGAACCCGAACGTGGACGTCATCCGCGTCGACGGCGCGCGCATCAACGTCAACGAGGAGCACGAGTACTTCGCGTTCAACAAGCCGCGCGGCGTGCACTCGACGATGAAGGACGAGCTCGACCGCACCTCCGTCGGCTCCTACCTCTCCGAGCGCACCGCCGCGGGCCAGCGCCTCTTCCACGTCGGCCGCCTCGACGCCGACACGGAGGGCCTGCTCCTGCTCACCAACGACGGGGAGCTGGCCAACCGCCTCATGCACCCGAAGTACGAGGTGTCCAAGACCTACCTGGCCACCGTGCTCGGCGAGGCGAACAACGCGCTGGTCAAGCAGCTCAAGGAGGGCATCGAGCTTGACGACGGCCCCGCCAAGGTCGACTACGCCCAGATCGTGGACGTGCACAACGGCCAGTCCATCGTCCGCGTCGAGCTGCACGAGGGCCGCAAGCACATCGTGCGCCGCCTGCTCAAGGAGGCGGGCTACCCGGTGCAGCGGCTCGTGCGCACGAAGTTCCACACCGTCCAGCTCGGTGACATGAAGCCGGGTTCGATGCGCGCGCTCAACTCCTCTGAACTCGCCTCGCTGTACAAGGCGGTGGAGATGTGATGGCTGACGCAACGCTTTCCAACCTGCCCGACGGCGGGCTCATCCTCACTGTCGACGGGCCTTCGGGGACCGGCAAGTCCACCATGTGCCGCGCGCTGGCCAAGCGCCTCGACGCGAAGTATGTGGACACCGGCGCGATGTACCGCGTGGCCACACTCGCCGTGCTGCGCGCCGGCATCGACCCAGCCGATACGGCCGCGGTGATCGAAGCGACGGCGGACCTGCCGCTGGAGGTCTCGGACGACCCGGATTCGACCCAGGTTCTGCTGGCGGGCGAGGACGTCAAGGGCGAGATCCGCGGCCCGGAGGTCACCCGCCACGTCTCCGCGGTTTCCGCGATCCCGGAGGTTCGCGTGAACCTCGTCGAACTGCAGCGCAAGCTGGCGCGCGAGGCGGGCAGGGCGATCGTGGAGGGCCGCGACATTGGCACCGTCGTGCTGCCCAACGCGCCGGCGAAGGTGTTCATGACGGCGAGCCCGGAGGTCCGCGCGAAGCGCCGCTACGACCAGGACGTCGCCGCTGGCCGCGAGGCCGATTTCGACGTGGTGCTCGCCGACGTGAAGCGCCGGGACGAGGCGGACTCCTCCCGCGCCACCAGCCCGCTGAAGCCGGCGGAGGACGCGGAGCTCGTCGATACGTCCGCGATGACCCCGGACGAAGTACTCGCCGCGCTGACCGCTGTGGTGGAGAGGAGTGCGCGATGAGCACGCAGGACAATCGCGAGGACCGCGAGCCGGAGACCCAGTTCATCCAGCCGGGCATCGACGCCTCGGGCTACGAGGAAATGGAGGCCTACGAGGTCGGCGCCGACAGCGCGGAGTACTACGAGGACGCCGACTTCGACGCAGACGACTTCGACGCAGACGAGTTCGACGCAGACGAGTTCGACGCAGACGAGTTCGACGATTCCGAGTTCGGCGAGGCCGACTACGGCGACGAATTCGATGACGAGGCCGAGGACGCCGACGACTATACGGACGAGGACTGGGCCGCGCTCGAGGCCGAGTACGGCATTATCCAGCCCGCCATGGTCACCGAGGCGCTGCCGACGGTCTCCGTCGTCGGCCGCCCGAACGTGGGCAAATCCACGCTGGTCAACCGCTTCATCGGCCGCCGCGAGGCCGTCGTGGAGGACCACCCCGGCGTGACGCGCGACCGCGTCAGCTACATCACCGACTGGGGCGGACGCCGCTTCTGGGTGCAAGACACCGGCGGCTGGGACCCGGACGCGAAGGGCATCCACGCCGCCATCGCGCGCCAGTCCGAGGCCGCGATGGCCACCTCCGACGTCATCGTCATGGTCGTGGACGCGAAGACCGGCATCACGGAAACCGACGCCGTCATGGCGCGCAACCTGCAGCGCTCCGAGGTGCCGGTGATCCTCGTGGCCAACAAGTTCGAGTCGGACAGCCAGTGGGGCGACGTCGCGGAGTTCTACTCCCTCGGCCTGGGCGACCCGTGGCCGGTCTCGGCGCTGCACGGCCGCGGCGGCGCTGACGTGCTCGACGAGATCCTCCGGCTCTTCCCGGAGGTGCCCCGCGCAAAGGACTCCATCACGGGCGGCCCGCGCCGCGTCGCGCTCGTGGGCCGGCCGAACGTGGGCAAGTCGAGCCTGCTGAACAAGCTGACGAAGTCGAATCGTTCCGTGGTGGACAACGTCGCCGGCACGACGGTCGACCCGGTCGACGAGCTCGTCCAGCTCGACGAGGACCTCTGGACCTTCATCGACACCGCCGGCCTGCGCAAGAAGGTGAAGAACGCGCAGGGCCACGAGTACTACGCGTCGCTGCGCACCCGCGGCACGATCGAGGCGGCCGAGGTGTGCGTCGTGCTTATCGACGCCTCCCAGGAGATCTCCGAGCAAGACCAGCGCGTCATCTCCATGGTGCTCGAGGCCGGCAAGGCGATGGTCATCTGCTTCAACAAGTGGGACCTCATGGACGAGGATCGCCGCTACGACTTCGACCGCGAGTTCGACGAGACGATGGGGCAGCTCAAGTGGGTGACCAAGCTGAATATCTCCGCCGACACCGGCCGCGGCCTGCACCGCCTCGAGCCGGCGATGAAGGAGGCGCTGGAGAACTGGGACAAGCGCGTCTCCACCGGCCAGCTCAACAACTGGCTGCGCGAGGCCATCGCGGCGAACCCGCCGCCGATGAAGAACAACCGCCTGCCGAAGCTCCTCTTCGCCACGATGGCGTCGACGCGCCCGCCGACAATCGTGCTGTTTACCACCGGCTTCCTCGACGCGGGCTACCGCCGCTACCTCGAGCGCAAGTTCCGCGAGCAGTTCGGCTACCACGGCACTCCGGTGCGCATCGCGGTGCGCGTGCGCGAGCGCCGCGGGCGCAAGTGACCGGCAGGTAGCCATGCGCACGCGCGAGATCGCCGTCGGCGGCCAGCCACGCTGCGCCGAGTCGAGGGGATGGGGCACGAGTGGCCGACGGGTTCGGGTGCGGCCCGGCGCGGCGTCGACGCTACGGCGGAGATCCTCGAGTTCTTCGGCCTCGATTCGCGCCGGTAACTGGGCTAGCGCCGGTAGACGAACGCGTCCGTGCGGTACGGCAGGGGGATCACCTGCCCGCGCTCGAAGCCGAGACGCTCGTAGAGGTACCAGGTGAGGTTCGCCTCCATCTTTGCGCGGGTCGCCTCGCCCGCCTTGAGCCAGTAGGAGCGCGTGGCCATGAGCTCGAAGCAGTCCTCGACGGCGATCATCTGCACCCATTCCTCGCGCAGCTCGGTCTCGAGGCGCCACGGGGCGGCGACGGTGGGGTAGAACCCCTCGCGCTGCACGTCGCCGGAGTGCATGATGCGGCTCAGCCGCAGCACCCACGGGTGGCGCACGGCAAGCGTGTTCCAGCACAGCAGGAGCGCGCCGCCGTCGCGCACAACCCGGTCGGCCTCGCGGCTGGCCGCCTCCGCGTCGACCCAGTGCCAGGTCTGCGCGCAGGCCAGCGCGTCGACCGCGCCGCCACGCAGCCCGGTCGCCTCGGCGGTGGCCCGCCACACGGGGACGTCGGGAAGCTGCGCGCGCAGGACGCGGACCATGTCGGCGCTGGGGTCGAAGGCGTAGGTGGCGCGAGCGACGTCGTGAAGCAACTGCGTGAGCTTGCCGGTGCCTGCGCCGGCGTCGCACACCTCGCCGCACCCGGCGAGCAGCTCCGCGACGGCCGCGGGGTAGGTGGGGCGGGCGACGTCGTAGCGGTGCGCGTCGCGGACGAACGCGGCGGCCGCCTGCGTGCGGTGGGCCCGGTCGCGGAAGGCCGGGCCGGACTTCCTGCTGGGGCCCGGTTGTGTTCCGCCGACGTGCATGATCAGTTAATCTACCTTGCGTGTGTACACGAGAGCATCTGCGGAGGGCGCTCGCCGCGGCAGCGGTGGCGGGATGCTTCGTCGCAGCCGGGTGCTCCGCGGACGGGCGCCGGCTCCCGGTCGCGATGACGTCGTCGGCGCCGACGTTGGAGGACTCCGTGCGCGAGCTCGAGCCGTGGGACGCGGCGTCGTCCGAGCACCGCACCATTGTGTCTGCGGGGATGAAGCGCGACTTTGTCCTCTCGCTGCCGCAGGGCGCGAAGCAGCGCGAGCGCCTGCCGCTCATCCTCGCCTTCCACGGCTACCGCGAGGACGCCGACAAGCTGCGCGCCAACTCCGGGCTGGACGGCGCGGACGCCGTGGTCGCCTACCTCAACGGCGTGGGCAACGCGTGGGCGCCGGCCCCGTACGCGACGACGACGGGGGAGCAGGACCTCGCGTTCGTGGACGGGGTGGTCGCGCAGCTGGAGGGGGAGTTCTCCATCGACCGGGCGCGCGTGTTTGCCGCCGGGTTCTCCAACGGGGGCGGGTTCGCCTCCTTCGTCGGGTGCCAGCGGCCGCAGGAGTTCACCGGCATCGCCACCGTCGCCGGCGCGTTCTACCAGCGCGTTTCGGAGGGGTGCTCCCAGATCCCGATGAAGCACATCGACTTCCACGGCACCGCCGACCCTGTCATCGCCTACAACGGCGGCGAGCGCCACGAGACGGTCTACGACTCCACCGCGGAGATGCTCGAGGAGGCCGCGGTGCGCAACCATTGCGACGCGCGCGGCGAGGACGTCGAGGTCTCCGCGACGGTGACGGAGGTGGACTGGGTCGGCTGCGACGCGGCGCTGAGCCACTACCGCATCGCCGGCGGTGGGCACATCTGGCCGGGCGGCGCGTCCGACAACTCCGGCCTCGTGCCGGCCGGCTTCGCCACCGACGCCCTGCTGAAGTTCTTCGGCGTCGACCGCGCTTAGCCACGCGGGCACAATGGGCCCCATGATCTACAGCTTCGAAGGCAAGGCCCCCACCATCCACCCCTCGGCGTTCATCGCAGAAGACGCGACCATCATCGGCGACGTCACCATCGGCGAGGACGCCAACATCTGGCCCGGCGTGGTCATCCGCGGCGACGTCGGCGCGATCCGCCTCGGCGCCCGCGTCAACGTCCAGGACGGCTCCGTGCTCCACGTGGACACGAACGGGGAGACACTGCTTGACGACGACGTCACCGTCGGCCACCTCGCCATGGTCCACGGCTGCCACGTCGGGCCCGGCTGCCTCATCGGCATGAGCGCGACGGTGCTGTCGAGGTCCCGCGTGGGCAAGGGCAGCATCGTGGCGGGCGGGGCAGTGGTGCTCGAAGGACAGCAGCTGCCGGAGTTCTCTCTGGCGGCCGGCGTGCCCGCTAAAGTGAAGCGCACGCTCGATCCGGACACCTACGAGGCGAGGTTGCGCCACGCGGCGTACTACGTGGAACTGGGCCGGCGGGCGGCCACCGGTTTGGCGCCGGTGGAGCGGTTTAAGGAGTAGAAGTTCACATTGAAAGAATCATCAAAGTCACGCAAAGAGGAGTAATGTGACTGTTATGACATTGAATAACGTAACAGTACTTGGTGCAGGTGTCCTGGGCGCGCAGATCGCTTTTTGCTCTGCGTTCGCGGGCAAGAAGGTTGTGTCCTACGACATCAACGAGGAGGCCCTCGCGGCCGGCAAGAAGCGTTTCGACGCCATCGGTGAACAGATGAAGGCGGAGCTCGAATCCGCCAACGACGAAACCGTCGCGGCAGCGCACGCCAACCTGACGCAGACCTCGGACCTGAAGGAGGCGGTGGCGAACGCGGACCTGGTCATCGAGGCGATCCCGGAGAACCTCGAGCTAAAGCGCAAGGTATGGGCTGAGGTGGGGCAGTACGCCCCGGAAACCGCGGTGTTCGCCACCAACACCTCCACGCTCATGCCAAGCAAGTTCGCAGACGCGACGGGCGCTCCGGAGCGTTTCTTGGCGCTGCACTTTGCCAACCACATCTGGATCCAGAACACCGCCGAGGTGATGCCGCACGAGGGCACCGACCCGAAGTATGTGGACCAGCTCGTCGAGTTTGCAGAGCAGATTAACATGGTGCCGGTCCCGCTTAAGCGCGAGCAGCCCGGCTACGTGCTGAACACCCTGCTGGTGCCGCTCCTGAGTGCTGGTATGTATCTGCTGCACCACGACGTCGCCGAACCGGTTGACATCGACCGTGACTGGCGCAACTCCACCGGCTCGCCGCGCGGCCCGTTCGAGATCATGGACCTCGTCGGTGTGCGCACCCTGGCCGCCGTGATCCAGTCCGACGAGAACGCCGCTGATTGGAAGAAGCAATTTGTTAAGGAGACCCTTGAGCCGATGATCGCCGCCGGCAAGACTGGCCTGGAGGCGGGGCAGGGCTTCTACACCTACGACGTGAACGGAAATATTGTTTCCTAGGTGCGGTGCTCGCGGATAAGCTGTTGAGCTCGCTGCAGATGCCCTCCGTCAAAACCAGGCGCAACCAGTTTGTCCTCGGCGACGGCGATGTGGTTTCTGCGTGCGAGCTCTTTCCATTGCTTCACTGCGTCAACTGCGCGGCTGAGTCGCTCGATGGCTTGAGCGTCATTGAGGCCAAACCAGCCCGCGGCACCAATGAGTGTTTCTACCGAATCGTCGCCGATAACGTCCACCGAAGTGGCAAAATTGGTTTTGGTTGTGGCGGGCGTGATATCGAATACGGGGGAGAGCCGCCACGCGCCATCTACGCGAATGAATCCGTGGTTTCGCAGGTGGTTATCGGTGTTGCCCACCAGCAGGTTGATCGCTGTCCTGCTAAAAAGCTCAGCCGCGGAATCGCCATTGATGCTCAGCAGCCGAAGCTCCTCAGCGATCTCAACCATGGACGCACGGTCGCCGTCCGTACGATTGAGCAGAGTCATTGCGGACATGTAGGGGATACGGGCTTCGCTTCCATCCTCACCGTAGGCTCGGTCGAACCTTTCCAGAAGCAATACGGACCGCCCGTTTATCTCCAAAAGTCTCGACCTCGGTGTGGTGATGCCCGCAAGTTCTGCGATATCCAAACAGACCTTTTCCCAGGCAACTGCGTCAATAGTGTCCGCGGATGACGAGAACTTCGCCATCATCAGCTTGCCTTCGTCATCGATGACTGTCGCTTTCGGACGGGCGCCCCCCAGAGAGGATCCTGCAACGGCGATGCGTCTCAAGGCATCCACTGCATCATCGCCCTCCTCAACGGCGCGCGAGGCACGCTCAATGTCAGCGAGGTTCACAATTTTGGGTACCCGGCTGCTCGGCGATTGGGTCACCCCGTTCACTTCGAAACGCAACGCTCCTAAGCGAAGGCGATCATTCACACCGAGGAGGTAGTCGACCTCGGACGGCTGATCACCCCGCCGCGCATACTGTTTTTGAATGAGCAATCGCCCCCAGCGATCCGGGGCAGAATCAGAAAGAGCGGTGGGCAGATGCCCGCGATCAGAGACAAGAGGTTGCTTTCCGCTGTGAAGGGGAAGCGCAGGGCTGATCTCGTACGCGTCCGGATGTTGTATCCACTCTTTTTCGTACTCGAGCGTCCCTCCGTGTTGATGCGGAAAATAGGTTGCGACAGAGAGCTTGCGGTCTCCGATCTCCGTCCAGATGTGTATAGACGTGGGTGCCATCGCTAAATCATCTGCTCAATCAAAGCCCGACCGCGATCGTGTTCCATCGGATCAACCGCAGCTTTTACGCGGTCGAGCAGCTGGAACGCGCGGCACACCCTGAGGAAATTTTCCATCGTCGCGCCGTGACCTTGCTCTAAGCGACGCAACGTGGACACGCTCACGTCGGCGCGGTAGGCAGCCTGCTCGATTGTGAGACGGTTGAGGCGACGCCAGCGCTGCAGATCTTCGCCGATCTCGATAAGTCCGCCTTCAACCGCGCGGGGAGTTCTACGGATACTCACTTTTGACGTGTTCATAGCAGTATTGTGTCATATTTGAGTAGCTGCTGGATGGTGCGATAGAGACGGACTCAGGGTTGGGGCAGCTTGCGTAACGTGGTGGGTCCCAAAGTATCGAGAAGGAAGGGTGCCCAAGTGAACCGCGAGATCGTCTTCATCGTTTACGCGACCGACATCGAGAGATCGGTCGAATTTTACTCAGCCCTCCTGGAGTTGGAAACCGATTTTGTTTCACCCCGCTACGTGACGTTCGCTTTGGCGGACGGTGTCGCTCTCGCACTGTGGACCGGAAACTCCGCGGCCCTTGCTGGCGCCCCGGCGCGGACGACTGAAGTGTGCCTCAACGTCAACGCGGAAGAGGTCATGGGACTGTTCAAGACTTGGACGGACAAGGGGGTTGACGTCATTCGAGAGCCCCACCAGGACGTGTTCGGAACGACGTTCGTCGTCGCGGATCCAGACGGCAACCAGATCCGAGTAGCACCTATCGACTAGTTGCTACTCGTAAACTCCCGTTCACTCAAGAGACGACACGCATGTAACGTTTTCTTTCTTCGGTGACGCTTGGGACAAATAGATGGCGTTTTATGTAACGTGAATTACATGGTGCCTCATTGCATGGTGCACCTTATACGAGTGAAAGGCCCCCAATGAAAGCCCTAACCTGGCAAGCCAAGCGGACCGTGTCTGTCGAGGAAGTTCCAGACCCGAAGATCATCGAACCCACCGACGCCATCATCCGCGTTACCTCTACCGCCATCTGCGGCTCAGACCTCCACCTCTACGAGGTTCTCGTCCCCTTCATGGACAAGGGCGACGTGATTGGCCACGAGCCGATGGGCATCGTCGAAGAAGTTGGCAGCGCTGTCACCAACCTGAAACCTGGCGATCGTGTGGTCGTTCCCTTCAACGTTTCCTGCGGGCACTGCTACATGTGCGAGCACGGCCTTCAGTCCCAGTGTGAGACCACGCAGGTTCGCGAGTACGGCAACGGAGCTACCTTGCTCGGCTATTCGCGCCTGTACGGTTCGCTTCCGGGCGGCCAGGCCGAGTACTTGCGCGTCCCTCACGCCGACTACGGTCCCATCAAAATCCCCAGCGTCGGCGAGGATGAGCGCTTTCTCTTCCTTTCCGACGTGCTGCCGACCGCCTGGCAGGGCGTCAAGTACGCCGACGTACCTGAAGGTGGCACCCTCGCGGTGCTCGGCCTTGGCCCGATCGGGCAGATGGCCACGCGTATCGGCGCACACTTCGGCTACCGCGTGATTGGCGTCGACCCCGTCGCGGAGCGACGCGCTATGGCAGCCCGTCACGGCATCGAGGTCATCGAGGGCAGCGACGAGGAGGTCGTCGAGAAGCTGCGCGAGCTTACCGACGGCCGCGGGCCCGACTCCGTCCTCGACGCCGTCGGCATGGAGGCTCACGAGTCTCCCGTCGCAGGCATCGCCCAGGCCGCGACTGGCCTGCTGCCTTCTCCGCTCGGCCGCGCCGCTATGGAGAATGCGGGTGTGGACCGCATGAGCGCGCTCTACACCGCCATTGAAGCCGTGCGACGCGGCGGCACCATCTCGCTGAGCGGCGTGTACGGCGGGATGAAGGACCCGATGCCGATGATGACGCTGTTTGACAAGCAGATTCAGATGCGGATGGGCCAGTGCAACGTGCGCAACTGGACCGATGACCTTCTCCCGCTGGTGGACGACCCGTCCGATCCACTCGGCGTGCTCGATTTGACCACCCACACAGCGCCGCTCGACGAGGCTCCCACGATGTATGAGAAGTTCCAAAAGAAGCAGGACGGCTGCATCAAGGTCGTCCTCAAGCCGTAAGACGGCATCAACGCGTAAACCCCCAGCTCAGGCCGGGGGTTTTGCGCATGTTGTCGGACTGACAGGATTTGAACCTGCGACCCCCACACCCCCAGTATGGTGCGCTACCAAACTGCGCCACAGCCCGATCCGCTACTGCTTTACCAATGGTAGAAGCGGTAACTCGGAAGATATTACAGCACTGTGATGCGTGCCCAAAACCGGCAGGTCAGCCGAGTACGCCGGAAACGTAGACCCAGCGGCCGGCGCGGCGCTCGAAGCGGGAGCGCTCCCGCATCACGCCTCCGGGGTAGTGGGCGGCGAACTCGACCACGCCCTCCGCGTCGAACGGGCCGCCGCGCTGCGCGCTCAGCACGGTGAGCCCGGTATACGGCTCGCCGGCCGGGTCGACGCGCAGGTCGGCTGGGCGGGTCTCCGGTGCCCAGGTGTCGGAGACAAAGTCGCCGTTACCGCGCACGAACGCGGTGTAGCGCGCCCGCATGAGCGCCTCCGCGGTCGGGGCATTCGCGGCGCCGGAGAGGTAGCGCCCGCAGCACTCGTCGTACGGCAGGCCAAGCCCGCAGGGGCAGAGCTTGGTCGGCATTACTTGCCCAGGCGCTCGGCGCGGTGCAGGCGGTTCTGGCGGCGGCGGCGCTCGAGCGAGGCGGTCTCGGCGGTGGTGGTGATGTTGTCCTTGGCCACGTAGCCGTCGACGGTGGAGGAGGCGCCGGCGGTGCGCAGGGTCTCCACCTGCTCGTCGGTGAGGTCGCCGTACAGCGTGATCAGGCGGGTGAAAGTGCCGTCGCCGTTGTGGTTGACCTCCACGCGGACGTCGTCAAGCTTCATGCCCTTCGCCGCCTCGCGCACGGCCTGCGAGCAGCTCACCGCGAGCGCGGACATGTAAAGGCCGGTTGACGTCACGCCCTGGCCCTTGCCACCGGTGTTCTTGGAACGGTCGGTGGTAATCGCCACGTCGGAGGTGCGCACGACGTCGCCGTACTTCGTGCCGCGCGCGGAGTAGGACACGGCGTTGGTGTCCGTCGTCTTCGCGGGCTCGAACAGCGGCTCGATGTACTGCACCGCCCACGAGCCGATGATGTCGGCGGCGCGCTGCGCGGTGCCCTGGCGGGTGAGCAGGTGATCCGCCTTGTCCAGGGCCATGAGCGACTTCGGGTAGCGCGCGAGCGAGAAGATGTTCTGGGCGTTGTCGATGCCGACGGTGACGTCGATAGGCGAGTGCACGAGCAGCAGTGGCTTGCGCAGCTTGGGCAGGTACTCCTCCGGGTTAGTGTCCGCGAGGTCCTCCAAGAACTCGCGGGAGATGATGAGCTCGCGCCCGCCGAGGACGACCGGCACGGAGCCGTTCGCGTCCGCCTCGCCGATGGCGTTGGCGTAGTGCAGCACGGAGTGTGCAGGGTCGAAGGGGGCGCCGACGGTGGCCACGGCCTTGATCATCTTCTTCAGCTCCGGCCGCGTCGCCGCCTTGAGCGCCGCGGCACCGCCGAGGGAGTGGCCCATGAGCAGCTGCGGGGCCTTGTAGTTCTCCTCGAGCCACTGCGCGGCGGCGACGATGTCGTCGACGTTCTCGGAGAACGAGGTGTCCTTGAACTCGCCCTCGGACTGGCCCAGGCCGGGGAAATCGAAGCGGAGGGTGGCAATGCCGTGCTCGGTGAGCCGCTTGGCAATGCGCGAGGCGCCCGGGGTGTGCCGCGAGCCGGCGAAGCAGTGCGCGAAGATGGCGTAGGCCTGCGCCGGGCCGTCGGGCCGGTCGATGGTCCCCGCCATCTTGAGGCCCTTCGAGGAGGGCACTTCAACATTCATCGAAAGCATGGTGCCCAAGCCTAGGCGAAGACGGTGAGACCGACCGGTTGACCTACCATTGCCCCATGGGCAAATTCGACTGGTTCTGGAAGGCCATGGGCTCCACCGCAGAGCGCAACAACAAGAAGTCGAAGGCCGTCGTCGCCGACGCGCACGGCCTCATCGAGGAGCTTTCGCTTCTCGACGACGCTTCGCTGGCCGACGCAGTCCGCTCCACCGTCCGCGACGGCGCGATCGCCGACAAAGCCCGCTTCCTCGCCGGGCTGTCGGTCGCCTCGCAGCGCACCCTCGGCATGACCCCGTTCGAGGTGCAAAACCAGGCGGTGCTGCGCCTGCTCGAGGGCGACGTCATCCAGATGGCCACCGGCGAGGGCAAGACGCTCGTCGGCGCCATGGCGGCGACCGGGTTCGCGCTGCAAGGCAAGCGTGTGCACCTCATCACTGTGAACAACTACCTCGCCGCCCGCGACGCGGCGTGGATGCGCCCGCTCGTCGAATTCTTCGGGTTGACGGTCTCGGCGGTCACGGAGGCGTCGACACGCGACGAGCGCGTGGCCGCCTACCGCTGCGACGTCGTCTACGCGCCGGTCACCGAGATCGGCTTCGACCACCTGCGCGACAACCAGATCACCTCCCGCAACCAGACGGTGCAGGCCGCCGCCGACGTCGCCCTCGTGGACGAGGCGGACAGCGTGCTCGTGGACGAGGCGCTCGTGCCGCTCGTACTCGCCGGCTCCGAGGGCACCCAGCAGGCGACCGGGCAGATCACCGAGGCGGTCTCGCACCTCGTGGAGGACGAGGACTACACGATCGACGCGGAGGGCCGCAACGTCTTTCTCACCGACGACGGCGCGCGCAAGGTCGAGCGCCTCCTCGGCATCGACTCGCTCTATTCGGACGAGCACATCGGCACGACGCTCGTGCGCGTCAACCTCGCGCTGCACGCGAAGGCGCTGCTCATCCGGGACGTGCACTACATCGTCGACGACGGCAAGGTGGCGCTCGTGGACGCCTCGCGCGGGCGCGTCGCCGAGCTGCAGCGCTGGCCCGACGGCCTGCAGGCCGCGGTGGAGTCGAAAGAGGGCCTCGCCGTCTCCGAGGGCGGGCGCATCCTCGACTCCATCACGCTCCAGGCGCTCATGCGCCGCTACCCGCTCGTGTGCGGCATGACCGGCACCGCTGTCGAGGCGACCGACCAGCTGCGCTCGTTCTACGACCTCCACGTCGCGGTCATCGACCGCGCCAACGAGCTCAAGCGTTTCGACGAGGCGGACCGCATCTACGCCACCATGGAGGAGAAGAACGCCGCGATCGTCGACGAGATCGCGCACATCCACGCCACCGGCCAGCCGGTGCTCGTGGGCACCCACGACGTCGCGGAATCGGAGGCGCTCGCGGAGGCGCTGGGCGAGCGCGGCATCGAGGCGAACGTGCTCAACGCGAAGAACGACGCGGAAGAGGCCCGGATCATCGCCGAGGCCGGTGACGTGGGCCGGGTGACCGTGTCCACCCAGATGGCGGGCCGCGGTACCGACATCCGCCTCGGCGGGGCGGACGAGCGCGACCACGACAAGGTCGCGGCCCTCGGCGGCCTGGCGGTGCTCGGCACCGCCCGCTACCGCACGGCCCGCCTGGACAACCAGCTGCGCGGCCGCGCCGGACGCCAGGGCGACCCGGGCCTGAGCCTGTTTTTCGTCTCCCTCGAGGACGACATCGTGGCCACCGGCGGCGCGGACGAGCAGTTCTCCGCGCAGCCCGAGGCGGACGGGCGCATCACCGGCAACCGCGCGCAGCAGTTCGTCGAGCACTGCCAGCGCGTCACCGAGGGGCAGCTGCTGGAGATCCACTCCCAGACCTGGAAGTACAACAAGCTGCTCGCGGACCACCGCGACATCCTCGACGAGCGGCGCGCGGCGCTGCTGGACACTGACACCGCTTGGCGCGAGCTCTCGCAGCGGGCCCCCGAGCGCGCCGCCGAGCTGGCGGGGCTGCCGCAGGAGGTCCTCGAGCAGGCGGCGCGCGAGATCATGCTCTTCCACCTCGACGCCGAGTGGTCCGAGCACCTCGCGCTCATGGACGACGTCCGCGAGTCCATCCACCTGCGCGCCATCGCGCGCGAGACGCCGATCACCGAGTACCACCGCATCGCGGTGCGCGAGTTCAAGGACCTCGCCAACAGGGCAGTGGACGAGTCGGTGGACACGTTCCGGACAGTGCCTATCGACGCCTCCGGCGCCCACCTCGCCGACGCCGGCTGGAAGCGCCCGAGCGCCACGTGGACGTACATGGTTTCCGACAACCCGCTCGCGGGTTCCGGCAACTCGATAATCACCGGCATTGGAAACATCTTCCGCTAGTCGCCCGTCCAAGCCCGCGGGGCGCTAGTATGGCAGAAGATCTCAACCACGACTCGACAGTCAAGGAGCGAACGATGAGCGACAACACGCCGCAGAACCAGGTAGAAACCACCTCGGTCTTCCGCGCTGACCTGCTCAAAGAGATGGAATCCGGTGCGGCAGCCTCGGTAGACTCCGGGGCGGGCGCCGACAAGCTCGCCGAGGGCGAGGCGCTGCTCGTCGTCAAGCGTGGCCCGAACGCTGGCGCCCGCTTCCTGCTCGACCAGGACTCCACCACCGCGGGCCGCCACCCGGAGGCGGACATCTTCCTCGACGACGTGACCGTCTCGCGCCGCCACGCTGAATTCCGCCGAAACGAGTCCGGCTACGAGGTCGTGGACGTGGGTTCCCTCAACGGCACCTACGTCAACCGCGAGCCGCGCAACTCCCAGGAACTGACCAACGGCGACGAGATCCAGATCGGCAAATTCCGCCTCGTCTTCATCGCCGCGGACAAGTAAACCCGTTTCCGCACCGCTAGCCCCGGCCCCGAGAAAGAAGAGAACGACCCAGTGAGCGCAATCCGCCAAACCGCCGCCGCCCTGCAGACCGCACCTGCCGGAGCCAAGGCCGCCAAGCCGGCCAAGACCATGTCGATCGGCGTCGTGCTCGAGCGGCTGCGTGCGGAGTTCCCGGACGTCACGGTGTCGAAGATCCGCTTCCTCGAGTCCGAGGGGCTGATCACCCCGCAGCGCACCGCCTCGGGGTACCGGCGGTTCACCGAAGAGGACGTCGAGCGCCTGCGCTACATCCTGGTCACCCAGCGCGACAACTACCTGCCGCTCAAGGTCATCCGCGAGCAGCTCGAGGCGATGGATTCCGGCCACGTCACCGCGCTGCTCTCGGCCGCATCTTCGGATGCGGAGCCGATGATCTCCCCGGAGAACTTCCGAGCCCCCGTGGCGACGCACCTCACGGCAACCGACGTCGCCGAGCAGGCGCAGGCGCCGCAGGAGGCGATCGACGAGTACATCTCGCTCGGCCTCATCGCCCCAGACGCCGCTGGCCTGTTCACGGCCGACGATGTACGCACCGCCACCACCGCGCTCTCGCTCGCGGAGTTCGGGTTCGACGCGCGCCACCTGAAGACGCTGCGCACCGCCGCGGCGCGCCAGGCGGACATGATCAACCAGGTGGCGGAGCCCGTCGCAAAGTCCGGCAAGGTCACCGCGAAGCAAAAGGCCGAGGAGATCGGGCAGCAGATGTCCGCGCTCGTCGTGTCGCTGCATGCGTCGCTGGTGAAGAACGAGCTGCGCCGCCAGCTGGGCAACTAATGGAATCCGTCCAGCTCATCGGGGTGTTCCCGGTCGGCCCGGAAAACTTCCTCTGCGCGCTACTCCAGCGCCCCTCGAACGGGCGCTGCATCCCGGTCTGGCTGCCGCCGCAGGAGGGCGCCGAGCTCGCCGGTCGCGTGGGCGGCTGGGCGCCGAACCGCCCGCGCCCGACCGACGCGCTCGCCGACCTCATCCGCCAGTCCACGCCCGGGGTCGAATCCATCGAGCTGTCCAGCTACGTCGACGGCATCATGATGGCGACGACGACGCTCGCGGACGGCACCGAAATCGACATGCGCGCCTCGGACGCGTTGCTGCTCGCGTCGGAGCTGGACGTCGACATCGCCGTCGACGAGACCGTCGCCGCGCAGGCGTCGGTCTTCCTCTCGCCCGAGGATGCCCGCCGCTACCTGCAGGCGGAAATCGCGCCGGTGGAGGCGGAAGGGGAGCGCGAGTCGGCGAGTGGCGACGCGCAGGCGGACGCCGACTTCGAGGAACTCATGCGCAGCTTCGGCGTCGAGGAATCCGATTTGGGGGATGGCGGCGACGCCGAACCGGAGCAGTAAAAACCCTCAAGTTTTAGTTGAGACTTTCGGCGTGTTACGCGTGTGACTCTTGACCAGCTGCGTATCCTTAGCTTTTAATAGTCATCAGGCGTTCAGCTAACTTTCATGGGAGTAATTACGTGAGCATCACCGAGGACCCTCAGCTCGAGGCAGTGCAGGAATCCCTCTTCGACGTCGGCCCGTCCGACGAGGTCGGCTACCGCGTGCCCATCGCATGCCAGGTCGCCAGCATCACGTACCGTCAGCTCGACTACTGGGCGCGCACCGGTCTGGTCCGCCCGTCGATCCGCGGCGCGAAGGGCTCCGGCTCCCAGCGTCTGTACTCGTTCAAAGACATCCTCGTGCTCAAGATTGTCAAAGGCCTGCTGGACACCGGCATCTCCCTGCAGAACATCCGCCTCGCCGTGGACAAGCTCCGCGACCGCGGCGTCTCCGACATCGCCGAGATCACCCTCGTTTCCGACGGCGTCACCGTCTACGAGTGCCGCTCCAACGAGGAGATCATCGACCTCCTCGGCGGCGGCCAGGGCGTGTTCGGCATCGCCGTCCCTCAGATCATGAAAGAGCTCACCGGCACCATCTCCGCGTTCCCGTCGGAGCGCGTCGCGGAGGAGGAGCCGACCAACGTCATCGGCTTCGACGAGCTCGCGGATCGCCGCCGTCGCAAGACCTCCTAGCGCGCGTTACTCCCACAACGCCGGCCCCGACCGAACGGGGCCGGCGTTCGCTTTCGCTGCCCTCGGTAGTTGGAGGGAGGGGTGCGAGGGAATGAGGGCGATATTGTCCTCATTCCCGCTGGGCACTATCCCCAGCTCCGCGTGGCGCGGGTGCGGCCCGGCTACAGGCCCGCGGCCTCCCGCACGGCGGCCGGGATCGCATCTGCCTGCTTCGCGTCAACGGCTTTCTGCGCGAGGCCGCTTACCGCGGCGTCCGGCTCGCCCTCGCCGACGCGCACCACGGTGAGGTGGACGGTGTCGCCCGCGGCCTTGCGCACCGCGTCGGCGAACGCCTTGTCGTCGCCGGCGTCGGCGGTGCCCGTGGTTACGAGCACGATGCGCGTTGTCGTTGCCGCGCCGCCGTAGGCGCCGGCCGCCGCCTCCACCGCCTCGCGGGTCTGGGGCACGCCGCCGGTGAGGAAGCGGCGCACGGCAACAGCGACGGATTCGGCGTCGGGGGAGACGGTGAGGTTCTGGCGGTAGCCGACGACGACGCCCGGGTTGAGCGGCGAGGAGTAGTTCCACAGGCCGACCTCCTTGCCGTCGGCGCCGAGGGCGAGCGCGGCGTCCGCGATCGCGTCCTTCGCGGACTCGATGTAGGGCGCCATCGCGTCGGAGGTGTCGAGCAGGAACAGCGTGTTCTCCGGCTGCACCTGCGCCACCGGTGCCGTGGTGTGCGCCGACGACTGCGCCTGTGCGTTCCTCTTGCCGGCGTCGCCGGTGAGGCCTTCGCCGCCGCCGGGCAGCGCCGCCGCCCACACGAGGTCGGAGATCACCGGCTGGTCGTTCGCCGAGCCGTCGAACTGCTCGGCAGAGTGGCGCGCGAAGTCCTGCCCGGCGCGCGACTGGTCCTCGTTCACCTTCTCAGTCTGGTTCAGCGGAATAGCCGCGTAGACAACGTCAGAGCCGACCGGGGTGAACTGCAGACCGCTCGGCACGTTGTCCTCGACCGTCGCTACCGCATCGCCGCCGCCCGCGTTGAAGTCCGCCAGCGTGGAAATGCGCTGGTCCGTGAGTGCCTTCACCGCGGCGTTGTCGTCGCCCGCCACCTTGCGAGCAACCAGCGCCGAGGCCGCCGACTCCTCCTCGACGGGGAAGCGCACTGAGGCGATCTTCAGGTCCTCGAGCTTCACCCCGTCCTTACTGGCCACGCCCGCCGGCTCGCTGAAGACAGCCTGCGGGTCCGCGACCGCCGCGGTGCGCCCGGCGTTGTCGAGCTCAGTGTGGCTCACGGTGGTGTTCGGCGCGACGTAGACCGCGGCGGCGCTCACGCTGTCCACGAGCTGCGGCTTGACGCAGTAGTCGCGGACGACGGGGTGGGTGTCCCGGTAGGCGTCGATAAGCTGCTGCCCGACCTGCGTGTCGGATGTGGCGATGGGGAGGGTCAGCTCGCCCGCGACGCACTCCGGCTCGGCGGCGGCGTTAGAGTCGCTGCCGCCGTCGCGCTGGGCGAGGTACCAGATGAGCGCCACGGCCAGCGCGAGCGCCACGAGCAACGCGATGACCCACCCGGCCAGCCTGAAGTTGTTCTTGCCGCTTGCATGCCGTGCCATCGTGGTCGCCGCCCCTTGCTCGTGAACGTGTGAAAACCTGCTCCGAGTCTAGCGTCCGAGGGCCGCCTCAACCTGCGCGACAAGCCGGGCGCGCAGCGGTTCCGCGCGCGCCGCAAGCCCGCGTTGGCGTGCGACGTACTCCGCCTTACCCTCGGGCGTTTCCACCGCGACGACACCGAGGCCGAGCCCGCGGCAGTCGTACGGCGAGGCCTCCATGTCCAGCCTGCGGGCGTCGGCGGCGAGCTCGAAGCAGTCCATGAGCAGCTCGCCCGGCACAAGCGGGCCGAGCTTGAACGCCCACTTGTACAGGTCCATGCTCACGTGGACGCACCCGGGCTGGTCGTTGTCCGCCTGCGCCTCGCGGCTGAGCACCGTGAGGTTGAGCGGCACCGCGGCCGGGGTGAAGAAGCGGTACGCGTCGAAATGGGAGCATTTCAGCTGGTGGGAGCGCACGACCTCGTCGGTGCCGTCCGCACCGAGGCGCAGCGGCAGCCCGTGGCGGGGGTGGTCGGTGCGGTACACCATCGCCCACTCGTGCATGCCGAAGCAGTCGAAGTGGGCATCGTGCGTAGCGACGGCCCGCAGGAGCTCCGCCACCGCCTCCACCTCGCTCCCACGGTGGGCGAGGAACCGCTCGAGGTCGAGCGCGACCGTCCCGTCGGGGGCGACGGCGTAGTCCCGCCACCCCGCCTGCGGGAGGTCGGCGGCGTCCTCGAGCGCGACGCCCACGCCGGGGTGCCAACGCTTGAGGTGCCCCGGGCGCAGTGGGTAATAGTCGAAGAGGAAGTCCCACACTGGGTGGTACCCGCCGCGGGCGCGCCGCGCGACACGGGGGTCCGCCCACACCGCGGCGCGCGCCTCATGCGCGGCGATGCGGGGCATGTACTCCTCGCGGGCGAGGACCTCCATCACTCGGCCTCGTGGGTCCAGTCGGACACCGTGCCCACGTACTCCTCGATGAGATCCTCGAGCGCGACGACGCCGACGAGGTTGCCGGCGTCGTGCACCTCCGCCATGTGGGCGCTTCGCCGGTGGAGCAGGGCGAGCGCGTCGTCCATGGACTGCGTGGCCTCGATGGTGGTGAGCGGGCGGATGCGCTTGAGCGGCACGCGCGGGTCCTGCTCGGGGGATTCCATGAGGTCGAGGATGTCCTTGACGTGGATGTAGCCCGCGAGCGAGGTCGCGTCGATGCGGACAGGGAAGCGGGAGTAGCCGGTCTCCTGCACGGCCTGCTCGATCGCGGAGAGGCGCACGCCGCGCGGGTCGTAGGGGAGCATCTTCACCCGCTCCAGCGGGATCATCGCCTCCTTGAGCTGGCGCGAATCCTGGCGCAGCGCCTTGGCCAGGCGGACCGTCTCCTCGGCGTCGAGCAGCCCCTCCTCGCGCGACTCCTGAATCATGGACGCGAGCTGCTGCTGGTCGACGGTGGATTCCAGCTCGTCCTTCTGCTCGATGCCGAACAGCCCGAGCGTCTTGCGGGCCACCCAGTTGAGGAACTCGAGCACCGGCCGGGTGATTTTCACCCACGCCGTCATCGCCGGGGTGAGCCACATGGCGGTCTGCTCCGGGCCGGCGATGGCGATGTTCTTGGGCACCATCTCGCCGAACAGGATGTGCAGGAACGAGATGATCGCCAGCGCGAGGATGAACGCGACGGGGTGCAGCAGGTTCGCGGGCATCCCGAGCGCGAGGAATGGCCCCTCGATGTAGGAGGCCACGGCCGGCTCGGCGACCTTGCCGAGCACGAGCGACGCCACCGTGATACCGAACTGGGCGCCGGCGAGGTAGATGGAGAGGTGCTCGGTGGCGTAGAGCACGTCCTGGGCCTTCGTCTTGCCCTGGGCGAGGAGGGACTCGAGGCGGTCCCGGCGGGAGGAAACGAGGGAGAACTCGGCGCCGACGAAGAACGCGTTGACGGCCAGCAGCGCCGCGATGAGGAGGATCGCAAGCCAGATGCTCATTTACGCGACCTCCTCCGGCGGGACGGGGCGCAGCATGACGCGGTCGATGCGCCGCCCGTCCATCTCCGTGACCTGGGCGAGCCAGTCGCCGGCACCGGCGGACTGGAACTCCTCCTGGAAGCTTGCGACGGACTCGTGGAGCACCACCTCGTCGCCGACCTCGGGGATGCGCCCGAGCGTCGCCATGACCAGGCCGCCGAGGGTCTCGTATGGGCCGTCAGGGGCGGTGTAGCCGATGCGCTCCGCGAGCTCGTCGAGACGCACGAGCCCCGCGACCTGCCACGACGTGCCGAGGCGGGCGAAGTCCCGCTCGCCCTCGCGGTCGTCGTACTCGTCGTAGACCTCGCCCAGGATCTCCTCGACCAGGTCCTCGATGGTGACCAGGCCTTGCGTGCCGCCGTACTCGTCGGCGACGAGCACGACCTGGGATCCCGCGGAGCGCACCCGGTTGAGCACCGAGTCGCCGTCGAGGGTGCCCGGCACGAACGGCACGCGGCGGGCCAGCGTGGCCAGGCGGGTGGTGGCGCGCTCCTCGCGTGGCACCGAGAACGCGTCCTTGATGTGCACGACGCCGAGCGTGTCGTCGAGGTCGCCGCGGCGAACGGGGAAGCGGGAGTGGCCCGTCTCCCGGGCGAGGCTGATGAGGTCGGCCACGGTGTCGTCGGCATCGAGCGAGTCGATGGTGGAGCGCGGCGTCATCACCTCCTCCGCCGTGGTCTCGCCGAAGCGCAGGGAGCGGTCGATCACGGCTGCCGTCGCCGCGTCGAGGCCACCCGCCTCCGCGGAGCTGCGCACCATCGCGCCGAGCTCCTGGGAGGACCGCGCGGACGCGAGCTCGTCGGCAGGCTCCATGCCCATCTTGCGCACCACCCAGTTCGCCGACGCGTTGAGCAGGTCGATGAAGGGCTTGGCCCCGACGTTGAACCAGTGCACCGGGGGCACGACCACTCGCGCCGTGGCGAGCGGGTCGGTGATGGCGATGTTCTTCGGCACCAGCTCGCCGAACACCATGGACAGCAGCGTCGCCACGATGAGCGCGAGAATGACCGCCACCGTCTGCGAGGCGTTCGCGCCGAGCCCGATGAGCTCGAGCAGCGGGGTGAAGAACTTGCCCAAGACGGGCTCCGCGAGGAAGCCCGCGGCGAGCGTGGTCACGGTGATACCCAGCTGGGCGCCGGAAAGCGTGAACGAGAGGTTGCCGTGGTCGCGGGCGACGGCGTGCGCGGTGGCGTCCCCGCGCTCCTTGAGGTCCGCCTCAATGGTGGAGCGCTCGAGGCCCGTCATCGCGAACTCGACGGCCACGAACAGGCCGGTCGAGGCGGTGAGCAGCACGAAGGCCGCGAGGGAAAGAATGGATACGACTATGTCCATCGGGGTGCATCTGCGCCTTAGCCGGCGTTACTCCTTCGGTTCCTGTTCCCGCCGCGGTTGCGGGAGGGCCTGCGCCTGCCGCGGCCCGACCCGCCGGCGGCGTTGGGCCGCTGCGGCTGGCGCTGCCCCTTGCCCTGCGGTTGGCCCGGCGGGGGCAGGGGCGATCCCTGCGGGACGCGTGCACCGGTAATGGTAACCAACTGCGGCGACATCGGTTCGACCTCGACGGCGGGCGCGTCCACGCCCGCCTTGCGCAGGAGCTGGTCGACCTCCTTGCGCTGCTCGTCCATCACCAGCGTGACGACGGTACCGGAGGTGCCCGCGCGCGCAGTACGGCCAGCGCGGTGCAGGTAGGCCTTGTGCTCCGCCGGGGGATCGACGTGGACCACCAGGGAGACGTCGTCGACGTCGATGCCGCGCGCCGCGATGTCCGTGGCCACGAGCACCGGCGTCGAGCCGTCCGAGAACCCCTCGAGCGCGCGGGTGCGCGCGCCCTGGCCCTTGTCGCCGTGGAGGCCCTGCGCGTTGATGCCGGCCCGGCGCAGCTTCTTCACCTGGCGGTCCACACCGTGCTTCGTGCGCATGAACATGATGGTCTTGCCCTCGCGGGCCGCGATCTGGAGCACGATCTCGCCGCGCTCCTCGCGTCCGCCCACGAGCAGGCGGTAGTGCTCCATCGTGTCCACCGCGGCCTCCGCAGGCGCGGTGGAGTGCGTCACCGGGTCGTGCATGTAGCGGTCGACGAGCTTCTGAACGTCCCCGTCCAGGGTGGCGGAGAACAACAGGCGCTGCCCGTCCTTGGGAGTGCGGTCGAGCAGCTTGCGCACCTGGGGCAGAAAGCCCATGTCCGCCATCTGGTCCGCCTCGTCCAGGGCGGTGATCTCCACCGCGTCGAAGAAGAGCTTCTTCTGGTTGATGAGGTCCTCGGCGCGCCCCGGGGTGGCCACCAGAAGATCGACCGGCGAGGCGAGCGCGCGGATGTGCTGGTTGATGTTCACGCCGCCGACGACGTCAAAGACGCGCAGGCCGAGGGCGGCCGCCGGTGCGTCGAGACGCTCGCGGATCTGCGCGGCGAGCTCGCGGGTGGGGGCGAGGACGAGACCGCGCGGGTGGCCCGGCTTCGACGGCGCGCCCGCGAGGCGCGCAAGCATGGGCAGGCCGAACGTGAACGTCTTGCCCGAGCCTGTCGGCCCGCGCCCGAGCACGTCGCGTCCGGCGAGCGCGTCCGGGATCGCTGCCTCCTGGATGGGGAAGGGCTCGGTGATGCCCTCCTTGCGCAGGACGTTGACGATGTCGCGGGGGAGGCCGAGGTCGGCGAACGTAGTCATTCGGGCCAGTCTACGCGGTGGCACCCGCCCGCTAGTAGCTGAGTTCCTCGCGCTCGCCGGACCAGGTGGTGTGGAAGGTACCCTCCATGTCCACGCGGCGGTAGGTGTGCGCGCCGAAGAAGTCGCGCTGGCCCTGGATGAGCGCCGCCGGCAGGCGGTCCGCACGCAGCGAGTCGTAGTAGGACAGTGAGGACGCGAACACCGGCACCGGCAGGCCGAGCTGCGTAGCTACAACCACGACGCGGCGCCACGAATCCACCAGGCCCTTTTCCAGCTCGCCCTTGAAGTACGGGTCGAGCAGCAGCGACGGCAGCTCCGGGTCGCGCTCGTACGCCTCGGTGATGCGGTCGAGGAACTTCGCGCGGATGATGCAGCCGCCGCGCCAGATGCGCGCGAGATCACCCGGCTTGATGCCCCAGTCGTGCTCCTGCGAGCCCGCGTTGATCTCGTCGAAGCCCTGCGCGTACGCCACGAGCTTCGAGGCGTAGAGCGCGCGCCGCACATCCTCGACGAACGCCTGCGTATCGACGCCCAGGGACGCCAACGTCGACACCTCGCCCGCCGGCAGCCCGGCCTCGTGCGCCGCCTCGCGCTGGGCCAGCGCGGAAGACAATGCGCGGGCGAAGACGGCCTCGCCGATGCCGGTGGTGGGCACGCCGAGGTCGAGCGCCTCCTTCACCGTCCAGCGGCCCGTGCCTTTCTGCCCGGCGGCGTCGACGATGACGTCGATGAACGGCTGGCCGGTGCGGGCGTCGACCTGGCGCAGCACCTCGGCGGTGATCTCGATGAGGTAGGAGTCCAGGTCGCCCTTGTTCCATTCCGCGAAGATGTCGGCGATCTGGGCGGGCTCGAGCCCGGCCGCGTAGCGCAGCAGGTGGTAGGCCTCGCCGATGACCTGCATGTCGGCGTACTCGATGCCGTTGTGCACCATCTTCACAAAGTGGCCGGCGCCGTCCGGGCCGATGTGGGTCACGCACGGCACGCCGTCGACCTTCGCGGCGATGTCCTCGAGCAGCGGGCCGAGCGTCTCCCAGGACTCCGCCGGGCCGCCCGGCATGATCGACGGGCCGCGCAGCGCGCCCTCCTCGCCGCCGGAGATGCCTGCGCCGACGAAGTGGCGGCCTGTGGCGGCCACCTCGCGCTCGCGGCGGATGGTGTCGGTAAACAGCGAGTTGCCGCCGTCGATGATGATGTCGCCCTCGTCCATGGCGTCGACAAGCTGGGCGATGACGGCGTCGGTCGCGGGGCCAGCCTGGACCATGATCACGGCCTTGCGGGGGCGCTCGAGCGAGGCGACGAACTCCTCGATCGTCTCAGCCGGGATGAAGTCGCCCTCGGCGCCGAACTCCTCCATCACCGCGCGCGTCTTTTCCGGCGAGCGGTTGTAGATGGCCACGGTGTGGCCCTTCGAGGCGAAGTTGCGGGCGAGGTTCGAGCCCATCACCGCCATGCCGACGACGCCGATGTGTGCGAGGTGCTGCTGTGCAGAAGCGGGGGTAGTCATGGCTCGCAGTCTACGCGGGCCCAGCCCGTATCATCGGCGGGTATGGACCTCACCGACTGCAGGCTGTACGACGACATCATCGACCCGCCGCTGAGCGACGACGAGCTCGCGGCGATTAACGCCGCGAACGTCGACTTCGCGCAGGGGCTCGGGTTGCAGCTCACGTACTGTTCGGCCACCCGGCTCGAGGCGAGCCTGCTCGTCGAGGCGCGCCACCTCCAGCCGACAGGCGTCGTCAACGGGGGCGTCTATTGCGCGATAGGCGAGACCACCGCCTCCATCGCGGCCGTCGCCGCCACGGCCAAGCCCGCGGTCGGCATGAGCAACTACACCGACCTGCTCGCCGGGGTGCGCGAAGGGGAGACGATCCGGGCGGTGGCCGAGCCGGTGCACACCGGCAAGCGGACGCACCTGTGGCGCGTGGAGATGCGCGCCGGCGACCGCCTCGCCGCCGTGACCAACCTCAAGCTGATGATCCTGGACCGATGATGGCCTACAGCCAGTGGTTCTTGCGGAACCACCAGAACATCAGCGCCATCGCGGCGAGCATGACCACGAGGGCGAGGGGGTAGCCGAAGGACCACTTCAGCTCGGGCATCTCCTCGAAGTTCATGCCGTAGATGCCGGCGATGAGCGTCGGCACCGCGGCCATGCCGACGACGGCGGAGATCGTGCGCATGTCCGCGTTCTGCTGCATGGTCACCTTCGCCACCGAGGCGTCGAGCAGCGAGGTGAGCCGCTCGTCGAAGCCGGAGAGGCGGTCCGAGACGATGGTCGCGTTGTCCTGCACGTCCCGGAAGTAGGAGCGCAGCGCCTTGCGCAGCAGGTCCTTGTTGTTGGTCAGGCCGTTGCGCAGGGCGGGTGCGAGGGGGTCGATCGCGTGGCGCATCTCCAAGACCTCTCGCTTGTAGCTGTAGATCTTGTCGATGTTGATGGTGTGCCGCGGCGTGAACACCTCGTTTTCCAGTTCGTCGACGTCGTCCTCGAGGAAGTCCGTGACCTTGAGGTAGTTGTCCACCAGGTAGTCGGACACGGCCCACGCGACGGCGGTGGGGCCGAGGACTGCGAGGTCTTCCTCCTCCTCCAGCTTCGCCGTGAGGTCGGGCAGGTGCGCGTTGTGGCGGATGGTGATGGCGAATCGCTCGCCGACGATCATCTGCACCTCTCCGGTGGAAATGATCTCGCGGGCGTCCGCTACTTCCTCGTCGTCGCGGTAGGAAACCGAGCGCACGACCATGAACAGCTGCTCGTCGTTGCGCTCGATCTTCGGGCGCTGGTGCGCGTCCACGACGTCGTCGACCACGAGGTCCTCGACGTCGAAGATCTCCGCGATCTTCTCCATCTGCTCGTTCGTCGGCTCCTTGAGGCTGAGCCAGACGAAGGCGTTCTCGTAGCGCTCCACGACTTCGAGGGCGTGCGCCATGCGCACGTTTCCGGGCTGGCGCTTGCCGTCCACGAACACGCGGCAGAAGTCGATCTGTCTCTCCAGCGGCACGGGGATGGTCGGGCGCCTCGGGGGCTCAACCCTCTTCGGTCGTTGACCCGGCATTGGAATACGCGGTGGCATGGCTCAGCCCCCTTTCGTTCGTGCGAGGGGCCGGCACGCCGGAGCGCGGACCCCAATTGCGGCGGAGAGTGCGCACGCGGGGCGCGCTCGACAACCTAGGTGATATTACGCGCGCGGAGCCGGTTGTCTACCGGGGGTACGGCCGTCAAAGAAACCCCGCTGTGCAGCCGGCGTAAGCCGGTTGCATAGCGGGGGAGGGAAGCAGCGGCGGGCTACTTCGATTCGGCGGTCTGCGCGTCGACGGAGGTGCGGCCCTCGAGCTGCACGTCGGTGACGGCGAGGTTGTGGCGCGTGCGGGAGAACGCGTTGATGGTCCACTCGTTCGCCGCGACCAGGCGGTTGCGGGTGCCGGTGAGGAAGGAGAGGTGGACGCCGAGCCACATCAGCCAGCCGATGAAGCCGGAGATCTCAACCTTGCCCATCTTCACCACCGCGTTGAAGCGGTTGATGATGGCCATGGAGCCCTTGTCGAAGTAGTTGAACGGGTCGCGGCTCTCCGGAGTGACGTCGTGCTCGACTTGCTCCTTGATGGTCTTGCCCACGTACGCGCCGGACTGGATGGCCACCTGGGCCACGCCCGGCAGGCGGTCGCGGCTCATCATGTCGCCGACGATGAACACGTCGTGGTCGTCGCCCACGGTGAGGTCGGCGTTGACCGGGACCTTGCCGGAGCGCTCCGCCTCGACGCCGAGCTGATCCGCGATCTGCTTGCCCAGCGGGGAAGCGGCCACACCGGCGGACCAGATCTTGGTCGGGGTGTTAATCGTGTGCTCCTGCTCGGTCTTCATGTCCTTGTAGGTCACGGAGTCCGCGTCGACGTTGGTCACCATCGCGTTGAGGATGACGGTGACGCCGGCCTTCTCCAGCAGGCGCTGCGCCTTCTTGCCCAGGCGCTTGCCAAACGGCGGCAGCACCTGCGGAGCGCCGTCGAGCAGGTAGATCTTGGCCTGCTCGGTACTGAAGGAGTAGCGGCCGGAGGTGAACGCGCGGTGCGCCATCTCGGCGACCTGGCCGGCGAGCTCCACGCCGGTCGGGCCAGCGCCCACGATGACGAAGGTGAGCTCGCGGTCGCGCTCCTCCGGGGTCTCCGCCAGTTCCGCGCGCTCGAAGGCGGCGATGAGGCGGGCGCGGATCTCAAACGCGTGGTCGAGGGTCTTCAGGCCCGGGGCGAACTCGGCGAACTGGTCGTTGCCGAAGTAGGATTGGCCGGCGCCGGCCGCGACGACGAGCGAGTCGTAGCCGAACGTGGACTCCTTGCCGCCCTCGACGGAGGTGACGGTCTTCGCCTTGACGTCGACGGACTCGACGTTGCCGCGGACGATGCGAACGTTCTGCTGGCCCGCGAACATCTGGCGGATGTCGCCGGTGACCTCGCCGGACGACATCAGGCCGGTGGCCACCTGGTAGAGCAGCGGCGGGAACAGGTGGTGGTTGGTGTTGTTGATCAGCGTGATGTCGACGTCTGCGTCTGCGAGTTCCTTCGCAGCGTTGACGCCGCCGAAGCCGGCGCCGACGATAACGACGTGGTGGCGGCTACCTTCGGGGCGGTGCACCGTAGAGGCCATGTGAATTCTCTCCTCGTGGTCTTGGACGTGTAGTTGGAACGGGCTACATCCTACGCGTCTGTTCGGACACACTCAGCGCGGCCACCGCCGTGGCTCACCTGTGGGCGCGCGCCCGGGCGCTAGCATTCGGGGAATGGCCGAACCTTCTCCCGCGCACCTCTCGTCCGTCGATGCCGCCGCGTGGCCCGGCGTCGCCACGGTCCCGCAGCCCCGGGGTCTCGCCGGAGGCAGCCTGCACGTGAAGCGCGCCGAGGCAGGGTTTGCCCGCGCCTGCGCGAAGGCGGGACTCTCGCTCGACGGGCCCGAGCGCGACCTCACCGTCGAGCGCTCCGAGCTGTTCGCGCGCATCGCCGCGAGCGGCTGGGTGGGTCTCGCCGAGGGCTACATGGCGCGGGAGTGGGAGACAGGCTCATCGCAACAGCTTGTCGACGTCCTCACGGCCCTCATCCGCGCCGACTACCGCCCGCGCGCCCCGCGGGTGGTCGCGCAGAAGCGGGCCGAGGGCGGCGAACTGCCCCCGGATCTCGTGGCGCTCTTTTCGGGCGATGGGATGAGCGCCTTCCAGGGGCACTTTGCCACCGGCGTGGCCACCACCGAACGGCTGCGGGAGAAGTCGCACACCCCAGGCGCCGGCAAGGGCGGGGAACCTGCGCACCACTTCGTCGACGCGACGAGCATCGGCGCGCCGCTCGCCTCGGACCGCCCGGATTTGGGCGACGCCCAGCGCCGCAGCGCCGAGATGCTCTTGGCGGCGGTCGGCGTGGGGCCCGGGGCGCACGTGCTGGAGTACCCGTGCCAGGGCGGCGCGCTCGCGATGCAGGCGAACGCGGCGGGTGCCACGGTGGACGCCGCAGTGCGCGACGAGCTTAGCCGCCGGGCCGTGCTCGAGCGCTTCGTCGTCGGCGGCGTGGACGCATCCATCCGCCTCGACGTTGCGGCCGGTGGCGCTGCCGAGTTCGCGCGACAGCGGGCGGGCGTCTACGACGCCGTGGTGAGCATGGAGGTCCTCGAGGCGCTGCCCGTCGCGGGGCAGGTGCGCTACCTCGAGGCGGTCGACGTGCTGCTCGCGCCGGCGGGGCGGGCTGGGCTGCAGACCGTCGTGCGCACCGACGCGTTTTCGGCGACGGCTGATCGCGCCCTCGACTCGCTGCGCGCGTACGTCTGGCCGGGGCTGCATTACGCCGCGCCGGAGGAGCTCGCGCGGGCCGTGGACAGGTCAACGAACCTGCGCATCGTGGAGCGCACGAGCGCGCCGGAGCACCTTGGGGCGTCGCTGCGCCTACAGCGCATGGTGTTTGATTCGCACCTGCGCGAGGCGGCGGCCGACGGCTACGACGCGGTGTTCCGGCGGCTGTGGACGTGGCAGTTCGCGTTGCGCGAGGCGCTGGCGCGCCTGGGCATGATCGACGTGAGTCAAATGGTGCTGGCGCGGAGGAGCCGGAGGGGGCGTCGTTAAGCAAGCGCGCCGGACGCGGGGCGGTGGCCTAGCGCGGTAGTTTACATAATGTACATTATCGGACAACCTCCTGAGGTGGCGAACCACCGCCCGGTACACCGTTAAAACGTAACGTGACGGATTAAGCGGCTACCGCTTCTGCATGTTCACGCGGACGTTGACTTTGCCCTCTTCGTGAATTTTCGCGGCGACGAGCTCCGGCGTCTCCACGCCGTAGTCCAAGCGGTTGATCGGAATGTCCGCGGCGACGATGAGGCTCTTGCCGGAGCGCGCGACGTCGAACTGCTGCGAGATCTGCCGCGTCGTGCCGTGGATGGTGAGATCGCCGGTGAGCTCCACGGAGCCGACCGTGCCGTCGCCGGGCACGCCGGACACATCAGCCGGCTGCGTCACCTTGAACGTCGCCTCCGGGTACTGCGCGGTGTGCAGGATGCGCTGGCGCACGCTCTCGTCGCGCACGTCGCTGTCGGACGTGAGGTGGGTCATGTCGACGGTGATCTCGCCGGCCGTGAGCGTGCCGGACTCGATGGTCGCCCAGCCGGAGACCTCGTCTGTCGACGCGGACGTGCTGCGGCGCTCGCCCGGCAGCACCTCGTCGAAGGTGAAGCCAGCCGAGGTCGCGTTGCGTTCTGGGCGCCGCGAGACCTCCCAGTCGCCGTCGATGTCCGTGCCGGCGGCCGAGACGTGCCCGCGGTCGATGCCCTCCGTCTTCACGCCGTGACTGAACAACAGCGTACGCACCAGCGGCACCGCGGCGATCACCACCGCGATGACGATAAAGATGGACACTGCGACGATGAGCAGTGTGCGCTTGCGCGATTGTGCTTGTCGTTGCGTCTGGGATGCTGTGATGTCTCGAGCGGGTTCTCGGTCTTCCACGTGCGGCTTACCTCAACTTCTCTAATTGTTTGGCTAAGCCTACTAAATCGTCACACAGCGCCCCCAATTCTCGGGGCGACGCCCCCTCGGCGCTCGCGGTGCGCACGTCCTCAGCGGCGCAGCGCAGCGCGTAGAGCCTGTCGCGGATCTCCTCGACCCTGCTGCGGCTCAAAATCAGCGCGTCCTCGTCCACCGTGGTGCCTGCCAGCATGGTTCGCTGCTCGTAGGCCCGCTGCTTGCAGGACGCGCCGCAGTACTTACGCTTGCGGCCGCGGCCAGTGTTCACCGGGATCTCTTTGCCGCACCACGCACACGTCGGAGTCTCACCGCGTTGGGCGCGCTGGTTTTCCATCACAGTCACCCACTCTATTACACGTGTCCGGCCCGGTGCGTACCGGGGAACAATGCAATGGTGCGCGCCGTTATACTGGAGCGACTGTTGACGCACGGGTTTGACAACGAAAAGGATGGTGACAGTCATGGCGGATCGAGTGCTGCGCGGAAGCCGCATGGGCGCGGTGAGCTACGAGACGGACCGCGACCACGACCTCGCGCCGCGCCGGATGGCGAAGTACCGCACCCCCAACGGTGAGGTGTTCGAGGTGCCGTTCGCCGACGAGGCTGAGATTCCTGAAGAGTGGATGTGCAAGAACGGCCAGGTTGGCACGTTGATGGAGGGCGAAGGCGTCGAGTCGAAGCCCGCGAAGCCGCCGCGGACCCACTGGGACATGCTGCGCGAGCGCCGCTCCATCGAGGAGCTCGACGTGCTGCTCGAGGAGCGCCTGGAGCAGCTGCGCAAGCGCCGCCGCACCGCGGCCCGCATTGCGAAGGAGCAGCAGCAGGCCAACGAGAGCTAGCCACCCGCAGCTCCCCCAGCAACAACGACGACGCGCCCGCGCCACCCCCCCTCGGTGGCGGCGGGCGCTTTCGCGTACGCCGCTATTTCTTCGAGTCGAGCCCCAGGGCGTGCAGCGCCTGGCGGATCGTCTCCGCGCCGAGGTTGATCGCGTCGTTGGTGCGACGGGCGGCGCGGGTGCGCAGCGAGCCGAGCTGCAGGCCCTCGACCTCGTGCTTCACCACGGGCACGAACTCGCTGATCGCGTTGACCACCTGCTCGGGCGCGCCCTCGATACGCTTGCCCAGGCCGGAGAGCTTCGACTGCTCGGCGGCGTGGACGATCTGGCGGCCGGTCTCGGTGGACAGGTCCTTCACAACGGTCGCCTTGTCCTGCACGCCCCACTTCGTCACCTCGGCGAGCGAGGCGGCGGCGAAGCTCGCGTCGAGCTTGGACTCGCCGAGCTTGCGGTCCTCGAACGTGACGGGCACCTCGCGCACGTCGAAGCCGAGCTGCTCCGCCTTGTGCGCGACTTCCACCTGGAAGATGTAGCCCTTGCCGGACAGCGCATCGAAGTCGAGCGCCTCGAGTGTCTCGCGCTTGAAGGCGCGGTAGCCGGCGGTCATGTCTTTCACGTCGCCGCCGAGCGCGAGCGCGATGTACTCGTTGCCCAGCTTGGACAGCAGGTAGCGGTTCTTCGGCCAGTTCTTCACCTCGCCGCCGTCGATGTAGCGCGACCCGATGACCAGGTCGGCGCCGTCGTCGATCGCGCCGAGCAGGCGGCCGAGCTCCTCGGGCGCGTGCGAGCCGTCGGCGTCCATCTGCACGAACACCTGGTAGTCGCGCTCGAGGCCCCAGCGGAAGCCGTCGCGGTACGCGGCGAGCAGGCCCTCCTTGCCAGCGCGGTGCAGGACGTTGACCTCGTCGTGCTCGGCGGCCAGCTCGTCGGCCTTCGCGCCCGTGCCGTCCGGCGAGTTGTCATCGACGACGAGGACGTCAACGCCGTCCTGCGCGGCCAGCACGCGGCCGACGATGAGCGGGAGGTTCTCCACCTCGTTGTAGGTCGGGATGATCACCAGGGTGTCGTTGGCCACGGTGCTGTGTCTCCTCGGGGGTAGTGCTGCTTACTCAGTTCCCTCAGGAGCATACCCCCGCGCGCGCCGGCGCGATGCGACGGTCGCGGCGGCCATGAGCGCTGCGCCGAGGGCGACCAGCATCCATTCCAGCACCCCGCCGAAGCGCACGGCCGGCGTCTCGTCGTCGCGAAGCGGCAGCGTGTCCACGAGGTGTGCCGGCGTGAAGATCTTGGTCTGCTGGGACACCGAGCCGTCGGGCCGTACGATCGCCGACACGCCCGACGTGGCGGCCACGACCACCGCGCGGTCGTTCTCGATGGCGCGCATCCGGCTCATCGCGAGTTGCTGGTAGGTCATATCCGTGAACCCGAACGTGGCGTTATTTGTCGGCGTGGCCAGGATCTGCGCCCCGTTGCGCACGGCCCGCCGGTACGCGTCGTCCTCGGCGACCTCGTAGCACGTTGCCACGCCGACGGGGATGTTACCCATCCGCACCACGCCGTCGCCGTCGCCGGGCTTGAAGTCCCCCGCCAGGTCGACGAGGTCCGAGAACTTCCGGAAGAAGCTGCGCATGGGCATGTACTCGCCAAACGGCTGCAGGTAGCGCTTGTAGTGGTAGTCCCCCGCCCCCGTCTTCGGGTCGAAGACGACCATCGTGTTGCGCGCGCCAACGTCGTCGCGCGTGAGGGTGCCAACGAGCAGTGGCGTATCGACGGCGCGCAGCGCCACACCCACGAGCGACGCCGCCTCCGTGTCCGCGAACGGGTTGACGTCGGAGGCGTTTTCCGGCCAGACCACCATGTCGAGGTGCGTGCCGGACGCACGGACGTCCTCGGCGAGGCGCAGCGTCTCGTTGACGTGGTTCGAGAGCACGGCGCGGCGCTGCGCGTTGAAGTCGAGGCCCATGCGTGGCACGTTGCCCTGCACGGCGGCCACCGTCGCCTCCCCCACGGTCGATCCGTCCCGGTCGACGCCGAGCCCCGCCGCGGCGCCGAGGGCCAGCGGGACGATGACGGCGAGGGCGCCGGCTGGGCGCGTGCGCGCGTCGATAAGCGATGCGAGTCCGGTACCCACGAGCACCGCGGCGAGGGTGACCAGCGCGGGGCCGCCCCACGCGGCGAGCGCGGCGAGCGGGCCGTCGATCTGGCCCCACGCGAGGCGCACCCAGCTAAAACCGCCGAACGGCACCGAGGAGCGGACGAACTCGACTGCGAGGTACACCGGCGCGAACGCGGCGAAGCCGTAGCACCACCGCGCGACGAGCACCCCGAACGCGCCTGTGGCCAGGGCGTAGACGGCCATGGACACCGCGAGCGCGACGTACGGCATCGCGCCGACGAACTCGCCGACCCACGGCAGCAGGAAGAGGTAGCAAAACAGCCCGTGGGTGAACCCGACGAGCGCCCCGAACCGCACGGAGGGCCGCTCCTGCGCCTCGCCAGCCATCCCGACGCGCGCCGTCACCGCCCGTGGCCACGGCACGAGGGTGAGCCAAAACAGCGCGATGCCGGCGAGGGCGGACCACCAGAAGCCGTGCGGCTCGTAGGACAGGTAGACCAGCCAGCCGGAAATCGCGGCGAGGCCGAGACGCAGGAAAGCTGGCACCTAGCGCTCTCCCCCGCCGTCCATCCGGTACCACTGTTCGAGCTCCTCGGCGTCGATGACCTCGTGACGCTCTGCGCTCGTCGAGCCCGCGCCGCCGGCGGGGCGGGCCGGGTCCGCGAAGCTGCCGTAGGAGGTGGTCTGCTGCCCGAGCGGCGTCGCCGCGTACACGGCGGCGCCGAGGTCTTCCACCCGGGCGCGCACGCGCGAGGTCATGGTGCGGCGCACGATAGCGCGCGTCGGGGCGAACACGAGCGGCAGGCCGAGCAGCGAGGTGACAAAGCCCGGCACGACGCTGAGCGCCCAGCCGGCGATGAGCAGCGCGGAATCCCCCGCCAGCTGCCCGACGCTCGTACGTCCGTCCACGGCGTCGAACAGGGCCTTGCGCAGCTCGTTCGTGGAAATCGCCCCGCCGAGGATCATGAGCAGGATGGCCGCGAGCAGCGCCCAGCCCACCCCGATGAGCTTGGCCACGAGGAAGAAGGCCAGCGCTTCGACGACAACGTAGGCGAGAAAGAAAATCGGCATGGCACGAGGGTACCCGGGCACGCCCGCTATCTCGGCATCCGCCGCCAGATTGGGCGCGGCACGATCCGCATGACCGCCGCGAGTGCGGCGAGGCGGCGCGGGATCCACACCGTCGCGCTTCTCCCCTTGCCCGCGGCGGCGACAACGGCGTCCGCGACCACGTCCGGCGTCACCGACATCACCGCCGGCTTCATCCCCTCCGTCATGGACCCGATGACGAAACCGGGGCGGGCGAGGATGAGGTGCAGCGACGTGCCGTGGAGCCGGTCCATGAGCCCCTGGCAGAACGCGTCGAGGCCGGCCTTCGTCGAGCCGTAGACGTAGTTCGCGCGCCGCGGCCGCCACCCGGCGATGGAGGAAAACGCGTAGATCTCGCCGCGCTCCATCTCGTCCGCGAGGACGGTGAGCATGGAGACCTGCGCGAGGTAGTCGACGGCAGCGATACGCGCCGCCTCACGCTCGTCGCGCTCCGCGAGCGCCTGGTCGCCGAGGATGCCGAACGCGACGATCGCCGTGGTCACCTCGCCCGCCTCGCGCACGACGCGGCGGTGCGACTCCAGATCAGTCGCGTCAAAGTCCACCGCGCGCACGCCCGCGGCCCCGGCGTCGAGCAGCCGCTTCTCGACGTCCCCCAGGCCCGCCCCGCCCCTGGCCGCGAGCACGACCTCCCGGCCGGCGCACACGCGGGCAGTCACCTCGCCGCCGATGTCGCTGCGCGCGCCGAGGAGCAGGACAGTACCAGGGCGCGCCGCCGCTGCGGCCGCGCTACGCACGCGCCTCTCCCAGCCCGTGGCCCGTGGTGTTGAGGTGCTCGACGCCGCCCTCGGTGAGCACGACGATGTCCTCGATGCGCGCGCCCCATTTGCCCGGCACGTAGATGCCCGGCTCGATGGAAAACGCCATGCCTTCGCGCAGGACGGTGTCGCTGCCGGCGATGATGAACGGCTGCTCGTGGCCGGCTAGGCCGATGCCGTGGCCGAGGCGGTGCGTGAAGCACTCGCCGTAGCCGGCCTCCGCGATGACGTCGCGCGCCGCGGCGTCGAGCTCGCCTGCCGTGATGCCCGGCCGCGCCGCAGCGCACGCGGCGTCGAAGGCACGCTCGAGCACGGCGTACGCCTCGCGGAACTCGGCCGGGGCGGCGTCGGCGCCGCCGACGACGTGGGTGCGCGTGCAGTCGGACTGGTAGCCCGAGGCGAGCGCGCCGCCGAGGTCCACCACGACCGGGTCGCCCGCCGCGAGGACGCGGTCGGAGAAGTCGTGGTGCGGGTTGGCGCCGTTCGGGCCGGAGCCGACGATGACGAATTCGACGCGTTCGTGCTCCTCGAGGATTATCGCCTCGAGCTGCGCCGCCACCTCGCGCTCGGTGGTCCCAGGCACGAGGAGCGCGGCCGCGCGCTCGTGCACCCGGTCGATCGCCGCGCCCGCCGCGGCGAGCTGCTCGACCTCGAGCGGGTCTTTCACCATGAACAGCTCCGCCACCGCGTCGGAGGCGAGGACGGTGTCCGCCACGCGCGCCTGGAGCGCGAATACGTGGTCCGCCGTGAGCGACGAGCCCAGCCCCACCTCGCCCCCGCCGAGCACCTCGGCGACGAGCTCGTACGGGTCTTCGCCGTCGCGCCAGCCGACCACCTCGACGTCGTCCGCGCCGCCGAGCCCGAGCGAGCCGATGTCCGTCAGCGGGGCGACCACCCGCAGCCCGTCCGGCGCGACCACGAGCGCGGTGAGGCGCTCGTGCGAGGAAGCGAACGATCCGGTGAGGAAGGCGAACTCCGCGCCGGTGCCGATCACCAGCCCGCCCATCGCCCGGTCGTTCACCAGCTCGACGGCGCTGGCCCGCCGCGCCCGGTACACGCTTGCATCAAAGACACTCATGCGGCCATGCTAGAGCGCTACCATGAGCCGCGTGCCTTCCGCCCTGCCCCGATCGATCGCGCGCCTCACCGCCTCGGGGGCCGGGTACTGCTCGGGGGTGCTCATCGCCCCCGACATCGTGGCCACGTGCGCCCACTTCTTCCGCCCGGGACGCTCGCAGGTGCAGGTGCGTATCGACGGCCTCACGGTCCCCTCCGCCTCCACCCAGGTCCTCGCCGGCACCGACATCGCCCTCGTGCGGCTCGCGCGTCGCGTCGCGGCCCAGCCCTTGCCGCTCGGTCCCTCCCCGCGGCCGCTGAGCCGCACGGTCACGTTCGGTTTCGGCGCCCGCGCCGCCGCGCCCGCCGCGCGCCCGGGCGTGTTCCTCGGCGAACTGCCGGTGTCGTACTCGTGCACCTTCGCCACGCGCGTGCGCCCCGCGGGCTTCGTCTACGCCGACCCGCCCGCCGTCAAGGGCGATTCCGGGGGCCCGGTGCTCGTCGGCGGGCGCGTCATCGGGCTGCAGTCGCTCATCCTCAACCCCGGCGGGCGCAACCTGCGCCTGTCCACCGTCGCGCTGTGGCCGGCGGGGCCGAACGGGCCCGCCGACGCACTGCACCAATTGGGATAGTGCCAATTGGGATAGCGCCGGCTGGGCTAGTTGCCGATGGCCACCACGCCGCGGCGGATCGCGTCCACCGCCCGGTTGGCGTTGTCCCGGATCTGCTCGGAGTAGCCGGTCTTCTTGATCTGCTCGAGCAGGTCGATCACCTGCCGGCACCAGCGCACGAAGTCGCCCGGGGTGAGCTCTGCGCCGGATTCCGCCGCCGCGGCGAGCGCGTAGCCGAGCGGCGCGCCCGCGGTCCACTGGTGGACGGAGAGGCTAAAGCCCGGGTCGGGCAGACGCGTGGCGGGCAGGCGATGGCGCTGCTCGTCGGACACGAGCTCGTTGTATACGCGCATCGTCTCGTTCATCGCGTCCGCCATCGCGTCGGTGGCGGCTTCCGGCGAGCCCCCGGTGGCGCGCCGGTTCTCGAAGACCACCATCGAGGCCACCCCCGCGAGCTCCGCCGGGTCGAGCCCGTCCCAGATGCCGCGCTTGAGGCACTGCGCGACGAGCAGGTCCGACACGCTGTGGATGCGCGACAGGCGCTCGCCCTCGTCGGTCACCTGCGGTTCGCCGCCGACAATCTCGACGTAGTCCATCTCCGCGAGCAGCCCGATGATGCGCTCGAAGGTGCGTCCCAACGAGTCCGTCGAGTCGTCGATGCGGCGCTCCACCGCGGCGAGCCGGCGCTCCTCGCGCACGATCTCCTCCGCGGTGCGGGCGAGTAGCTCGCGCTCGTGGGCCGGCCAGGCGTGCACGGGGTGGTTGCGGATCGCCTCGCGCAACGCGGTGACCTGCTTGTTCGGCCGCACCCGCGCCTCCTCGCGCAGGCGCTTCGGCGCGTTGAAGTGGCCGCGGTGCAGCATGTCGGCGACCTTGCGGGCGTGCTTGCGCGGCTGGTCCTGCATGTGGCGCGGAACCTTGATGCGCCCCACCACGACGGGCGGGTTGCGGAACGAGGCGGCGTCGATGCGGCCGGACCAGCCGCGCTCGGTAGTCACCCACGGCCGGGGGTCGTTCGGCTTGCCCGCCGCCTGGACCACGGCGGCGAGTTCGGGCGAGCGCTTGCCGGGCAGGGCGATGACCTCGCCGACCTGGAGGCGGCCGAGCACGCGCACCGTCTCGGTCTGTCGGCTGTCCAGCGCGTCGCGCCGCGCCTTCTTCTCCGCGTCGCTGAGGTCCCGGCGCAGCTGCGAGTACTCGACGAGCTCGGCCGCGGGGTCGTCCGACGGCGGGGCGAAGCGCGCGATGTCGCGTTCGAGGGCGGCGCGCAGCTCACGCACCTTCGCCTGGAGCCGCTCGATGTCGCGCACCTCGCCGACCACGGAGCGGTCGGTTTGGAACTGGGCGAAGGACTGCTCGATGAGGCGGATCGAATCCTCGTAGCCGTTCATGGCCAGCATGTTGATGGCCATGTTGTAGCCGGGCTGGAACTGGGAGATGAGCGGGTACGTGCGTGTCGACGCGAGCCCGGCCACCTCGTGCGGGTCCATCGCCGGCGCCCACTGCACGACTGCGTTGCCGATGTGGTCGATGCCGCGGCGTCCAGCGCGCCCGGTGAGCTGCGTGTACTGGCCGGGCGTAAGGTCTACGTGGGCCTCGCCGTTGAACTTCACCAGCTTCTCCAGCACGACGGTGCGCGCCGGCATATTGATGCCCAGCGCGAGCGTCTCGGTGGCGAAGACGACCTTGACTAGGCCGCGGACGAACAGCTGCTCGACGATGTGCTTGAACGCGGGCAGCAGGCCGGCGTGGTGGGCCGCGAAGCCACGCATCCAGGCGGTGCGCAGCTGGCGGAAGTTGAGCACCTCGAGGTCTTCGTCGGGGATGCCGGTCACGCCTTCGTCGATAAGCGTTGCGATGAGCTCCCGCTCCTCCGGCGTGGTCAGCTCCTTGCGCGAGCGCAGGCACTGGAACAGGGCGCCGTCGCAGCCGGCGCGGGAGAAGATGAAGACGATCGCTGGGAGCATGTCCTGGCCCTGCAGCACGGAAACGGTCTCCGGCCGGCCGACCGGGCGGACCTTGTCCTGGCCGCGGGTGCGGCCGCTGCGCCCGCCGCGCGAGCGGGAGCGAAAGCCTCGGCCCTCCTCGAAGTCGCGGCGGCCCTCATCGGAGGAGCCGGCCTCGACGCGCTCAATGGCGTGCTCGAGTGCGTGGTTGACGCGCCCGTCAGACCCCGGCTCGAACAGCGGGAGCATCTTGCGCCCGACCATCATGTACTGGCTCAGCGGCACCGGGCGGTGCTCGGAGACGATGACCTCGGTGTCGCCGCGTACCGCCGCGAGCCACTCGCCGAACTCCTCCGAGTTGGACACGGTCGCAGACAGGCCGATGACGCTCACCGAGTCGTCGAGGTTGAGGATGATCTCCTCCCACACCGCGCCGCGCTCGCGGTCCGCGAGGTAGTGGATCTCGTCCATGACCACGTGCGTGAGCCGGTCGAGCTGGGGCGACTCCGCGTAGAGCATGTTGCGCAGGACCTCGGTGGTCATCACCACGATCTCCGCCGAGCCGTTGATGCTGGTATCGCCGGTGAGCAGCCCCACCGCGTCCGCGCCGTGCTCGGCGACGAGGTCGTGGTACTTCTGGTTGCTCAGCGCCTTAATCGGCGTGGTGTAGAAGCACTTCGTCCCCCGCCGCAGCGCGAGCGCCACCGCGAACTCCCCGACGATCGTCTTGCCCGATCCGGTCGGCGCGCAGACGAGTACCCCCCGATCCTCCTCGACCGCAGCGCAGGCGCGGAGCTGGAAGTCGTCGAGCTCGAACGGCTTCGCGTTCGCGAATTCGCTCAGGAAGGTCGTTGAGTTCTCGGGGGAAAGCATGCCCCCTAGAGTACGTCGCCGAAATCGGCCCCGCCCTCGAAGCCTTGTTTCGGCGCGCGTTGCGTATCCGCGCCTCCCGGCCGCCGCGCGGGCGCCGAGCGAATCGGGGCGGGCGCCTCGATGGGCTCCGCTGTGATGCGCCCCGCCGTACCGATCGGCGCCGGCGCCTCGATCGGCCCGGAGGCTTCCTCGTCGTCGAGGTCCATCCACGCGGGGCGTTCCTCGTTGCGCTTCCGGTCGTGGACGCGACAGAACTGGAACGCCGCCTCGACGAGCACGCAGATGGACAGGGCGAGCGCGACCATCGAGAACGGATCCTGCCCCGGCGTCATCACCGCGGCGAAGATGAAGATGAGCACGATGATGCCGCGCCGCTTGTCCTTGACGTGCTCGTAGCGCAGCACGCCGACGAGGTTGAGCATGACGATGACGAGCGGCACCTCGAAGCTCACGCCGAAGATGACGATGAGGGCGATGAGGAAGCTGTAGTACTCCCCGCCGGTCAGCGCCGCGACCTGGACCTCCGAGCCCATGGACATAAGCACGTAGAGTCCCTTATCCAGCACGAAGTACGCGAGCAGCGCGCCGGCGACGAAGAGCACGACGGCGAGCGTGACAAAGGTGAGGGTGTAGCGGCGCTCGTTCTTGTGCAGGCCGGGGGTGATGAACTTCCAGATCTCCGTGAGCCACACCGGCGACGCGAGCACCACGCCCGCGAGCGCACCCACCTTGAGGCGCAGCATGAACATCTCAAACGGGCTCGTGGCCAGCAGCCGGCACTCCCCTTCGCCGGTGAAGTCCGCGCGCAGGTCACTCGGCAAGTTGCAGTACGGCCCCCTGATGATCTCCCCGAGCGACATGATGTGCGGCGGCGCGCTCTGGTACCAGATGAAGCCGATGACGGTGCCGACGGTGACGGCGACAAGCGACACGATGATGCGCTGGCGGAGCTCCTGGAGGTGCTCCACCAGCGTCATCTCGCCGGTCGGGTTCTTCGGCCTCTTCTTTTTCGTGCGTGCCATCAGGCGGGTCTAGCGCGGCTGGTTCTCCGGGCGCTCCCAGAAGTCGGCGTCCTGCGCGGCGCTGCGGGTCTCCTGCGCGGTCGCGGACTCGATCTGGTGCTGCTGGGGGGCCGCCGGCTGCTCGTCGTCGTTGCGCATCTCCTTGACCTCGGACTTGAAGATGCGCGCGGAGCGGCCCATCGAGCGCGCGAGGTCCGGGAGCTTGTTCGCGCCGAACAGTAGCAGCACGACGAAGAGGATGATGAGGAGTTCCGTCCAACCGAGGTTCGGCATGGCATTCCTTTCAACAACGGACGTTAAGGCTTATCAGTGTAACGCCTCGATCGCCCGCCTCGCGCGCGCCACCACCTCCGCGGCCAACTCCTCCGGTTCGACGATGCGCACCCGGTCCGCCTGCCCGAGGCAGAACCTCACCAGCCAATCCTCGCTGCCGTAGCGCATTGTGGCGGGGATCCACGCAGCGGATTCGCGGCCGCCGTCCACGTCGTCGGCGCCCCCGTCCCCGGAAGTTCGTGCGGGTTCGAGCTCGATTTCCCAGTAGTCCGCCAGCCACGTCGCGTCCGGGTGGATGAGCAGCCGCGCCTGGGCCCGCCCGGCCATGCCAAACGGGTCGGCGGGGTCGAACGCCGGGCCGGCGGCGCCGGTGTTGGGCTCGGCGGGGCCCGAAGGAGCGTCGAGAAGCAACGCGTCCTTGATCCGGTCGAGCCGGAACGTCTTCATCTCCCCCGCCTCGGCGGCGCGCAGGTAGGTGTTGCCGGACTCGTGGAAGAGGTTCGCCGGGGCGATGCGGCGGCGCGTGGTGGCGTCGGAGGACGCCGAGTAGTACGTCACCTCGAGCGGGCGGCGCTGCGCGAGCGCGTCGGCGATAGTGACCGCGATGCCGGCCTCCGTGGGATGTTCCGCGTCGCTCACGCCGCGCGAGTTCGCCACCGCCCGGATTTTCGCGGCGGCCGAGCGCACCGCGCTGGCGTCGACGAGGCCGGGCATCGTCTCGAGGGAATCGAGTAGGACGAGCAGCGCGCTCGCCTCCGCGGGGGCGAGGCGCAGCGGCGTGGTCATCCCCTGGTCGTCGACAATGTGCACGCCCTTCCAGGAGTACTCGAGGTCGATCATCTCCCCCGGCCCGGTGCCCACGCCGGAGAGGAACAGCAGGTTGAAGTCGTCGCGCACCTGCATCGGGTCCGCGCCGAGGTCCCGGGCGATCTCGAGCGGCGTGAGCCCGGGGTGGTTCGACGCGTAGGCCAGCAGGTTGAGCAGGCGCACCACCCGCTCCTGGCGCTGGAGTTCGTTGCCCATCACTCGCCCCTTTCCGCGGCAGCGCGCAGTAGCTTGACGACGTCGTCCCGCACCCCATCCGGCTCCACCGAGACCACGTTGCCGGCAAGCGCCGCAATCGCGCGCACCGCCCAGTCGCGATCCACCCCGGTAAGGGTGATGGTCTCCCCGTCGCGGGTGCCGCGCGCCGCGAGCTCGTCGCCGACGCCGACGGTGACCCGCACGGTGGCGTCGACCGTCTCGCCGCGCAGCGACTCCTCCACGATCTGCTGCAGCGGGCGCGTCGGCTCGTGGAACGCGTCCGCGTGCTTTACCTTCTTCACCCGCGAGATCTTCTTCACCCGGAACACGCGCTCCGCGCCGCGGTCGATGTCGTAGCCGACGAAGTAAGCCCGGTTGTTCAGCGACACCACGCCCCACGGGTCCACCTCGCGCCGCTCCGGCTCCTTACCGGGGGCGCGCACGAAGTCGAAGGACATGCGTTGCTTCGCCTCCGCGCAGGCGACGATGTCGCGCAGCGTCTCGGGGCGCAGCTGGAAGATGTCGTTGGACACCGACGACAGTGCGGTCGATTCGTTCCCGCGGGTGGCGCCGGAGGCGGCGAGCTTTGTCCACCCCGAGCGGGCGAACTCGCCGAGCGAGCCCGGCTTGCTCAGGTCGGCGGCGAGCCCGACGACGGACGCCTCCTCCGGGGTGAGGTCGACGGGCGGCAACTCGTAGAGGTCCTTGTTCACCCAGACCTCACCGTCGACGTAGCGGGCGGGGACGCCGAGGCGGCGCAGATCGCGCACGTCGCGGTCGAGGAGGTGGGCGGCCGCGTCCCGGGTGCGACCGCCGTAGCCATCGACATGCGCCTGCACCCAAGCCACGTCGCGCTTGCCCGGCGAGGCGAGCAACGCGAAGGTGAGCCCAACTTGGCGCACGACCATGTCGTTGTCGTTGGCCACGGCGTACTACTCCTCCGCCGGCTGCTGGCGAACCCAGTCGATGAGCTCCGCCGCGGCGGGGTCGGTGGCGGCGAACGGGTCGAGCAGCTCGACCGTGCGCGGCTCTAAACGGTTGACCTTGAGGTTCACCCAGTCGACATTATGCGCAAGACCGCGCTCGCGCACGGCGTCCAGGAATTCTCCGCGGATCGCCGCGCGGGTGGTCTCCGGCGGGGCCGCGACGGCGCGCTCGATGTCCGCGTCCGTGATCCAGCGCTTCGCCAGGCCCTTGCGCTGCAGCAGGTAGAACAGGCCGCGGTCCGGGTCGATGTCGTGGTAGGTGAGGTCCACCTGCGCGAGCTTCGGGTGGCCCCACCCGCAGCCGAGCTTGTCTTTCACCTGCTCCAGCAACCTGCGCTTGATCACCCAGTCGATCTCCTGGTCCACGCCCGAGAAGTCCTGGGTCTCAATCGCGTCGAGCACCCTGCCCCACAGCTCGACGACCCGGGCCATCTCCTCGTTCGGCGTGCCCTCGTCGGGGCGCACGGCGAGCCAGCGCGTCGCTGCCTCGAGCGTGCGGCGCTGCACCTCCAGCGCGGTAACGGTTCCGCCGGCGGAGAGGTCGAGCGCCGTGCTGCCCGCCGGGTCGGCGGCAATGTCCCGGATGTGCGAGATCGGGTCGGAAAGCTCCATGTCCGGCAGGTCGAAGCCGGCCTCGAGCATCTCGATGACCAGCAGCATCGAGCCGACCTTCAGCGCGAACGTCGGCTCGGACATGTTCGAGTCGCCCACAATGACGTGCATGCGGCGGAACCGGTGCGAGTCCCCGTGCGGCTCGTCGCGGGTGTTGATAATCGGGCGCGTGCGCGTCGTCGCCGACGAGACGCCCTCCCACACCTGGTCGGCGCGCTGGGAGATGAGGAAGCGGCCGCCGGCGATCTTGCCTGCGCCACAGATGAGCTGGCGGGTGATGAGGAACGGCAGGAACTGCTGACCGAACGACTTCAGCGCCAGCTCGCGGCTGACCAGGTAGTTCTCGTGGGTCCCGTAGGAGTTGCCGCGCGAGTCGACGTTGTTCTTGAACAGGTACGTCGCGCCGCCGACGCCGTCGGCGCGCAGCGCCTCGTCCGCGGTCTTGGCCAACCCGACGAAGATGCGCTCGCCCGCCTTGTCGTGCGCGAGCAGCTGCGAGAGCGAGTCGCACTCCGCGGTGGCGTACTCGGGGTGCGAGCCGACGTCGAGGTAGAGCCGGGCTGCGTTACCGACGTAGACGTTCGAGCTGCGGTGCGCGGCCACCACGGGGCGGAACAGGTAGCGGGCGATTTCCTCGGGCGCGAGCACCTGGCGCGCGCCGTCGTACGCGGCGATGCCGAACTCCGTTTCCACGCCCATGATGCGGCGCGGGTACCCGGTGGCCATGCGCCTACTGCCCGCCCTTTTGCACGAAGGACTTCACGAACTCCTCGGCGTTCGAGTCGAGCAGCGCGTCGATCTCGTCGAGCAAGTCCTCCGTGCCGCTGGTGTTGATCTGGGCCTGGCCCGCGTCGAAGTCGTCCCCGCCCTCGTCGCGGTTGCCGCCGCCGGCGGCGTGTGTCTGTTGCGTAGCCATACGTCAAACCCTACAACTTGGCGATGAGCCCCAGGCCCGAAAGCAGCTCGCGGGCCGAGCCGGAGCGCTCGATGAGCTCGCCGACGTCCGCCTTCGTGTGCTCGCCGACCATGTCCAGCGGCACCCGGTAGAGCTCGCCGTCCACGGTGAACAGCATCGACTGCCAGTTTGAGGCCGTGAGGTCCGCGCCGAACTTCTCCCCCGCCACGCCGCGGAAGTACGCGCGCGTGTCCTCCGGCGGGTGCGCCGCGGCGTGCGCGATCGTGTCGGCGCCGACCAGCGTGCGCATCGCCCCCTTGCGCACGAGCGCGTGGTAGAGCGAGCTCGCCGTGTCGATGTCCGCGTAATGCAGGTCGAGTGCCTGCAGCTTGGCCTGGCTCGCGCCGCGCTCCTCGAAGCGCCGCACGAGCGCCCACTTCGCCGTCCAGTCGAGCCGGTCGGCCGTGGACAGCGGGTCGCGCTCGAGGTCGTCGAGGATCTCGCCCCATGTCTCGAGCACTTGCGTATCGACGTCGCTTCGCGCCCGGCACCGCTTCCGGTATTCACGGAGGAGGTTCACGGCGGTGAGCCTTCGGCCGTCGTCAAGCAAGAGCTCGTGGGCGAGCGAGGGGTCGTGGCTGACTGCCTTGATTTCCTCGACCGGGTTGGCCAGGCGCAGGTCGGCGAAGTCGACGTCGTCCTCGATCGCGTCGAGGACGAGCGAGGTCATGCCGAGCTTGAGGAAGGTGGAGGTCTGGCTCATGTTGGCGTCGCCGACGATGACGTGGAGGCGGCGGAACTCCTCCTCCGGCGCGTGCGGCTCGTCTCGGGTGTTCACGATGCCGCGGTTGAGCGTCGTCTCCAGCGAGACCTCCTGCTCGAAGTAGTCCGCGCGCTGCGAGATCTGGAAGCCGGGGCGCTCCGAGGCCTGGCCGATGCCGACGCGGCCCGCGCCAATGATGACCTGGCGGGTGACAAAGAACGGGATGAGCGCGGCGGTGAGGCGCTCGAAGTTGGTGTGGCGCGAGTACTGGTAGTTCTCGTGGCTGCCGTAGGAGCGGCCCTTACCGTCGACGTTGTTCTTGTAGAACTTCAGCGGCGGGCACGGGTCGTGCTTGGCCAGCACGGAGACCTGCTGGTCCCATAGGCTGCGGATGTCCGCGGCGGCGTCGTTCAAGATGATGTCGCCGGCGGCGTCGTAGACCATCGCGTCGAAGGCGTTCGAGCACTCCGGGCTGGAGTACTCCGGGTGGCCGTGGTCCACGTAGTAGCGCGCCCCGTTGGCGACGACGACATTGGCGACCCCGATCGCGTTCGCGTCGACGACGGGCACGCTGCGGTAGCGCTGCAGGTCGAAGCCGCGGGTGTCCTTCAGGGGCGCCTCCTCCGCGTAATCCCAGCGCGTGCGGGCCTGGGTGCGCAGCGCCGCGTAGGCCACCACCGCGTGCGTCGACGTCACCAGCGGGCTGATCTGCGGGTTGTCGGGGCAGGTGATGCCGTATTCGGTCTCGGTTCCCAAGTAGCGCGTCATGGGAACTGAGCCTAGTTCGCGCGCATCTACTCGACACTTTGCCCAGGTTTGGCTCGACACTTCGCCCAGGTTTGGCTCGACACTTTGCCCAGGTTTGGCTCGACACTTCGCCCAGGTTTGGACGAGTCAATACGGCGACCCCCGTCGGTCTCCTCCTCGTTGCGCCAACTGGAACGATCGCGGAGGTCGGCGAACGGTAATGGGTTGTCCCCATTGGCCTCCTCGGCCCCTAGGCGGACGGCCGTCTTGGGAATCCATACGCGCCGACGTATTTTATTGATCCATGAGCACCCAAATCCAGCCCGGGCCGGCGCAAGCGGGCACCGAGCGCAAATTCTTCGGCCAACCCTGGGGCCTGGCCAACCTCTTCGGCATCGAGCTGTGGGAGCGCTTCAGCTTCTACGGTATGCAGGCCCTCCTGGCGTTCTACATGTACTACGCCACCACGGACGGCGGCTTGGGCATCGACCAGTCGACGGCCCTGAGCCTCGTCGGCGCCTACGGCGGCTTCGTCTTCATGATGGCGCTCGTCGCCTCTTTCGTGGGTGACCGCCTCCTCGGCGCGGAGCGCACCCTGTACTACTCCGCGATCCTGGTGATGATCGGCCACATCTGCCTCGCCCTCATCCCGGGCGCGACCGGCCTCGCCCTCGGCCTCGTCTGCGTGGGCATCGGCTCCGGTGGCGTGAAGACGTCCTCCCAGGTGGTCCTCGGCGACCTCTACACGCGCGAGGATCCGCGCCGCGACGCTGGCTTCTCCATCTTCTACATGGCCGTCAACATCGGTGGCCTGCTCGGCCCGATGGTCACCGGCGCGGTGTGGGGCAAAGCCGGCTTCCACTGGGGCTTCGGCCTCGCCGCCATCGGCATGGCGCTGGGCCTGATCCAGTACACGCTCATGCGCAAGTCCTCCATCGGTGAGGCGGGCTCCGAGATCCCCAACCCGCTGCCGCGCTCGGACTGGGCGAAGTGGGGCATCGGCGCGGCCGTCGTCGTCGCCGCGTTCGTCATCGCGCTGACCACCGGCGTGCTCCCGCTCGACTCCCTGTCCTGGGTCGTCTTCACCATCGCCCTGATCGCCACCGTCGTGCTGCTGCGCGAGATGTTCCGCTCCGACGAGGTCACCGCGCACGAGAAATCGCGCCTGACCGGCTACATCCCCCTGCTCGTCGGGTCGGTGGCCTTCTTCGCCATCTTCCAGTCTCAGTTCACCGTCGTGGCGGTCTACTCGGACCAGCGCGCCGACCTCCACCTGTTCGGCTGGGAGTTCACCCCGGCGCAGGTGCAGTCGTTCAACCCGCTGTTCATCATCCTGTTCTCCCCCGTCTTCGCCACGCTGTGGACGAAGTTGGGTGACCGGCAGTGGGCCTCGGCGACGAAGTTCGGCGTGGCCAACATCGTCATCGGCCTGTCACTGTTCCTCTTCCTGCCCTACGTGGGCAAGGGGCCACAGTCGACGCCGCTGTGGGTGCTTGTGCTGATCCTCTTCCTGTTCACCGTCGGCGAGCTGCTGCTCTCCCCCGTCGGCAACTCCCTGGCCACCAAGGTGGCGCCGGAGGCATTCAAGTCCCGCCTCTTCGCGGTGTGGCTCATGTCGATATCCATGGGCACCGCACTTTCCGGCGTGCTCGGCTCGCTCTATGACCCTAACGACGCGACCGCCGAGCGCGCGTTCTTCCTCACGCTCTCGGCGATCACGATCGTGCTCGGCGCAGTGCTGATGGGCATCAGCCGCTGGGTCGTGCGCAAGTTCGGCGACGTGCGCTAACCGCGGCACCGGCGCCGCCGAACAGGCGGCCTACCAGCCGCGCTCGGCCATGCGGTGCGGCGCCGGCAGCTCCTCGACGTTGATGCCCACCATGGCCTCACCAAGGCCGCGCGACGCCTCCGTCACTACGGCGATGTCGGTCCAGTTGCGCACCGAGGTCACGATCGCCTTGGCGCGGGCCGCGGGGTTGCCGGACTTGAAAATGCCGGAGCCGACGAAGACGCCGTCCGCGCCGAGGTGCATCATGAGGGCCGCGTCCGCAGGCGTCGATACGCCGCCCGCGACGAGCAGCGGCACCGGCAGCGTGCCGTGTTCCGCGACCCAGGAAACCAGGTCGTACGGCGCCTGCAGCTCCTTCGCCGCGACGTAGAGTTCGTCGCGGTTGCCGTCCCAGATCGCCTGCAGCGCGGAAATCTCGCCGAGGATCTTGCGGATGTGCTTCGTTGCCTCGGAGACGTCGCCGGTGCCGGCCTCGCCCTTCGAGCGGATCATGGCCGCGCCCTCGTTGACGCGGCGCAGCGCCTCTCCGAGGTTGGTCGCGCCGCACACGAACGGCACATCGAAGGCGCGCTTGTCGATGTGGTTTTCGTAGTCCGCGGGGCTCAAGACCTCGGACTCGTCGATGTAGTCGATGCCGAGGTGCTCGAGGATCTTCGCCTCGTAGGTGTGGCCGATGCGGGCCTTGGCCATGACCGGGATATCGACGGCGTCGATGATGCCCTGGATGAGGTCCGGGTCGCTCATGCGGGCCACGCCGCCCTGGGCGCGGATGTCCGCCGGCACGCGCTCGAGCGCCATGACGGCCGCCGCGCCGGCGTCCTCGGCAATCTTCGCTTGCTCGGGGGTGACCACGTCCATGATCACGCCGCCGATGAATTTCTCGTTGAGTTCCTGTACGTCAGACATACCGCTCAGTCTGCCCCAGCAACTGGTAGATTCCAAGTGCCAGTATCGTTTACATTCTTTGGACCAGTGAAGCCGTCAATTCCCGCCCAGATCGCCGCCGACGTTCGTATTGCCGTTGCAAACGGCCGACTTAGGCCGGGTGACGAAGTGCCCTCCACACGCGCCCTTGCCACCCAGCTGGGAGTTTCCCGCGGCAGTGTCGTCGCCGCCTATGAGCAGCTCGCCAGCGAGGGTTACCTCCTGACCTCCCAAGGTGCGCCAACACGTATCCACCCGGAGCTCACCGTCGCTTCCGCCGATGCCCCCGAGCCCGCTAAGGAATTCGCCCCGAGTACACCGCAGGCGACAATCTCGCTCAAACCCTCACCTGGTTCAGCGGGCATTATCCGGCCCGCCGCCTGGCGCAAGGCGTGGCGCGAAGCCGCCGGCGACCCGGTAAACGCCAACGGCCGGGGCATGGACAAAGCCGGCGAACCCGAGCTGCGCCAGGCAATCGCTGACCACCTCCGGCTCTCCCGCGGCATGACGGTCAACCCGCAGCAAATCCTGGTCACCGGCGGCTCCCGCGAAGGCCTCATGCTCATCCTCTTGGCCCTCGGCCCGCGGCTGCGGGTAGGTGTGGAAGACCCCGGCCACCCGGGCCTTCGGCGGGTGATTCCGCTCGGCGGCCATGAGGCGGTGGCGTGCGGGACGGATGGCGCGGGGATCGTCGTGAAGCAGTTGCCCGGTGACCTCGACGCTCTGCTGGTCACGCCGTCGCACCTCTTTCCGCTCGGCGGGTCGATGCCCGCCCCGCGCCTCGCTGAGCTGTTGGAGTGGGCGTCGCGCTCGGACACCGTACTCATCGAGGACGATTTCAACACCGAGCTGCGTTACCGGATCTCTCCGCAGCCCACTCTGACCTCGCTCGCCCCCGCGGCCGACGTGGTCACACTCGGCACGTTTTCGACGCTGCTCTCCCGCGAGCTCGCGGCAGGCTACGTCGTGGCCTCTCCCACCACCGCGGACAGGCTACGTGAGGTTCGCGCAGTGCTTGGCGTCCCAGTTTCCGCAGTGACCCAACGCGCCATCGCATCGCTTCTCGACGGCGGGGTTGTCCGCCGCAATACCCAATCCGTCCACAGGGAACTTGCCCGTCGCCGGACGGTCCTAAGCGAGCGGGTCATTCCCGCGCTGGAACAAGCGAACGCGGAGGCGCAACTCGCGCCCGGGGACGGTGCCGATGTGACGGTCCACTTCCCCGCAGGGGATCAGCGAGACGCGTTCGTAGCATCACTCCAGGCACAAGGCGTCGAGTGTGGCCGCGAGTCTGCCTTATGGACAGGCGGGGGCGACGGGCTCGTACTGAGTTTCGCGCACCTTGGCGACACTGACTTCACCCGCGCCGTGGACGCGGTACTTCGACATGTCGCTACCCTGGGCTAGATCCGAAACACGAACGAGGGTGAGAAACTCATGGACGAATCCAGTCGAGAGCGGCTCGCTCGAATGCGCGGGGATGAAGAGGGGTCTTTCGAGGTCCTAGTTATCGGCGGTGGATTTGCCGGAACAGCCGCGGCTATCAACCTTGCTCGCGCGCGTCGGAAGGTGTGCATTATCGACGACGGAAAACCGCGGAATCGATCCAGCGAGCACATGCACGGCGTTCTCGGTTCCGATGGAGTGAGGCCCACGACTCTACTCGAGCGTGGGCACACCGAGTTCGCAGCGTACGGCGGAGTGATTTTTCAGGACCGCGTCGAATCCCTGGCCCGAGTCGGCGGAGACAACTGGGTTGCGGAAACGGAATCCGGAAGATCCCTGACAGCATCTCAAACCCTCGTTGCAACCGGAATCACCGACTCCCTCCCCGAAGTTCCAGGCTTAAGGGACATGTGGGGAAGCAGAGTCTTCCATTGCCCTTATTGCCACGGCTACGAAGCCACGGGAAAGAGCGTCGGGGTCATAGGCGGGAAGAATCCCGCGTTCACCTTCAAGATGGCGTCGCTTCTCACGAAATGGTCGGAGAGTGTAACGCTTCACCTCAACGGCCTCGACCCGACGAAAGAGCAACTGCAGAAGCTGGAAGCAACCGGGGTTGTGCTCGACCGCGACGGCGTCGTCCGCGTCTCCCCTGCTGCCGAAAACGATACTTCGGTCGAGGTCATGACCGCTTCCGGAACGATTCGCTATGACGCATGTTTTACCGGCCCGGACTTCATCCCCAATGATCAGTTACTGCGCAAGGCCGGATGCACAGTTGTTGACGGATGGGTTTCCGTTGAAGGCGGCAAGACGTCACAACCGGGGCTCTGGGCAGTGGGCAATGTCGTAAGCTCCCCGGATCAAGTGTCCCAGGCCATCGGAACAGGTGCCGGCGTCGCCATCGCCATCGACCAATTCCTGTTCGATGAGGAATTCTCTGGCTAGCCGATAGGCCAGTAGTTCAACACCTCTGCCGCGACCACGCGCTTGCCCTGGCGCCCGGAGATGCGGGCCCACTCGTCCGGGTTGGACGTATTGGGAAGGTGCTCGCTCTCCTGCTGCTCCAACGCCACAGCCTCGCGCAGGTGGCCCGCGTTGACGCCGGCATCGGAGGCGCCGGAGATGTTGTCCTTGATCGCCAACTTTTTCGCGCGGTCGACCACATTGGCGATCATCGCGCCCGAGACGAAGTCGGAGTAATGGAGGATTTCCGTGGAGCCGTCGACAAGCTCGAGGCGCACGAAGGGGCGAGGCTCGAACATGGCGTCGGCGGTGACGTCGATGAGTGTGGAGGCTGAGTCCGCGAGGGGAATCTCGTCGTTGATGTAGCGCGCGAGGATGTCTTTAGCTTCGTCCTTGTTGGGGCGGGAGACGCGGATCTTGATGTCCAGGCGCCCGGGGCGCAGGATGGCCGGGTCGATGAGCTCTTCGCGGTTGGTCGCGCCGATGACGATGACGTTGGCGATGTCCTCCACCCCATCGATCTCCGTGAGCAGCTGCGGCACCACCGTCGTCTCCATGTCGGAGGAGACGCCGGAGCCGCGGGTGCGGAAGATCGACTCCATCTCGTCGAAGAAGACGATGACGGGCGAGCCCTCGGAGGCGAGCTCGCGGGCGCGCTCGAAGATGAGGCGGATGCGTCGCTCGGTCTCACCGACGAACTTGTTCAACAGCTCCGGGCCCTTCACGTTGATGAAGTGTGCCTTGCCGCCGTCGCCGATGCGGGTGGACAGCGAGTTCGCCACCGCCTTGGCGATGAGCGTCTTGCCGCAGCCGGGCGGGCCGTAGAGCAGCAGGCCCTTCGGGGGCTTGAGGTCGTAGGCGGCGTAGAGCTCGGGGTAGGAAAACGGCAGCTCCACGGAGTCCTGGATCGTCTCAATCTGCGAGGCCAGGCCCCCGATGTCGGCGTAGGTCACGTCCGGCACCTCCTCGAGGGAAAGCTGGTTGACCTCGGTCTTGGCGATGCGCTCGAAGGCGTAGCCCGCGGCCGCGTTGATGAGCACGGTGTCGCCGGCGCGCACCGTGGTCAACAGCGGCTCGGCGAGTAGGACGAGGGATTCGGCGCCCTGCTGGTCCGCGACGACGGCGCGGTTGCCGCCGATGCGCTCGACCATCGTGGCGAGCTGCCCGGTCGGGGTGAACCCGCAGGCTTCCACCACCACGGTCCCCTCCCCGAGCCGCACGAGCGTGCCGGGCACGAGCGCCGCCGGGTCGACAATTGGCGAGATTTTCAGCCGCATCTGCCGGCCCGAGGTGAACACCTCGGCCTCCCCGTCGCGGGGCGAGCCGCACAGGTAGATGCCGTACGTCGACGCGGGCTCGCCGAGCTCCTCGACCTTCGCGTACAGGTCGTTGAGGTTGTCACGGCTGGATTTCAGCAGCTCGGCGAGCTTTGCGTTGCGCGAGCCGAGCTCCTGGTTCTTGCGTTTCAGATCCCGCAGTTCGGGGCCGAAGGCGTCGTCGTCGAGAGGAGACATGCGTTCGAGCCTACCGCGGAGCGGATGCTTATCGACGCGCTTTGCGCTGCGGCCGCGGCGGCGTCACCCCGTCCGCGAGCCGACGGGTCCACACGAGGAACGCGGTGTGCGCGTTCATGCGGTGCTCCGGGCGGGTGGCCAGACCCTCGACCTTCCACTCGCGCAGCAGGGTCTCCCACGCGCGCGGCTCCGTAAAGCACTTCGCGCCGCGGATCGCCTCCATGATGTTCATCAGCTGCGGCACCGTGGCCACGTACGTCATGAACACGCCGCCGGGGATGAGCACGTCCTTGACCGTGTCGATGAACAGCCACGGCTCCACCATGTCCAAGATGACGCGGTCGACCGGCCCGCCGAGGTCGTCGGTGGTGATCTCGCCGAAGTCGCCCAGGCGCGGCGTCCACCACTCCGGCTCGCCGCCGAAGTACTCGGCGACGTTGTCACGCGCGAACGCGAGGTGGTCATCGCGGATCTCGTAGGAGAACACGCGGCCCTCCGGTCCCACGGCGCGCAGCAGCGACATCGACAAGGCACCCGACCCGGCGCCCGCCTCGAGGACGCGCGCGCCCATGAAGATATCGCCCTCGACGAGGATCTGGGCGGCGTCCTTCGGGTAGATCACCGCCGCGCCGCGCGGCATGGACAGCACGTGGTCCACCAGCAGGTGGCGGAAGCAGAGGAAGTCCGAGCCGAGGGTGGACTTGACCACCGAGCCTTCGTCCGCGCCGATGATGTCGTCGTGGGCGACGATGCCCTTGTGGGAGTGGAACTGCCCGCCCTCTTTGAGCTCGATGGTGAAGTGGCGGCGCTTCGCGTCGGTGAGCTGCACCTTGTCGCCTGGCTGGAACGGTCCCGAATACATGGCGGTTAGTATGCCCTACCGCGCGCCGGCGTAAAAAGCCGTGAGCGCGCGGGCGAAGTAGTCCATGTCGTCCACCCCGCACAGCTCGCGAGCGGAGTGCATGGACAGCAGCGGCACGCCGACGTCGACGGTGGGCAGCCCGAGGCGCGTCGAGGAGATCGGGCCGATCGTGGAGCCGCACGGCACCGCGTTGTTGCCCACGAACGTCTGCACCGGCACGCCGGCGGCGCGGCAGGCGATTATCCACTCGGCCTCCGTCGCGGCGTTGGAGGCGTAGCGCTGGTTCGCGTTGATCTTCAGCACCGGCCCGCGGTTGAGCAGCGGGTGGTGTGTCGGGTCGTGCTTGCCCGGGTAGTTCGGGTGCACCGCGTGGGCGGCGTCGGCGGAGACCTGGATCGAGTCCGCGATGATCGCGGCCGGGTCGCCGAACCCGGATGCGACGCGGGTGAGCACCCGCTCGAGCAGCGGCCCGCCCGCGCCGGCTGTGGACGCGGAGCCGACCTCCTCGTGGTTGAACGCGGCGAGCACGAGGATGTCCTCCGCGTCGTCCTTCGCCGCGAGCAGCGCCTCAAGCGACGCCCACACGCTGGTGAGGTTGTCCAGGCGCCCCGCGGAGAGCAGGTCGCCGAGCACCTTCCCGCGCTGCGCGTCGGCAGTGACGAGCTCGTGCGCAACGATGTCGCCCGCGTCGACGCCAGCCGACGCGGCGGCGAGCTCGAGCAGCGGGCGGTCGACGCCGAGGATCGGCTGCGTGTGCACCTGCCTGTCGATCTCCGGCACGTCCCCGCGGTAGAGGTGGATGGCCAGATTGGGCACGCGCGCGACGGGGCCGGTGTTGACGAGGTGCTCGGTGCGGTCCGCGGTGACCACGCGCCCCGCGAAGGTGAGGTCGCGGTCGAACCAGCTGGCCAGGATCGGCCCGCCGTAGACCTCGACGGCTACCTGCCGGCACCCCTCGCGCACGACGTCCGGGTCGGGCTTGGCCATGAACCCCGGCGAGTCCGTGTGCGAGCCGACGACCCGGAACCGGGGGTGCGCGCCCTCCGGCACCCACCAGGCCACCACGGCGCCGTCGCGCTCGATGTAGTGCCCGCCGGGGGCGTGGGCGTCGTCGTCAAGCGAAACGCTCCGCGAAAACCCTGTGTCCTCGAGCCGCTCGGCGACGTTGGCGGCGGCGTGGAAGGCGGACGGGCTGGCGGCGAGGAAATCGATAAACGACTGTGTCATGCCCCCACTCTAAGATGTGGGGCACCATGACTCCCACCTCGCAACCGCGCCCCCTCGCCCTGTCGCCCTCCCGCGCGTCCGACTACAAGCGCTGCCCGCTGCAGTACCGGCTGCGCACCATCGACCGCATCCCCGAACCCACGACGGAGGCGCAGGTGAAAGGCACCCTCGTCCACGCCGTGCTCGAGGAGATGTTCACCTGGCCGCGCGAGGAGCGCACGTACCCGGCGGCCGTGAAGCGGCTCAAGCCGCATTGGGAGCGGATGCGTAGCGACGCCCCGGAGTGCGCCGCCCCCGTCCAAGACGAGTACCAGCTGCTCGTCGACGCCCGCACGCTCCTGCGCGGCTATTTCACCATGGAAAACCCGCTCGGCTTCGACGCACACGCCCAGGAGATGCCGGTGGACTTCACGCTGCCGAACGGGGTGCCGGTGCGCGGGTTCATCGACCGCGTGGACATCGCGCCGACCGGCGAGGTGCGCGTGGTCGACTACAAGACGGGCAAGAAGCCGCAGCTGCGCTACTCCCAGGACGCGCAGTTCCAGATGCGCTTCTACGCGCTCGTGTACTGGCGGCTCTTCGGGGTCATCCCCACCCAGCTCAAGCTCATGTACCTCAAGGTGATGGACTCGATGATCCTTACCCCCTCGCGCGAGGAGCTCGAGTACTTCGAGCGCGACCTCGCCGAGCTGTGGTGGAAGATCGAGGCGGACGGCAAGGCGGGCACGTTCCGCCCGCAGGAGTCGAAGCTGTGCGGGTGGTGCGCCTTCCAGTCGCTGTGCCCGGTCTTCGGGGGCACGCCGCCGGCCTACCCCGGGTGGCCGGGGTCGCGGGCGGACGCGGTCGAATCAGAATAGGCCGCTGATCACGCCGTTGTCGTCGACGTCGATGGTGTTGGCGGCGGGCTGTTTCGGCAGGCCCGGCATCGTCATCACATCGCCGGTGAGCGCGAGAACGAATCCGGCGCCGGTGCGCGGGATGAGGTTGCGCACGTGGAGCGTGTGGCCGGTCGGTGCCCCGAGCCGCGCCGGGTCGTCGGAGAAGGAGTACTGCGTCTTGGAGATACAGACCGGCAGGGAATCGAAGCCGTTGTCCTTAAGCGTCTGCAGGTCCTTCAGCGCGGCCGCGGAGTACTGCACGTCGCCGGCGCGGTAGATCTCGCGCGCAATCGTCGCGATGGAGTGCTCGACGCCGTCCGCCGGGTCGTAGAGCGGGTGCGAACTGCCCTCGACGAGGTTGTCCAGCAGCGTCTGCGCGAGCTCGATGGCGCCGTCGCCGCCGGCGGACCACACGTCGGCCTCCGCGAGCGCGACGCCACGCTCTTGCGCCCACTGCTTGACGTAGGCGAGTTCGGCCTGGGTGTCCGTCGCAAAGCGGTTGAGCGCGACGACCGGGGTGACCCCGAACTTGCGCACGTTCTCGACGTGGCGCTCGAGGTTGGCGATGCCGGCCTCGAGCGCCGCGACGTTCTCCGCGGCGAGGTCCGCCTTGGCCACGCCGGCGTTGTGCTTGATCGAGCGGATCGTGGCGACGATGACGGCGCCCGCGACGTCGAGGCCGCCGTAGCGGGCCTTGATGTCGAAGAACTTCTCCGCGCCCAGGTCGGAGCCGAAGCCCGCTTCGGTGAGCACGATGTCCGCGTACTGCTGGGCGGTGCGGGTGGCGATGAGCGTGTTACAGCCGTGGGCGATGTTCGCGAACGGGCCGCCGTGGATAAACGCGGGCGTGCCGCCGAGGGTCTGCACGAGGTTCGGGTTCACCGCGTCCTTGAGCAGCGCTGCCATCGCGCCCTGCGCCCCGAGGTCGCCCGCGGTGACCGGCTTGTTGTCGTAGGTGAGCCCGACGGTGATGTTGGCCAGCCGGCGCTTGAGGTCGGCGAGGCCCGTGGCCAGGCCGAGGATCGCCATGATCTCGGAGGCGGCGGTGATGGTGAACCCGGTCTCCGCGGGCACGCCGTGGGCCGGGCCGCCGAGGCCGGTGACCACGTTGCGCAAGCTGCGGTCATTGACATCGAGGCAGCGCTGCCACGTCACGCGACGCGGGTCGATGCCAAGCGCGTTGCCCTGGTGGATGTGGTTGTCGATGAGCGCGGCGAGCGTGTTGTTGGCGCTCGTGATCGCGTGGAAGTCGCCGGTGAAGTGGAGGTTGATCTGCTCCATCGGCACGACCTGCGAGTAGCCGCCGCCGGCCGCGCCGCCCTTGATGCCCATCACCGGGCCGAGCGAGGGCTCGCGCAGCGCCACCATGGCGTTCTGGCCGAGCTTCGCCAGCGCGTCGGTGAGCCCGATGAGAACGGTGGACTTCCCCTCCCCCGCCGGCGTCGGCGAGACGCCCGTGACCAGGACGAGCTTGCCGGGCGAGCCCGCGGGCACCTGGGTGATATCTACCTTGGCCATGTGCTTGCCGTACGGGATCAGCGCGTCTTCTGCGACGCCGGCCTTCGCCGCGATCTCGGTGATGGGTTTGAGGGTGTGGGCTTGGGCGATTTCGACGTCGGAACGAGTGCTCATGCCTTCACACTACAGCCGCGCCGATGGCGTATCCGAGGATCACGCTCACGGCGACGCACACCACCCCCGGCACGAGGAACGGGTGGTTGAACACGTACTTGCCGATGCGGGTCGAGCCCGTGTCGTCCATCTCCACCGCGGCGAGCAGTGTCGGGTAGGTCGGCAGCACGAACAGCGCGGAAACGGCGGGGAACGCCGCGAGCGCGGTGAGCGGGCTCACCCCGATGGAAAGCGCCGCGGGGATGAGCGCCTTCGCCGTCGCGGCCTGCGAGTACAGCAGCGACGCCGCGACGAAGAGCACGACCGCGAGCAGCCACGGCTGCGCGGTGAGCACGCCGCCGGCGATGCGCTTGATGTCGTCGAGGTAGTAGTCGATGAACGTGGTGCCCAGCCACGCGACGCCGAGCACGCACACGCAGGCGGACATGCCGGAGCGGAACACCTGGGTGTTCAGGATCTCGGCCGCCGTCGTCTTCGCTACCAGCACGATCGCGGCGGCCGCGGCGAGCATGATCGCCATGATCGCCTCGTTGCGCGGCACCGTCGGGTTACTGATCAGCCCGATCTGGTCTGAGATGAGCGTCGCGTACACCATCACGACAAGGATGGCGGCGGCAAAGATGCCCACCGACGCCTTCGCGCCGCGCGGAGCGGCGTAGTTGGAGCGTTCGCTTGGCGACGAGACGAGCCCGTCCGCAACGCGCTGCCGATAGACCGGGTCGTCCTCGAGCTCGGGGCCCATGCGGTTGGCCACCCACGCCATCGGGAAGATGGCGAAGAACGTCGCCGGGACCATCACGGCGAGCAGCTGCAGGTAGCCGACGCCGTGCGGCTCGAGCGCCGAGGCCATAAACACCACCGCCGCGGAGATCGGCGACGCCACGATGGCCATCTGCGAAGCGATAACGGCCGCCGACAGCGGACGCGACGGGCGCACGCCGCCCTCCTTCGCCACCTCCACGATGACGGGCATGGTGGAAAAGGCGGTGTGCCCCGTGCCGGCGAGCACTGTCATGAGCCAGGTGACGATCGGCGCGTAGACGGTGACCCGCTCGGGGTTGCGGCGCAGGAAGCGCTCCGCGATGTCCACGAGGTAGTCCATGCCGCCAGCGAGCTGCATCGCCGAGATCGCGGCGATAACGCACATGATGATGCCGATGACGTCGAACGGGATCGCGTCGACAGACACGGGCATCCCGGTGGCGCCGAGCAGGAGCACCCCGAGGCCACCGGCGAACCCGATGGCGATGGAGCCCATGCGGGCGCCGAGGATGATCGCACCGAACAGGATGACGAGGTGGACCACGAGAAGCATGCCCCAATTATCCTCTATTCGTCACACCAATCGGAAACGCGCCGGGTGCGGGGCTACTCGGCCTCCGGGTACGGCTCCTCGGCGGTGTCGCCGGCCGCGCTCGGCACGTGGGTCTCGCCGTGCTGCGCTTGCGACTCGCTCGACTCGCTCTGCTCGTGCTCCGAGTCGTCCACGTAGAGCTTGCCCCGGTACTCCGGGTGCATGAGGTTTTCCTTGCTCAGCAGCTTCTTCAGGTCGTCTTCCTCGATGAGGCCCTTCTCCAGCACGAGGTTGTAGACGCTCTTGCCCGTGGCCGCCGCCTCACGCCCGATGACGTCGCCGTTGTGGTGGCCGATGACCGGGTTGAGGTAGGTAACGATGCCGATGGAGTTGGTCACGTACGCCTCGCACACCTCCTTGTTCGCCGTGATGCCGTCGACGCACTTCTCGCGCAGCGTCTGCGCGGCGTTGGTGAGCAGGCGGATGGACTCGAACAGCGACTGCGCGATGACCGGCTCCATGACGTTGAGCTGCAGCTGGCCCGCCTCCGCGGCCATGGACACGGTGGCGTCGTTGCCGAAGACCTTAAAGCAGACCTGGTTGACCACCTCCGGGATCACCGGGTTCACCTTCGCCGGCATGATCGACGAGCCGGCCTGGCGCTCCGGGAGGTTGATCTCGTTGAGGCCGGCGCGCGGGCCGGAGGAGAGCAGGCGCAGGTCGTTGCAGATCTTGGAGAGCTTCATCGCCGCGCGCTTGATCGCGCCGTGCATCATGACGTAGCTGCCGGTGTCGGAGGTCGCCTCGATGAGGTCCGGCGACGCCTGGATGTTCAGCCCCGTCACCTCGCGCAGCGCGGCGACAACCTGGTCCTTGTAGCCGCTCGGGGTGTTGATGCCGGTGCCGATGGCGGTCGCGCCGAGGTTGACCTCGAGCAGCGACTCGGCCGCGTTCGAGATCGTGCGCTGCTCCTCGCTCAGGTTGGAGCCGAACGCCGTGAACTCCTGCCCCAGCGTCATCGGCACGGCGTCTTGCAGCTGGGTGCGGCCCATCTTGATGATGTCGGCGAACTCGTCGCCCTTCGCGCGGAACGCCTTCTGCAGCTTGTCCAGCTCCTCAAGGAGCTCCTGCACCGCGTAGTAGACGCCGAGGCGGAACCCGGTCGGGTACGCGTCGTTCGTGGACTGCGACATGTTGACATCGTCGTTCGGGTTGATGACGTCGTACTCACCCTTCTCCCTGCCGAGGTGCTCGAGCGCCAGGTTGGCCACGACCTCGTTGGTGTTCATGTTCACCGAGGTGCCGGCGCCACCCTGGAAGACGTCGGTCGGCCACTGATCCATGCAGCGGCCCTCGTCGAGGATCTGGTCGCAGGCCCACACGATCGCCTCGGCCTTGTCGCGCGGCAGGACGTGGAGGCGGCGGTTCGCCAGCGCGGTGGCCTTTTTCACCTGCACCATGCCGCGAATGAACGCCGGGAAGTCGTTGATGGTGCTCTGGGAGATCTGGAAGTTGTCCACCGCACGCAGTGCGTGGATGCCGTAGTAGACGTCGGCGGGGACCTCGGCGGTGCCGAGCAAATCTTCTTCAGTACGAGTTGTCATGGCGCCAACTATACGCAGGTAGCGGCACTATTCCACGGGCCGCAAAGGTGTCATCTTCCGGCCGCGAACCGCCACGCACGCGACCTGCGCGTGCACCTCTATCGAAATAGAGGAAGCCGAAGAGTCCCACGCAGAGGCGGCCCGGCGGTTCCCCCCGTTCGGGCCTAGCGGGCGGCGGAAAACCACATGTCCACGTCCGCGGCGGACGCGCCAACGAACACGCGGGGGTCGAACGGCGTCACACCCGCCGGCACCCGCTCCGCGAGCCCGAGCACGACGCACCCCGCATCCGCAGCGGCGGACATGCCGCTCCACGAATCCTCGAATACGAGGCAGTCCCGCGGCTCGGCGCCGACGCGCCGCGCGGCCTCGAGGTACATGTCGGCGGCGGGCTTCGGGTGCGCGACCTCGTCGCCGGTGATCGTGTCGGTAAAGTACTCCCGGCCGATCGCGTCGATGCACGGGTCGGCGAGCTCGCGCTCCGTGTTCGTGGTCACGAGCATCGGCGTGCCGCGCTGCGCCAGCGAGGCCAGGATGTCGGCGACCCCGGGGTTGCACTCGATGCCCTCGGCGAATAGCTCACCCATGCGGGCATACATCCAGGTGCGGTAGTGCTCGAGGTCGCCGTCGACAAGCGAATAGCCCGCCCACTTGGCGACGATGCCGAGCGTGTTGGCGAAGCTGCCGCCGACCGTCTTCGCGCGCACCTCGGGCGTGAGCGGGCGGCCGAGCAGCTCGCCGAGCTCGTAGGTGGCGATGCCCCACAGCGGCTCGGTGTCGATGAGGGTGCCGTCCATGTCCCAGAAGACGGCGGCCGGGGATGCTGCCGCGCTACTCAAAATCGGGCAGCTCGTGCAGCGCCTCGTCGGTGGCGCCGGTAGCGGCGCAAGCGCGGAAGACGAGGGTCTCGATGTCGGCCTTCTCCTCCGGCTCGAGCACAGCGGAGGCGTGCTTCTCGTTGAACTCGTCGAGGTTCTCGTAGAAGGGGCCGACCACCTTCACCAGCTGCTCGCCCTCCGGGTCGTCGCCAAGCTGGTCGAGCGCGTCGAGAAACATCTCGAGGATGTGCTTGAGGTCCGGCAGCACGGCAGGGTCGAACGGCTCCTCCCACAGGTCCCGGTCGTCATCTTGGAGGTAGGACCCGGTGGCGAACGTGGTCAGGTCGTCAATGAATTCGTCCACGTCGGGCTGGAATTGGGCCCGGATTGAGGTATCGGCAGCGGCGCTCATGCCATCCATTGTGCTGGAGCGGGGTCAAATGCGCACGCCGAGCAGGCCGTCAACGGCGGTGGCGACGATGCGGTCGTGGTCGCCGGAGGTGGCGTCGAGAAGCGAGAGCGCACGAGGGGTGTCCAGGTCGTCGGCGAGGGCTTCGCGCAGCGTCGCGACGGTCGCGAGCGCCTCGTCCTTGTCCACATCTTTGGCGAGGTTCTCGCGCCAGCGCGCCAGGCGGGCCTCCGCCTCGTCGAGGATGCGGTCGGAGAAGTCACGGTCCGTGCGGTAGTGCCCGGCGAAGACGGCGAGGCGGATCGCCGACGGGTCGTGGCCCGCCTCGGTGAGCTTGTGCACGAAAACGAGGTTGCCGAGGGACTTCGACATCTTCACCCCGTCGAGGGCGATCATGCCCGCGTGGACGTAGTGGCCGGCCATACGGTCGATGCCGTGCGCGGCCTCGGCGTGCGCCGCGGAGAACTCGTGGTGCGGGAACGCGAGGTCGGACCCGCCGCCCTGGATGGCGAAGTGGGCGCCGAGGCGGTTGGTGGCGATGGCGGAGCACTCGACGTGCCAGCCCGGGCGCCCGGCCCCGAACGGCGAGTCCCACGCGGGCTCGCCGTCGCGGTGGCCGCGCCAGACAAGCGCGTCGAGCGGATCGCGCTTGCCCTCGCGCTGCGGGTCCCCGCCTCGCTCGGCGAAGTACTCCTCCATCGTCGCCCGGTCGAGGTTCGACTCGTAGCCGAACTGCTCAGTGGCTTCGATGGAGGCGTAGATGTCCCCGTGGTCGAGCTCGTAGGCCGCGCCGACCTCGAGGAGGCGCTGCACGAGCGCGATGACCTCGTCGACGGACTCCATCGCGCCGACGTAGTCGCGCGGCGGGATGACGGCGAGAACCTCCATGTCGCTGCGGAACAGGTCGATCTGGCTCGTGCCCAGCTCGCGCCAGTCCACCCCGTCGCGCGCGGCCCGCTCGAACAGCGGGTCGTCAACGTCCGTGATGTTCTGCACGTAGTGCACCTTGTGCCCGTTGGCCAGCAACTGGCGCTGCGCGAGGTCGAACGTGAGGTACGTGGCGGCGTGGCCGAGGTGCGTCGAGTCGTACGGCGTGATGCCGCAGACGTACATGCCCACCTCGCCGTTGGCGTCGCCTGTGGTGTCCACCGCTTTCACCCGCTGATCCGCGGTGTCGTAGAGCTTTAGCGGCACCGGGGTGCCGGCGACGGCGGGGACGGACGGGGCGGGCCATGCATGCATGCGCACCACCCTACCGCGGTTACACGGGTGCCATGACGCCGGCGGCGAGCAGCACCATGACGATCACGCCGAGCGGGATGCGGTACGCGGCGAACCAGGCGAACGAGTGGTTGGAAACGAACTTCAGCAGCCACGCGATGGACACGTAACCGAGGGCGAACGCGACGGCCGAGCCGACGAGCAGCTGCGCGCCGCTCGCCGCCTGGCCGGCCTGCGGGTCGAACGCGTCCGGCAGCGAGAAGAGACCCGACGCGAGCACCGCCGGGATGGCGAGCAGGAAGGAAAAGCGCGTGGCCACCTCGCGGTCGACGTTGCGGAACAGCCCGCCGGAGATCGTGCCGCCGGAACGCGACACGCCCGGGATGAGCGCGAGGCACTGCCACAGGCCCATGATGATCGCGTCCGCCATCGTCAGGTCCTCGTAGCCGCGCGTCTTCTTGCCCATCCGCTCGGCGAGGATGAACACGAAGGAAAAGACGATGAGCACCGTCGCCGTGATCCACAGGTTGCGGAAGTTGTCGCGGATGAGGTCCTTGAGCAGCACGCCGGCCAGGCCGACCGGGATCGTGCCGGCGATGACCATCCAGCCCATGCGGTAGTCGAACCCCCGCTTCGATGCGTCCGCCAGCCCCGCGAACCAGGCGGTGAGGATGCGCCAGATGTCTTTGGCGAAGTACACGAGCACCGCCAGCTCGGTGCCCAGCTGGATGACGGCCGTGAAGCTCGCGCCGGCGTCCTCCCCCCAGAACAGCTGCGAGACGATGCGCAGGTGCCCCGAGGAGGAGACGGGCAGGAACTCGGTGAGGCCCTGCACGATCGACAGGACGATCACCTGGAGCCAGGACATAGTGTCGGCGGCGTTTGTCATGGCGTCAGAGACTACCCCGCGGGTGGCGCACGACCTATGAGCGCCTCGTGCGCGTTGCTAGAATTTTCGCCTGTGAAGTTCCACCGCCCGTTGCACTCCCCCTCCCGCACCCGCGTATCGACGACCTCCGGCACCGCCCGCGCTCTGCCCGCCCTCGCCGTGGTGCCCGTCCTAGCCGCGGCGGTGCTCGCGGGCTGCGGCGCCTCCCCCGAGGCGAAGATCGAGGAGGCCGGCGGCGAGGCGGCCGCGAACATGGGCAGCGCCGAGCCCGCGCACTCCCCGGCGGCGGCGCACCCGGCGGGCGAGGTCGTCGACTTCGAGGCCGTGCGCGACCTCGATGCCACCGACGGGGTTATCGGCGTGCGCACCGACTCCGCGCTCATCACCGGCACACTCGAAGACATCCGCGCGGGCAAGGGCGACCGCCACGAGCTCGACTCGTCCTGCGGCGAGGCCTCGGCGAACGCCGGGACGTTCGCGGTGGCCTGCGACGGCGAGATCCGCCTGTTCGGCGCGCAGGAGCAAACCATCCCCACCGACCGGCCGGTGACGGTGGCCACCGTGGTGTCGTCAGGCGAGGTGCTCGCCGCGAGCGACTCGGAGCGCAAGGTGTGGGTCTTCCGCGACGGCGAGCTCGCGGACACGTTCGACGTCGCGCGCGAGACCGACCAGCTCCAGGCGGCCCGCGTCGACGGCCAGGCCGATTCGGTCGTGCGCACGAACCGCTTCGACACCACCATCCAGGACCTCGACTGGCAGGGCAAGCGCCAGGGCGGCACGCTGCGCGTCGGACTCGGCGTGGGCAAGATCGCCGCCGGCGACGGCGGACTCGTGCTCGCCGCGGACTCGACCGGCTCGCAGCTATGCGTCTACACCACCGACAGCATCGTCCGCCTCCAGCAGACCGCCCCGGTGCCCGACGGGCCGTGGGACGTCGCCTGGGATCCCGCGCAGCGCCTCGCCTGGGTGAGCTCCCTCGCCGTGAACACCGCCACCGGCTACGACATCTCGCAGGGCGTGCCGCTCAAGCGCGCGGAGTTCCCCACCGTCGCCGACGCGCAGAGCATCATCGCGCTTGACGACGGCACCGTGGTCGCCGCCTCCGCCACCGGCGGAGGCATCCAGATCGTCCCGCCCGCCGAGCAAACCCGCACTTCGTAACATGAGCAGCAACGAGGAGGACCCAATGGCCGACAAGGTGACGCTCTACGACCGCGCGCTGCGCGCGATGTTTCTGCTCCCCCCGGAGCGCATCCACGGCATCATCAGCGGCGCGCTGCACGTGTTGCACACCGTCACGCCCGCGAACCGCGTGATGGAGAAAGTCGTGCGCGTGCACGACCCGGTGCTGCGCCAGACCGTGTTCGGGGTGGACTTCCCCGCCCCGCTGGGCCTCGCCGCCGGCTTTGACAAGAACGCCGAGGCGATCGACGCCTGGGGCGCCATCGGCTTCGGCTACGCCGAGATGGGCACCGTGACCCCGAAGCCGCAGCCGGGCAACCCCGCACCCCGTCTGTTCCGCCTGCCCGAGGACAAGGCGATTTTGAACCGGATGGGCTTCAACAACAAGGGCGCGCTTACGGTTGCGGATAACCTTCGGGCGCGCCGCTCCCGTGATGTAGTGGGCATCAACATCGGCAAGAACAAGACGAGCGAGGACGCCGTGGCCGATTACCGCGCCACCGCGACGCTGCTCGGCGGGCTGGCGGATTACCTCGTGGTCAACGTCTCCTCCCCCAACACGCCGGGCCTGCGTGATCTCCAGGCTGTAGAGGAGCTGCGTCCGATCCTGGAGGTAGTAAAGAAGTCCACCACTACCCCGGTGCTGGTGAAGATCGCGCCAGACCTTTCCGACGAAGACATCGACGCCGTGGCAGACCTGGCCGTGGAGCTGGACCTGGCCGGCATTGTGGCCACGAACACGACCATTTCCCGCGATGGGCTGAAAACGGACGCAGCCAAGGTGGAAGCCATGGGGGCAGGCGGGGTGAGCGGAGCTCCCGTTGCCAAGCGCTCGCTCGAGGTGCTTAAGCGCCTCAACGAGCGCGTGGGCGACAAGCTGGTGCTGGTTAGCGTCGGCGGCATCTCTACGCCCGAGCAGGCGTGGGAGCGCATTGCCGCGGGCGCGAGCCTGCTGCAGGGCTACACCCCGTTCATTTACGGCGGGCTGGGCTGGATCCGCGGCATCCACCGCGGGATCGCCGCGCAGATTAAAGCCCACGGCCTGGACTCAATTGAGCAGGCCGTGGGCAGCGGGCTGGAGTGGAAAGCGCTCTAAGCTTGACCGGCTGCGCTGCGGCGCAGCACCACCGCGCCCACCTGGGTTCGGGAACCTCACCGATCAACTCCAGCGGCGGCCCGGGACGCGGACCACCTGTCGTGGCTGTCTTGGGCTGAGTGTGGCTTGGCTTTGGGCAGTGCGTTGTACGCATTGCCGTGGTGATGCGGTCGCGTGCTAGACGGCGTGGAGAACCCTAGAATGATCGTGCTTCTTAAAGGCCCGTTTGGGTGTGAAAGCTAGATTCGAAGTTAGCTGGTAGAAGCGCATCGCACGGAGGGTGACCGACCATTAACCAGACCCTATTTCAAAAATCGCTCACGTGGCAAGTCGGGTAGAGACTTGCAGCTGCGGTGGCAGCAATGCGCAAAGACGAAGTGTGCATTACTCTTACGAGCGCCAGCCGTGAGTTAAATATCGCTTCGGCGTCCGTACGCATTTGGAGGTATACAGTCGTGAAAAACACTACGCCTTACGTTCTTTCCTAAGTGCAGTGACCGTGATGAGCTTGACATTGAGCTTTTTGCCAACTGCGACAGCTCAACCACCGAAACCTAGTGTCTCACCGATGAAACCATCGGATCCCGCATCATTTACATCCGATCAAGAGCAGTTGTCAAACGGTATATCCAAGGGCTTCGAGACCTTCTTCACAGAAATCGTCTACGAAAAGTCCCCGGGTGACTGGGCTATTAACTACGACGACGCTAGCGAAATGGGCCTTTCCCGCGAAGACGCCGATATACTCGCCGCGTTCATGGGCTCCCCCGATTCATACACAGATGGCACGGCGGTCACGACGTACGACCTCGGAACTTTCGGCCAATGTGTTGTATCTAATGCCCTCGGTATTCCCTTAACGTGGGCCGACGGTCAAGAAATTGGTCGCTACCTGAAGAACAAGCAATGGAAACTCGCGGCTGACAAAATTGTCTCACTCGCCGCGGTATACGGCGCGACCGCTTCCCTCGAATACGGCATCAAAGCCCTGGGCGGCCCGGCAGTGAGGGCGGGGCAGCTCGCTCTCTACGCGGGTTCATGCGCGGTTAGTGAGCAAATTCACATTGGTTAGGAACTTATAGTATGGGTTCTCGGTTTGAAATGGGATTCGGGGGTGCACTTGCCGCACGAGAGGAGAATGGGGCACCATGGGTTCCGCCATGGTGGCAGAGCTTCGTTATCGTGCCTCTCGCAGTGATTGCCATGTATATTGTGTTTCCTGTCGGCACCGATTCCAACACGCGGTCCCCGAACCCAGGCGGCTCAATCTGGAACAATTTGAGCTTGGATCACTTAATCGCACCGGTGACCTTTACATTAGGCGTATATTACCTATTGATTTTGCCGATCTTCTATCTCCGCAGGTATCGCTGGAATAAGAAGAACCGCTAGTAGTTTTGCAGCGCCTGCAAGCTCTCGTCGATGGATCTCGCTGAATTTTATTTGGACGCCACCGCAGGACTCCTGAGTCATGCGGGTTACTTTGAGCGGTTCGGGTAAGCGCTGTTGGAGCGTGAACAGCTCGACGAATCCGTAGTTCAAACTTTTGAACGCACCTCACGTGCTTTTGACGATTAGACCAGCACTCCGTCGTTTCGATTTTGAAGGTGATTTACAAGTGGGTTCCGCCCTTGCGATTTCTGCCTTGGCCCTCCTATTTTTCGGCGTGAATTCCCTGATACTGTGCAGAAGGACGGTAAACGGAACGAACTCGCGCAACGGTGGTTTTGGAATTCGAACTCAAGCGACCAGAACTAGCGACGCGGCATGGAACGCGGGGCACAGAGCAGCCGTCCCACTACTGCGGGCCTTTGGTGTTCTCGGCATTCTCTTCGCCCTACTCCTCGTCGTAATTGGCCTCCTTGCACCCAACATATGCGCGCGACTAGGAATAGCCATCCGGTTAATCGCCTACGCAGTTGCGGGCAGTGGATTTTTTATTGCGGTGAAGAAAGCTGATTCCGCTGCCAGGGGCGTTAGCGAGCAATGATAGACACCATCTAATACAGCGGTCTGAGTAAGCAACGTACGGCGGGCCGAAAATCACGATGACGATAGCGTAGCCGGCGGGCTCCGCCCCTCAAAATTGGGAGGATCCACGGTGTCGCGACTGCCACAACGACGAGCCCGCACGACGGCGTTTTTTGGGCAGCGCCGCCTGTTGCGGACCGTGCAGCCGCTATGTACCCGATGCAGAGCGCGCTAGCATAGAACCCCATGGCAGCACCTTCGGACCATGGGTCGCCAAGATTCCTGGAACTTTCAATGTAGCGGAAAGTAGAAACAAGCCGACAGACGATGCCGAGGTCGAGGCCATGGAGGTCGGCGGGGTAAGCGGAGCTCCCGTCTCTAAGCGTTCGCTCGAGGAGCTCAAGCGCCTCAACGAGCGAGTCGGATACAAGCTGGTGCTGGTCAGCGTCGGTGGCATTTCCACCCCGGAGCAGGCGTGGGAGCGCATCGCCGCGGGCGCGAGCCCACGGCCTGGACTCGATTAAGCATGCCGTGGGCAGCGGGCTGGAGTGGAAAGCGCTCTAAGCGTGTCCGGCTGCGCTGCGGCGCAGCACCACCGCGCAAAGTCCGGCGGCGAGCGCCCAGCCGATCAGCCAGAACGGCGTGGTGGCCATGAGTTCGGTGTCGGGCGCGATGAACCCGAGCCCGATGAGCACCACGGCCGCGAGCAGCGCGCCCACCTGGGTGCGCGAGCCTTCTTGTTTCGTGTTGTAGGTGGCGAAGGCACCGACGATAGCCACCGCCGCGATGACGGAGAGCACCTGCGGGGTGACGGGGAACGCGGCGTCGCCGCGGAGCAGCGCCAGCACGGCGTAGAGCACGAGCACGAGTGCGATGCCCATGAACGCGCCGCCGGCGCGGAGTTGCACTGGAACCATTCGGCGAATCTTACTGGTTCTCGTACCAGCCCCAGATGATTGCTCGGCCGAGCGAGTGGAAGTTCAGGTTGAAGCCGAGCTGCGTGGGGTTGGCAATCTCGTCTGCGGGCAGCTCCGTGTCCACCGCGTGGACGGCAAACAGGTAGCGGTGCGGGCCGTGGCCGGCCGGCGGGTTCGCGCCGTAGAAGCCCTGCACGCCGCTGTCGCCGGTGAGCACCACCGCGCCGATGCCGAGGCCATCCTTCGCGCCCGCGCCGGCGGGCAGCTCGGTGACGTCAGCCGGGATGTTGAACGCGGACCAGTGCCAGAAACCGGAGGCGGTCGGCGCGTCCGGGTCGAAGCAGGTCACAGCGTACGTCTTGGTGCCCTCCGGGGCGCCGGACCAGGACAGCTGCGGGCTGGTGGCGTTATCGCCGGCAAGCGTGTCGGCGAGGCGCTCGCCATCGACGATGTCCTCGGAGGCGATGTCGAAGGACGGCACGTCCGCGAGCGGGGCGTACGGGTCGGGGCCGGGGAAACGGTCGGAATCGTAGGAAGTAGTCATGCCCCCATTCCTACCCGAGCGCCCCCGGGCGCGCTAGTAACCAGCGCCACTCCACGCGGTGAAGAGTTGCGCGTATCTCCCGCCCGCGGCGAGCAGCTCGGCGTGGGTGCCGTCCTCGATGATGCGCCCGGCGTCCATGACGAGGATCCGATCCGCGGCCGCGGCCTGGTCCAGGCGGTGGGCGACGACAAGCGCGGTCGTGCCACGGGTGATCTCCGCCGCCGCCTGCTCGAGGGCGTTGGTCGCGTCGCTGCCCGCCTCCGCGGTCGCCTCGTCCAAGACGAGCACCTTCGGCCCCGCGAGCGCGACGCGGGCGAGCGCGACCTGCTGCGCCACCTCGGGCGGCAGTTCCTCCGCCCCCGCCCCAACCCGGGTATCCAGGCCGTGCGGGAACGCGCGGTGGAACTGGGGCGTCGTTTGGCCGAGCCCCACCGTCTCCAGTGCTGCGAGGAGTGCCGCGTCCCCCGCACCGGGCGCGGCCATCGCGAGGTCCTCGCGGAGGGTGCCCGCGAAGATGTGCACGTCCTGCGTCATGAGGGTGACGTTCTTCGCGGTCCACCGGTCGCTCACGGTGCCCGTGTCCACGTCCCCGACGAGGATGCGCCCGCCCGTGGGCTCGACGAGCCCGGCGATGAGCGCCGCGAGCGTCGACTTGCCCGCCCCCGACGTGCCCACGAGCGCCGTCGTCGTGCCGGCGGCGAGGGTGACGGTGAGGCCGTCGAGCACGTTCGCACCGCCCGGGTAGGCGAAGGTGACGTGGTCCACCACCACGTCCACCGGCGCGGCGAGGTCCGGTGGCAGCGCCGCACCGTCCCTGCCGTCCGCGAGCTTGGCCAGGGCCACCGCGCGCCCGATCGACGTCGCCGCGCTTTGCATCTCGCCGATGAAGAAGAGCGCGTTGAACACCATCACCTCGGCGCGGATGACCAGGAACACGGCGGCGCTCGCCTGCCCCGGCGTGATCGCCCCGCCGGAGGCGAGCCACACGCCGAGGCCCAGCGTGAGCAGGACCCAAGCGGCGAAGATGACCTGCCCGATGCCCATGAGGCGGATGAACCACGGCGCGCGGTCCATGTCCGCCTCGACGGCGCCCCACGACGTGCGCCGCATCCGCGCGAGCGCCCACCGCTCGAGCCCGAACGCGCGCAATGTGGGCAGGCCGCGGACCGTATCCAACAGCACGGTGTTGCGGCGCGCCTCCGCCACGCTCACCGCGTTCGACGCGGCCGGGATGCTGCGCACGACGTCGCGGGCGAACGGGTAGGCGGCCGCCATGAGGAGAATGAGGATGAGCGCGAAGCGGACGTCGATAAGCAAGAGCCCAATCGCGGTGATCGGGAACACGAACGCGGTGGTGAGTACGCGCGAGCCGATCGAGGTGATGGTTTGGACGACGTCGTCGATGTCCTTGGTCATGCGGGTGATGACGTTGCCGGTGCCGAGCTCCATCACCCGCGGCACGGGTGCGCGCAGGATCGCGTCGAGGCAGCGTCGGCGCAGGTCGATGGACGCACGGGCGACCTTGAGGCCCACTACGTAATTGCCGAGGGCACGCAAGAACATCTCGACGAGCATGCAGGCCAGCGCTAGGCCGATGGTCATAACGAAGGCGCGGGTGCCGGTTCCCAGCAGTGGCACTGATCCGCCGGTGAGCGGGTCGACGCTGCGGCCGAACAGGTTCGACTGCGTGGTGTAGACGGCGACGATCAGCGCCTGGATGATCAGCAAACCCGCCCACCAGCGCTTGTCCAGAGCGTTGGGTAGCGCAGACAGGTACGCGAAGGTCTCCCTCACGCTCGCGGGGGCGACCGCGTCAGTGCGTTCGTACTCGCGCCGCATCTACGCCACCTCCAATTCGGTTCCAGCGTGCTGCCACGCGGCGTTTCCGGTGATGACCACGGTGGTTTTGTCCGCTCTGAGCGCGGCGACGGCCTCCACGACGTCCGCTTGGGTCACGGAGTCGAGCCCCGTGGTCGGGTCGTCCAGGATGAGCACGTCCGGGTCGGCGGCGAGTGCCCTGGCAAGGGCGACGCGCTGACGCTGCCCGCCGGAGAGGTTCAAGCCGGCCTCCCCCAGCGGCGCGTCCGGCAACTCGCCGTTGGCGCCGATACCGCCGAGCCTGCGGAGGATGTCCTGGCAGTGGGCGGTGGCGAGCGCTTGCTTGACCGCCTCCTCCGGCACATCCCCGCGCGGATTCACGTTGTCTGCGATGGTGCCCTCAAACACGTTGACGGTGTGCGGCGGGAACAGTACGTCGTCGCGCTGCGCCCACGCGGCGGCTGTGGCGTAGGAGCGCTCCGCCGGCGCGAGGATCCACAGCCCCGCGCCTGGGACCGGTGTGTCTGTTAGCTCGGGCCCCGCGGTGTCGTCGCCCGCGTGGTGCAGCTGCTCGATGCGCTGGCCACTCGCGACGGCCCTGCCCCACCCGCTGGCCAGATCGCCGAACGCGAAGCCCGCCATGTTCAATGCCGGAGGAACCAAAAGCGCCACCGACGTCAACTGCCCCGGAGTGATCTCGCCGCTCAGCGTCATCCACGCGCTCAAGCCCACAATCGCCAGGTTGCACAGCCACGCCACGCAGAACCTGGCAAAACCCAACCACACCTCCACACGCAGGTGGGTGAGCATCAACCGCTTCGCCTCGGCTGTCTCAGTATGAAAACGCCCGGCCACGGTTGCGCCCGCCCCGAGGCCTTTGACAGTGCGTATGCCTTGCGACGCATCCGTGGCCAAGCCAGCAACATCCGCCTCCGCGGCGCGGCGCTTCAGCGACACCCGCGTCACCGGCCCCGCGGTCCACGCGGCGAACAGGGCGATGATCAGCGCACTCACTGGGATAGCCAACGAAATCCACGGTGAGACCGACCACATCGCCACCATTGCGCCGACCGCGTAGCCGATGGCCATGAGCGGAAACGACAGCAGCTCGCGGTAGCGGCCGACGGTGTTCGCGTCCGCGTCGATGGTGTTGAGCACCGTGCCCGGGCTCATCGCGCCCGCGCCGCGGCGCAGCACGCCGGAGGTGAGGTGCAGCTGGGCGTTGTGGGTGACGCGGCGCACGGATGCCGTCGATAAGCCATCGCCCGTCGCTTCCCCGATAAACTGCACGACGAAGATGGCCACGAGCGCGGCGAAGAGCCACCAGGCGTCGAACGGCGACTCGCCGAGGAGCCCGTCCACGATCTTGCCCACGATGACCGGCACGAACGCGGAGATGCCGGAGCCGATGAGGTAGCTGAGCACGTGGAGCACGAGCACGCCCGGGTACGCCGCGACCATATCGCGGACCACGCGGTTGCCGCTCGTCCACCGCCCGGGGTGCAGCTGGGCGGGGTCGTTCACGGGCGGGGCCGCGGGGACGAACCAGCGGTACGTCATCAATCGTCGGGGCGGGGTAAACACCCGGAAGAACCTAGCAAATCTTGCGGGCTGGGCTGGGGATTTGGAGCATGTGTGGGCCAGCCCTATAGTTATGCGAGTGCCCAGCCGAGAGGCTGAAACAACACCCAAAGCCCGGGTGGCGGAATGGCAGACGCGCTAGCTTGAGGTGCTAGTGTCCTATTAACGGACGTGGGGGTTCAAGTCCCCCCTCGGGCACAGATATCCACCCCGTCGCACACGTTGCGGCGGGGTGTTTTCGCTGGCGTACCCAGTGAATCGGGACCAGGGAATCGGGAGAGGAGGCGCGATGGCGGCGAGCGAGCCGAAGCGCAGGCGGACCCCCTCCCCGCGCCATGTCGCGTTGCTCGGTGCCGCCGCCGTCGTCTTCGTCGTCGCATGGATGCTTCTCGACGTCCCGCCGCTGGCCACCCTCCGCACCTGGGCGCAGCGCACCGGCCCCTGGTTCCCGCTCTTGTTTTGGCTGCTCTACGTCCTGCTCACCCAGTTCCCCATCCCGCGCACCCTGCTCACGGTGTCCGCGGGCATCCTCTTCGGCTCCGTGCGCGGGATCCTCATCGCGCTCACCGCCACCACCGTGAGCGCGGTCATCTCGCTGCTCGTCGTGCGCTCGCTGCTGCGCGACTGGGTGGAGCCGCGGCTCACGCACCCGGCGGTGGGCAGGATCAACGCCCGCCTCGAGCAGCGCGGCTGGCTCGCGGTGCTGAGCCTGCGCATGATCGCCGCGGTGCCGTTCTCGGTCCTCAACTACACCGCCGCGCTCACGCGCGTGCCCGTGGTGCCGTTCGCGGTAGCGACGCTGCTCGGCTCCGCGCCGGGGACCATCCTCGTCGTGCTCTTCGGCGACACGCTCACCGGGCAGGCGGACCCTCGGTTCGTCGCCGTCATGGCGGTGCTCGCGGCCGTCGGCGTCGCTGGGCTCGTGCTCGACGCGCGCTTGCCCACGCGACCCGCGCGGCCGGCGCAACCAACTGCCGCCGCCGACTCCCGCGCGGGAGTGTCGGAGTAAAGGCTCACGGGTAGACCGGGGTACGCTACGGCGCATGATTGCCGTGCACGCGAAATACCGGGGCCGCGAGAAGCGGCGCGCCGACGTCGTCGAGCGCTCCGCGCGTGCCCTCGAGGCGCTGCCCGGGGTCGGCGAGTTCGAGATCCTCGGCGTGGAGGACATCCGCACCCAGGTGGCGGACGCCGAGGCGGCGCTCACCCTCGTGATGGCGCTGCTCTCGGACGGCGGCTGGGCGATCGGGCTCGGCATTGCTGACGTTACCGAGGACATCTCCGACGGCGACGCGGCGACCCAGGCGGCCACGAACGCGGTGGGCACGCGCCCGGGGCAGGTGCGGGTCGCCGTCGAGACGCCTGGTGCGTCCACCGACGCGGCCGACATCGCCGCGGCGTTCGCGCTGCTGGCGCACGTGCTGCACAAGCGCACCTACGAGGGCCGCGAGGCGACCTCGCTCGTGCGCCGCGGCATGAACCAAAACGAGGCCGCCGCAGCCCTGGGCATCTCCAAGCAGGCGATGAGCCAGCGGCTGCAGGCGGCCGGGTGGCCCGCGGAGCAGGCCGGGTGGCAGCTCGCGCTGCACCTCATTACTCGGGCTGAGGCTGCCCGCTAGCGGGGTCGGCGACGACCCGGGTCGTGCCGGCGCCCCCAAACTCGGGGCGCAGCTCCGGGGCCGGCTGCGCGGGGCGCGAGGCGATCTCGCGCCGTGCAGCCGGTGCGCCCGGCCCCGGCGCCGCGGTCGGGTCTGGGTCGTCAACGTGCTTGTTCGCCACCGCGCGCGCCTCCGCGAGGGCGCGGGCCAGCTCCGGGTCGGTGGAGGTGTCGAACCAGTTTTCCGGGTCGTCCGTCTCGGCGATCTCTCGGTCGCGCTCGTCGGCCTGCTCCGCCTCGTAGCGGAAGACGCCGTCGTCGTCCTTCTTCGCAAACGCACGCGCGAACTCTTGGAGCGAATCCCCGAACTGGGACGGGATCATCCACATCGTCGCCGCCTCGTTGCCCGCGATCTTCGGCAGCTGGTCGAGGTACTGATACGCGAGCAGCTCCGGGGTGACGCCGGAGGACTTGATCGCGGCGTTGACCTTCTGGATCGCTCGGGCCTCGCCCTGGGCGGCGAGGTACTTCGCGGCGCGCTCACCCTCGGCGCGCAGCATCATCGCCTGGCGCTCCGCCTCTGCGGCGAGGATCGCGGCGTGCTTCTCGCCCTCTGCGGCGAGGATGCGGGCCTGCTTCTCGCCCTCGGCGGTCTTGATGTCGGACTCGCGCTTGCCCTCCGCGGTGAGGATCATGGCGCGCTTCTCGCGGTCCGCCTTCATCTGCATCTCCATGGACTGCTGGATGGACGGCGGCGGGTCGATCGCCTTGAGCTCGACGCGGCTGATGCGCAGACCCCACTTCGCCGTCGCGGCGTCGAGCTCGCCGCGCAGGCGGCGGTTGATGGTCTCGCGCGAGGTGAGGGTCTCCTCAAGCGTCATGCCGCCGACGACGTCGCGCAGCGTCGCGGTCGAGATCTGCTCCACGCCAACGAGATAGTTGTCCACGCCGTAGATCGCCTTCGCCGGGTCATTGATCTGGAACGTCACCACCGTGTCGATGGCCACGGTGAGGTTGTCCTGGGTAATCACGGCCTGCGGCGGGAAGGACACGACGCGCTCGCGGGTGTCCACCCGGGCGCGAACCCGGTCGATGTAGGGCACGAGGAACGTCAGCCCGCCGGAGGCGGTGCGCGTGTAGCGGCCGAGGCGCTCGATGACCGCGGCTTCCCCCTGCGGGATGAGCTTGATCGACGCCGAGAGCAGCGCGATGAGGAGGACAAGTATGACGATGAAGGTGACTAACCCACCCATTTAGGACTCCTTCCACACGACGGCGACGGGGCCGTCGATATCGTAAACGGTCACGTGGTCGCCCGCCGGGATCGTGCGCGCTGGATCGAGGGCGCGGGCGGACCAGAGGGAGCCGTCGAAACGCACCTGTCCCCCGTCGGCGTCGATGTCCTCGACGACCTCCGCCCGGCTGCCCACGAGGGCGCGCGGCGTCTCGTCGAGGACGAGCGGCGACTCCATCCGCTTGCGCAGGGGCGGGCGGAGGAACAGCCAGAACAGCACCGACGAGACGGCAAAGACCGCGATCTCCGCCGCGACCGGCACGCCGAACAGCGCGACAGCCGCGGTGAGCAGCGCGCCCGAGGCGAGCATGAGCAGCGTCATCTCCCCCACGGCGAGCTCGAGCAGCGCCAGCACCGCCGCGATCACGAACCATACAAGAGCTCCCACGGCAGCTACATTACATCTGTGAGCAATCCGATTTGGACAACTCCGGGTTCGTCACAAAGTCGACGAGGCGCTCCACCGCGCCGATGAGCGTCGAGTCCAGGTCCCGGAACGTGTGCACCGACGAGGACACGCGGCGCCACCCCTCCTTCGGGTCCGACCAGCCGAGCCGGCGACACACCCCGGCCTTCCAGTCCTCGCCGTAGGGCACGTCGGGCCACGCCGGGATGCCCACGCTCGCGGGCTTCACCGCCGCCCAGATGTCGATGAAGGGGTGACCGGTGACCAGCACGTCTGGCCCCACGTCCGCCACGAGCCGGGACTCCTTCGTGCCCTCGATGAGGTGGTCGGCGAGCACGCCGATGCGTCGCCCCGGGCCCGGCCGGAAGGCGTCGAGACGCTGCTGCAAATTGTCCAACCCCTCGAGGTACTCGACCACGACCCCCTCGACGCGCAGGTCGTGGCCCCACACCTGCTCGACGATGGCGGCGTCGTGGATGCCCTCGACCCAGATGCGCGAGGGCATCGCGACCTTGGCCTGCACGTTGCCCACCTTGCGCGAGCCCGAGTTCGAGCGCTTCGGCGAGGTGTCGCGCGGCGCGACGTAGCGGGTCAGGCTCACCCGCTGGCCCTCCACCATGAACGCGCCGGGGAGCATCTTGAACAGTCGCTGGGTGCCGTAGCGGTCCTCGAGCCGCACGAAATCCCCGTCGTACGTCCGCTCGAACCCGACGACGGCACCGACGAAGTCGTTGCCCACGATCTCCACGATGATCCCGGGCTCCGCCGGCATCTCGGGGTACGTCGGGCGCTGCGTGCGCGCGTGGCCTTTGAATATATCTCCGCTATACCGGCTGTCTCCCATAGTGCGTCCGTATTTTATAGGCCCGGTTACACTGGCCCGGATGCACACGCGCGCCGAAGTCTATTCACCCCTGCAAAACACCGCCGTCTGGCTCGCGGCGTGGCTCTACAACGTCGAGTCCGCCGACGAGACGGTCGCGGCGCTCACGGACCTCGGCGGGCCGCACACGTACGGCAGCCTCCCCCTTTCGCAGCTGCTTTACGACGTCCGTTCCGCCGCCGACCTCGAATCCCCCGAGCCGGTGATGCGCCTCGTGCTGTGGGGCCCCGGGCAGGCGGCCCGGCTGCGCGCCGGCTCGCCCGCGATGGAGGCGCTCACCCAGGCCGGCGCGCTCGTGCTCCGCGGGGGGCGCGGCCTCAACCACATCCTCGTGCCCGAGTACTCCGGCGGCGGCGTGGACTGGCGCTGGTTCGAGGACCCGGAACCGCTGCCGGAGCCCGAGTGGCTCACCCCCGGCGAGGCCGACCGGCTCCTGTCGCAGGCGACCGACCAGGCGGCGATGCTCATCGAGGCCGCCGGCGGCACCTCCCGCGACCTGCCGAACCCGCGGCTCGCCGTGGGCACGCTCGCGGACTTCTACGACACCCCGGGGCTGCCCGCCGGGGTGACCCCGCGCGCCGCGAAGCTGTTCGCCCGCGCGGACCGGGTCGCCGCGACGATTGAGACGGTCACCGACCGGCTCGACGATCACTCCTTCGACCCGCACCTGTTCGCCCTCTGGCGCCACGTCCGCTCGGCGCGGATGGCGGGCGTGGCCGACGCCGTGGTGGACTACCGGCGCGAGTACATGCGCGGCTAGCGCTGGGGGCGCCGCACCGGGGCACAGCACCCGTCCTTGCACGGTTCGCCGTTGACCGTGCAGCCCTGCACCGTCACCTCAGACAAGGTGTCCGGCTTGACTCCGGCGGCCACCGCCTCGGCGAGGTCGACGACGAGCGAGGCGAACTCCGGCTCGAGGCCGATCGTGGGCACGCGCTCGAGCTCGACGCCCACCTCGTCGCACGCCTGCTGGAGCTCCGTATCCAGGTCCCAGACCACCTCCATGTGGTCGGTGATGAAGCCGATGGGGACGCAGACGAGGCGCTCGATCCCTCCCTCCTCGTGCAACTCGCGGGTGCGGTCCACCACGTCCGGTTCAAGCCACGGCGTCGCCGGGTTGCCCGAGCGCGACTGCCACACCACCTCGTAGGCGTCGACGCCGGCGCGCTCGGCGACGAGGCGCGCGGCCTCTGCCACTTGGCGCGCGTAGAGGTGGGGGTCGTCCGGCCCGCCCGAGGCGGCGTCCGCCACGCTGGGCACGCTGTGGGCGGTGAATAGCACGGTCGCGGTGCGTCCGGCGCGCTCCAGCGCCTCGCGGAGCTTCGCCGCTTGGAGGTCCACGAACGTCGGGTGGCCGTAGAACTGCCAGAGCTTTGTGAACGTGAGCTCCGGGTTCACCTCGCGCAGGCGCTGGATGTCCTCGTCGTACTGGCGGCACGCGGAGTAGCCGCCCCAGGCGCTCGTGGGGAAGACGAGGATGTTCCTGTGGCCGTCGTCAAGCATCTGCTTCGCGGTGTCCGCGGCGAACGGGTGCCAGTTGCGGTTGCCGAAGTAGACGGGCAGCTCGTGGCCGCGCGTGGACAGCTCCGCCTCGATGTTCGCGATGAGCTGCCGATTCTGCCCGTTGATCGGGCTCACGCCGCCGAAGTGGAAGTAGTGCTGGCCGACCTCGGCGAGGCGCTCGCGCGGGATGCCGCGCCCGCGGGTGACGTTCTCGAGAAATGGAATAACCTCGTCCTCCCCTTCGGGGCCGCCAAAGGAAAGGACGAGGAGTGCGTCGTAGTCGGTGAGGTCGCTCAGGGTCATGTCCCCGAGTCTAGCCCCCGCGGGGGGCGGCGCTTAGAGCAGACGGACGGCGTACGGGGTCATGCCCGACCACCGAACCGGGGAGATCTGGACGTTCATGCCGGACTGCGGCGCCTCGATCATCGTGCCGTCGCCAAGGTAGATGGCCACGTGCTGGCTGCCGTTCGGGCCCCAGAAGAGGAGGTCGCCGCGCTTCGCCTCGCTCGCGGGCACCTGGGTGCCGCGCTGGTACTGGTAGCCGGTGTAGTGCGGCAGCGCGATGCCGGCCGCGGCGTAGGCGTAGAGCACGAGGCCGGAGCAGTCGAAGCCGGCGACGCTGCCGCCGTCGACGCCGGTGGTCGGGCCGTTCGCGTCGCCACCACCCCAGACGTACGGGGTGCCGATCGCCGATTGCGCCCGGGCGATGACCGCCTCGACCTGGGACGAGTCCGAGATCTTCGCGACGGTCTTCTGCGCCTTCGCAGACACATCCTCCGCGGTCTTGGACTCCGGCAGCACCGCCGAGACGGTGTCGGCCGTGGAGTCGACCTTGCCGAGCGCGCCCGTAAGGCCGTCCGCGAAAGCGGTAACAATCTCGGCGGCGTCCACGTTCGAGTTGTCGAAGGACCCGTGCTTGGCGGCGACGTTGCCGACGAGCGCCACGCCCGCCGCGATCGCGCCCGCTTTCGCGATGGTGTCCGAGTCGATGTTCGCGATCGTCCCGCCCGCCGAAGACAGCGCGGCGAGGTCGCCGTCCGACGACGTCTGCGCCACGGTCTTCACCGCGTCGACGATGGCGTCGCGGCTCGGCTCCGGGGACTCCGGCGCGGTGTCGGCGACGCGCTTGCGCACGAGGTCGACGACCTCTTCGGGCACCTCGTAGGTGGTTTCCCCATTGGAGATCGTGAGCGTCGCGGCGTACGGCGTCGCGGCGACGCCGCTTTGAGCCGGCTGCTCGGGCTCGGGTTGCTGCGCCGGCTCGGGCTGCTTGTCCGCGGTGGGTTTCGCCTCGCCCGCGGTGGGTTTCGCCTCGCCCGCGGCCACCGGCGCCGCCTCCGCCTTCGCCGGGTGCTCCTTGTCGAGCGCGGCCTTCGCCTCGTCGAGCTTCTGCTGCGCGGCGTCGCGCTCGGCGGTGCTGGCGTTGAGCGCGGCGCGGTTGTCGTCGAGAAGCTGGCGCGCCTTCGCCTCCGCCGACTTGGCCTCCTCCGCGGTCTGGTCAGCGAGCTCGCTCGCCTGGCGCAGCGTCGACTCCTCGTTCGCGGCCTCGGCGCGCGCCCGCTCGGCCTCGTCGAGCTTCGCCCGCTTCTCCTCGGCGCGCTGGCGGAGGAAGGTCGAGCGGTCGAGGACATCGTCCTGCGAGCGCTTTCCGCTCATCGCCAGCAGCGCGTCGCTCGCGGCGGCGCCGCGGTACTGGGCGCGGCTTAAGTCGTCGAGCTCGGCGCGTAGCTTCTCGACGTTCGCCTGCGCCTCGGCGAGCCTGCGCTTCGCCTCCTCCTCGCCTCGGCGGGCCTGCTCGGCCTTCGCTTGGGCGTCGTGGAGGTCGACGAGCGACTGGTTGACCGACTCCTGGAGCGAGCCCAGGTCGAGGTTGCGGGCGTCGACGTCGGCCTGGGCCCGCGAGACTGCGGTGACAAGCTCGCCGACGGCGGAGGTGGAACTCTGGCCTGATGCGGCCGGGCTGACGACGCCCGACACGAGGGAAACGGTTGTGACACACGCGGCCACGCCGAGCACGCTTCGCGCACGGCTGAACCGGGTGCCCCTTAGTGGATGTGCCACGAAGGTGCTCCTCACACCGCACTCCGCGCGTGCTTGCGCTGCGCCGGGGGCGATCAAGAAAACCCGCAGGCGCCAGGCAAAGGCACGCGCGGCCGAGCCGTGACTAGCGGCTGGACGTGCGGTCCTAGATGTTGACTACTGACGCGGCTGCGCGGGCTGGCGCCTCCGCCCGCCCCACGGCGAGTTCTCTGTGCCCGGTACTCGGCGTGCTTCCCCACATGCCCGAACCTCACAGCAAGGCGTGGCGCTTGACTAGAGCGCCCCGCGAAACTCACGTGAAACGTGTGATGACGATCGGCCCGCGAGCCGATACGGGAACCTTACGTCAAGGCAATTGACTTGTATCCCTTTCGTTACATTTGACCGCGTTAGCCAAGTCCATTCACATGATTCACATGCGTCTCACCTGGGAAAAGCGTGCCGAAATTGTCCTATGTGGCGTTCGTCACGGCAACAGGCCTGGGAACGGGCACGGCCGAGGACCCATGTGTAAAAATCCACATCGGTCGGCGCGGGGTGGGCGTGCGACCTGGGCAAATGGCGCCGCCGGGCGGGGGTGTGGATTTTTACAAACGGGCGACCGGACCCGGTGGCAGGTCAAGGATGGAACCTTGTCAGCGCCGGGCAGTCATCGCCGCCGCGACGGCGATGCCGGCGAGCACGAGGAGCGCGACGGCGACGGCGAGCGGCCAGTGCACCGTGACGCCGTCGGCGGCGCGGGCGAAGGCGTGCAGGCCGTCCGCGTAATCGGGTTCGGCGACCATGGCGCGCTCGCCCCGCTCGATCTGCGCGCGGTTGAGGTGGTCGCTCACCCCGATGGCTACCTGCGGCGTGCGGACGATGACGGTGCCGTAGTCGGTGCTGTTGGCGAGGTCTTGGGCGAGGTCGCGCAGGTCGGCGACGTGGGCCGGCGTCTGCTCGAGGACGACGACGCCCGCCGGGTCAAGGTTCTCGACGTCAGCGGCGTGCAGCGCGCCTTCCAGGTCGGCGCGCAGGGCGGGGTTGACCGGATTGTCGGTGCCGAACGCGATCGGTGAGGTCGCGAGCTGGGCAAGCAGCGAGTCCAGCGACACTTCCGGCTCCACGTTCTCATCCTTTCGTTGCGCGCACCTGTGCAGGGGTTTGAGTGTAGCGGTGGGGGCCGGAGGGGCGTCGATAAGCGAAATGCGAAAACATAACGCGCGTACTGTTAGTATGGAAACGGAACTATGGCAGGTCGCATATCATGGGGCCTTGACCATAGGGTCGCTAAATCCCTGATACTGATACGACGAGGAAACGGAGCTCACCGTGGCAGAAAGCAAGAACTCGTTCGGTGCCAAGAAGACGCTCGAGGTCGGCGACAAGTCTTACGACTACTTCGCGCTCGACGCAGTCGAAGGCATGGAGAAACTCCCCTACTCCCTCAAGGTGCTGGGCGAGAACCTCCTGCGCACCGAGGACGGCAAGAACGTCACCGAAGACCACATCAAGGCCATCGCCAACTGGGATCCCTCGGCGGACCCGAGCGTGGAGATCCAGTTCACCCCGGCCCGCGTGCTCATGCAGGACTTCACCGGCGTGCCGTGTGTCGTGGACCTTGCCACCATGCGCGAGGCCGTGTCTTCGCTCGGCGGCAACCCGGATCAGGTCAACCCGCTCAACCCGGCCGAGATGGTCATCGACCACTCCGTGATCATCGAGGCGTTCGGTTCGGACAGCGCCATCGACAAGAACGTCGAGATCGAGTACCAGCGCAACGAGGAGCGCTACCAGTTCCTGCGCTGGGGCGCGGAGAACTTCTCCAACTTCCGCGTCGTGCCGCCGGGGACCGGCATCGTCCACCAGGTGAACATCGAGTACCTGTCGCGCGTCGTCTTCGATAACGCCGGGCTCGCCTACCCCGACACCTGCATCGGCACCGACTCCCACACCACGATGGAAAACGGCCTGGGCATCCTGGGTTGGGGCGTCGGCGGCATCGAGGCCGAGGCCGCGATGCTCGGCCAGCCGGTGTCCATGCTCATCCCACGCGTCGTCGGCTTCAAGCTCACCGGCGAGATCCCGGCCGGCGTGACCGCGACCGACGTGGTGCTCACCATCACCGAGATGCTCCGCGAGCACGGTGTGGTGCAGAAGTTCGTCGAGTTCTACGGCAACGGTGTGAAGCAGATTCCGCTGGCCAACCGCGCCACCATCGGCAACATGAGCCCGGAGTTCGGCTCCACTTGCGCGATCTTCCCGATCGACGAGGAGACCATCAACTACCTCCACCTCACCGGCCGCTCCCAGGAGGACATCGACCGCGTCGAGGCATACGCCAAGGCGCAGGGCATGTGGCTGGAGCAGGACGCTGAGGAGGCCGAGTATTCCGAGTACCTCGAGCTCGACCTGTCCACCGTGAAGCCGTCCATCGCCGGCCCGAAGCGCCCGCAGGACCGCATCCTGCTCTCCGAGTCCAAGGACACCTTCCGCAAGCAGCTGCCGGACTACAACACCGCCGGCGACGACACCGCTGAGCCGGTGCGCGCCGAGAAGGTCGACGCGGTCTCCTACAACGAGTCCTGGCCGGCGAACGGCGAGTCCGCCGCCGAGGGCGCCGAGGGCCGCGCGTCCAAGCCGGTCATCGTCGAGTCCCCGCAGGGCGGCGAGTACACCCTCGACCACGGCTTCGTGGCCATCGCGGCCGTGACCTCCTGCACCAACACCTCGAACCCGTCCGTCATGGTCGGCGCGGCGCTGCTCGCCCGCAAGGCGGCGGAGAAGGGCCTCAAGGCCAAGCCGTGGGTGAAGACCATCATGGCGCCGGGCTCCCAGGTTGTCGACGGCTACTACGAGCGCGCCGACCTGTGGAAGGACCTCGAGGCCGTGGGCTTCTACCTCTCCGGCTTCGGCTGCGCGTCCTGCATCGGCAACTCCGGCCCGCTGCCGGCCGAGGTTTCCGAGGCCGTCAACGAGTACGACCTCACCGCGACCGCCGTGCTCTCCGGCAACCGCAACTTCGAGGGCCGCATCTCCCCGGACGTGAAGATGAACTACCTTGCGTCCCCGCTCCTGGTCATCGCGTACGCGATTGCCGGCACGATGGACTTCGACTTCGAGTCCCAGCCGCTCGGCCAGGACCAGGACGGCAACGACGTCTTCCTTAAGGACGTCTGGCCGTCCACCGAGGAGATCGAGGAGACCATCGCCGGCACCATCTCCCGCGAGATGTACGAGAAGGACTACGCCGACGTCTTCAAGGGCGACGAGCAGTGGCAGGGTCTGGACATCCCGAAGGGCAAGACCTTCGACTGGAACGAAGACTCCACCTACATCCGCAAGGCGCCGTACTTCGACGGCATGCCGGAGGAGCCGGAGGACGTCAAGGACATCGAGGGCGCTCGCGTGCTGGCCAAGCTGGGCGACTCGGTGACCACCGACCACATCTCCCCCGCGTCCTCCATCAAGCCGGGCACCCCGGCGGCGAACTACCTCGACGAGCACGGCGTGGAGCGCAAGGACTACAACTCCTTCGGCTCCCGCCGCGGCAACCACGAGGTCATGGTGCGCGGCACCTTCGCCAACATCCGCCTGCGCAACCAGCTGGTGGATGAGCAGGGCGGCTACACCCGCGACTTCACCAAGGACGACGCGCCGCAGGCGTACATCTACGACGCCGCGATGAACTACGCCGAGAAGAACATCCCGCTCGTGGTCATCGCCGGTAAGGAGTACGGCACCGGCTCGTCCCGTGACTGGGCCGCGAAGGGCACGAACCTGCTCGGCGTGAAGGCCGTCATCGCCGAATCCTTCGAGCGCATCCACCGCTCGAACCTCATCGGCATGGGCGTGCTCCCGCTGCAGTTCCCGGAGGGCGAGTCCCACGAGTCGCTCGGCCTGGACGGCTCGGAGACCTTCTCCATCACCGGCATCACCGAGTTCAACAACGGCGAGATCCCGTCGACGGTCCACGTTAAGGCTGAGAAGGACGGCGCCGACGCCGTCGAGTTCGACGCCGTGGTTCGCGTGGATACGCCTGGTGAGGCCGAGTACTACCGCAACGGCGGCATCCTGCAGTATGTGCTGCGCCAGATGGTGAAGAGCTAAACGCTCGCACCGCCGGTGGCGCGGCGCCGAGGCGCCGCGCCCGGAACCGTTATGGGCTAGTGGAACAGCGATTTCACTAGCCCATAATGCTGCCAAGATCCCCCGCCCCGCGCTCCCCCCATCACACGAAAGGCCCCACGCATGCCCATCGTCAGCGACGAAGAACTCCAGCGCCGCCGCAGCGAGATCATCGACGCCGCGCGCACGTGCTTTGCCCGCTACGGCTACGAGGGCGCGACGGTAGCCCGGCTCGAGGAGGCGACCGGCAAGACCCGCGGGGCGATCTTCCACCACTTCGGCGACAAGGAGACGCTCTTTCTCGCCATCGCCGAGGCGGACGCGCAGCGGCAGGCGGAGGTGGTCAGCGAGCGCGGCCTCGTCGAGGTGATGCGCGGCATGCTCAGCGACACCGGCGCGAACGACTGGTTCACCACCCGCGCCGAGATCTTGCGCAAGCTGCGCACCGACCCCGAGTTCGAGGCCCGGTGGCGCGAGCAGCAGGAGGTGCTCGACCGGGCGGTGCGCGAGCGCCTGGAGTCGAACCAGCAGATGCGCAGCGACGTCCCCGTCGACGTCCTGCAGACCTACCTGGAGACGGTGCTCGAGGGCTTTATCACGAAGCTCGCCACCGGCGAGTCACCGGAGCGCCTCGAGGCGATGCTGGACGTGGTGGAGCAGTCGGTCCGCGGCTGATTCCTCGAACTAGACCAAGCGGTATAGAATGACCGCCATGCCCAAGCTCCTCTTCCTCTCGCTGCGCACGGGCGGCATCGGCCCCGCCGTCGCACACGCCGAGTACCACGACGTCCTGCGCGCCACCGGCCTCGACGAGGTGGACGTGGAGCTGCGCATCATAGACTCCCCCGGCGCCGAACTCGGGCCCCTCGACCCGATCTGCGGCATCATCGTCGGCGGCTGCTCGCTCAACGTCTCCAGCCCGGAGCGCTCCGCGTGGCACATGCGTATCGACGACATCCTGTCCGCCGCCGTGGCGTCCGGCAAGCCGGTGTTCTTCGTCTGCTTCGGCATCTCCTGGCTCGTCGACCACCTCGGCGGCGAGGTCGGGCGGACCCACCCCGAGCCGTCCGGTCCCACGACCGTAGAAGTTGTCGAGGACGACGTCCTCGCCGGCGCCAGCGGCACGTTCACCGCGCTGACCGGCCACACCGAAAACCCAGTGGCCGTGCCTGATTCGCTCGCCGTGGTCGCGTCTGGGCCGGACGGGCTGGTGCAGGTGGTGCGCTACGGCGACCGGGTGTGGGCGGCCCAGTTCCACGCCGAGATGGACGCCGCCGCGATGCGCACCCGCATGGACTTCTTCCACGACTACGGCTACTTCCCGGCCGACGAGTACGCCCGCATCGTCGCGGACCTGCCCAACCACGACGTGAGCCGGGCGAACGCGTTGCTGCGCGACTTCGCCCGGCTCTGCCTCGACGGGTACTTCGACTAAATCTCGGTCACGGGGTCGCTGCCGCCCTCAAACTCGAGCGGGTTGCGGCGGAACGGCTCGCCGCGGCCCACCGACTCCACGATGACATCCGCCACGAGTTCGCGCGGGGTTTCGGAGTCTTTCGCCATCGGGCCGTCGAGAAGCGAGATGCCTTGCGACGGCCCGTCGGTGAGCCGTGTCGGGCCGAGGATCTGGTGCGGCAGTTCGGAGGCGAGCAGTCGCTTGTCAACGGCCTTCTTACTCTCGACGTAAGCGTACCACGATGCGTTGTCTTCGCTGGTTGTCGCCTCGGTCGCGCCGGCGTAGGAGACCATGACGAGGAACGGCGCGAACTCGCCGAGCTCCTCGAGTGCGCCGATCATGGCCAGCGCCGCGTCCCGGTCGACGGCCCAGGTGGCCTCCGCGCTGCTGCCGCCGGCGCCAGCGGACCAGACTACGGCGTCGAACGGGGTGAGCAAGCGGGCCCAGTCCTCCTCGTCGAGCGTGGTGAGGTCGCGGACGATGGCGGTCGCGCCGTCGTCGACAAGCTGCTGCACATGGTCGGGGTTGCGCACGAGGGCGCTCACGCTGTGGCCCTGCGCGACGAGCTTGGGGATGGTGTGGCGCGAGACGTTGCCGCCGGCGCCGAGGACGAGGACGTGTTTCGTTTTCATATCCCCGACTCTAACGCGCCACGAAAGGTTACACTTTGCGCATGTACGCAATTATTACAACGACCGGGAAGGATCGGCCCGGCGTCATCGCCGCCGTGGCCGGTGAAGCTGCAGAGCAAGAGCTGAACATCGTCGACGTCTCGCAGACCATCATGGACGACTTCTTCACCATGATCATGCGCGTCGAGCTCCCCGAGGGCGACGTGGACATGGGCGCGCTGCAGGAAGCATTCGACGCGGCCGGGAAGCCGCTCGGGATGGTCGTGCGCATCCAGTCTGAGGCCCTGTTCAGCGCCATCAACGACATCTAGGGGCAGGCCATGAACTTCGAGTATTCCGACGCCCGGTTCCTCGACGTCATCCGCATGATCGAGGACTACCGCCTGGACATCCGCACCGTGACCATGGGCATCTCGCTGATCGGCTGCACGCGCGAGTCGATGGTGGCCACCGCGCAGGCGGTCTACGACCGCGTCATGGAGCGCGCCCGCGACCTCGTGCCCGTGTGCGAGTCCATCGAGCGCGAGCTGGGCATCCCGATCGTGAACAAGCGCATCTCGGTCTCCCCCGTCGCGCTCGTCGCCGCCGGTGTGGAGGGCAACCCCGTCGACATCGCCCGCGCGTTGGACCGCGCAGCGGCAGAGCTGGGCGTGAACTTCGTCGGCGGCTACTCCGCGCTCGTCGAAAAGGGCGGAACGCGGTCCGACAAGCGTTTGATTTACTCCATCCCGGAGGCGCTCGCCGAGACAGACAACGTGTGCAGCTCAGTGAACGTGGCGTCCTCGCGCGCCGGCATCAACATGAACGCCGTGGCCAAGATGGGCGAGATCGTGAAGGAGGCGGCCGAGCTCACCGCGGACCGCTCCTCCATCGCGTGCGCGAAGCTCGTCGTGTTCGCGAACGCGGTCGGCGACAACCCGTTTATGGCGGGCGCCTTCCACGGCATCGAGGAGCCGGACACCGTGATCTCGGTGGGCGTGTCGGGCCCTGGGGTCGTCGATAATGCGATTGCTCCGTTGACGGGCGCGTCACTCAACGATCTCGCCGAAGAAATCAAGAAAGCGGCGTTTAAGATCACGCGCGCGGGCCAGCTCGTGGGCACGATGGCGGCGCAGCGCCTTGGCGTGCCGTTCGGCATCGTGGACCTGTCGCTGGCGCCGACGGCGGAAATGGGCGATTCGGTGGCGCACGTGCTCGAGCGCATGGGCCTCGACCAGGTGGGCACGCACGGCACGACCGCGGCTCTCGCACTGCTCAACGACGCCGTGAAGAAGGGCGGCATGATGGCCTGCTCGCGCATCGGCGGCCTGTCCGGATCGTTCATCCCCGTCTCCGAGGACAAGGGCATGATCGACGCGGTGCATTCCGGCGCCATTTCGATGGACAAGCTCGAGGCGATGACCTCGATCTGCTCCGTCGGCTTCGACATGATCGCCATCCCCGGCGATACCTCCGCCGAGCTCATCGCGGGCATGATCGCGGACGAGGCGGCGATCGGTGTGATGAACCACAAGACCACCGCGTCGCGCCTCATCCCGGTGCCTGGCACGAAGCCCGGCGACGAGGTGAACTTCGGCGGGCTGCTCGGCTACGCGCCGGTGATCCCGGTGAACACGGTGGGCAACGACGCGTTTATCCACCGCGGCGGGTTCATCCCCGCGCCGGTACACGGGTTTAGGAACTAGGGGCTTGACCCTCACACGGTGTCATGGTTGATACTGCGGGTGTGAGAATATCGGATGTCGCCGAGCCGCCGGATGTTCCGTGCGGTCCATCCGGCACCTGCATGAGTCAGGTGCCGTGCCAGAGCCTGCGCGGACCAGCGGAAACTAGCGCGACTATGCAGTCTCTGACCTCGCCGCGGTCATGCGGGCTCGCGCACTAATCGACGCAGGCGTGCCCGTTTCGAACCTCAATATACTTCCCGCCGGTGAGCCACGCGGATTACGAAAACCACCAGTACGCCGTGCTCAACCCGGTAAATCACCCGGTAGTCTCCCACCCGAATGCGTCGCTGCCCGTCGCCTCCGACCAGTTGAGTAGATCCAGGAGGCTCCGGATTGGTGGCCAGATTGTCGATTGCCCTATAGATCCGTTGCGCTTCTGTACGGTCAATCTTGCTCAGTGACTTGGCCGCTGACCTGGCGAATTCAACTTTGTAGGCTCGTGTCACGGGTTCGTCTACTCTGAAATGCTGATCATCTCACGCACTTCTTCCATACTCACCCGTTCTTCGCTTTCCGCTTCCCGCGCTGCTGCAAGATCGATTTGATCCTCCAGGGCCTGCATAGCCTGATCGAACAGCTCAGGAGAAACGAGTACGGCGCGACGTTCAGCTCCCCTTGACAGGATTGCCACAGGCTCGCGTTGCGCCGCCGCAATATATCGGCTCTGATTCGCCCGAAATTCGGAGAGGGATGCGGTAGTCATGTGGATAATTGTACAAGTTGTACAGTTAGGTGTCTATGCCATCCGGTTTTTAGCGCTTCTTGCCGATGACGAAGTACGCCAGCCAGCCGAACGTGTTCACCGCGCCGATAATAGGAGTCCAGATCAGCTTGGGGCCGCGGAGCTTCTTACTGTCGGTGCGGGCGAGGTCCCACAGCGCGATTGCCTTACCGGCGGTGTCCAGCGCGCCGAGCACACCGACCGCGGTGCGCTGATCAGACGACATTGCGTTCCAGGAGTCCTTGAGGGAACCGAGCAGATCGAGGTTTGAATTAGCCATGCCGAATATCGTACCGGCAGGTCGCTCCGATACATTTGAGCAGGTGACATTGAACCGCCCATTCCTCCTCCTCAGCACCCGCCCCGAGGACGAAGCCGCCGCGGAAGAGCTCGCGAGCTTCACCGCGGGCATGCAGCTTGACGACGGCGCAATTGAGCAACGCCGAGTCGAGTCAGCACCTCTCGGAGAGGTCGACCTGGACTCCTACTCCGGTGTCCTATTGGGCGGCAGCCCTTTCAACAACTCCGACGCGGTAAAGTCACAGAATCAGCTGCGGGTCGAGCGTGAGATCGGCACCCTCGTCCGTGAAATTATCGACCGCGACTACCCGCTCATGGGTGCCTGCTACGGCATCGGCACGGTTGGCACGCTTATCGGCGCCACGCTTGGCGACGAATACGCCGAGGAGGCCGGCCTCATCACCGTCACCGTCACCCCAGAGGGTGCCTCGGATCCCCTGCTCGACGGGCTCGCCGAGAGTTTTCACACGCTGGTGGGGCACAAAGAGGCGGTGTCGTCGGTGCCCGCTTCTGCGACGGTGCTCGTCTCAGGTGAGGCCTGCCCGATCCAAATGTTCCGGGTGAAGTCCAACGTGTACGCCACGCAGTTCCACCCCGAGCTCACCGCGCCGGCGCTCGAGGCGCGGCTCCGCTTGTACGCCCACCTCGGCTACGTTCGCGCCGATGTCATGGAATCCAACATCGCCGAGGCTTACACCGGCGATTTCACGTGGAACAACCAGATCCTGGCGAATTTTGCTGAGCGTTACGGCCGATAGGTCGTCGTGAAGCGAAGTGCGATGTGATTTAGATCACTCTTTTTTACCTTATGTTTGCCGTATTGCACATACTTGCGGTTTATGTCGGCAGCGTTCGTAGAGTGACACCCAACGTTCGAACTTAGGTCCGGAAGGAGGGGTCGTGAGCACGGAACTCGCACGTCATGTCGACACAATTGCGCACGCCTTATTCGCAATGCGGGACCTTTGCGACGACCCCTCCAACGTCACATTCGAAGATGTACGCGAGCCGTTTGAGAAGCTAGAGGCGGCACTGCGCACGAAACCGTTGTTGGACGCGTTCTTCGCGTTCGTGGCGGAGCGTGACGACGCCGGTCGGCTTATGGGGTCGAAGTGGGCGAAGACGTATCTGGAGAAGAGGCTGGGGATCGAACCCGGCGACGCCTATGACCGCCTCGCCCGCGGCCGCGCGTTCTACGGCGAACCCGACGTTGAAGGGCCCGCCCAGCAAGACGCGCCCGAGGAGGGATCCGACGGCGGATTCGAGTTCTTCGGTTTTGGGGAGGAAGATGAGGACCGCCGGCGGGAGGAGGACCGCCGGCGGGAGGAGGACCGCCGGCGGGAGGAGGCGCGGGTACGCCAGGCTCGGGCGCGAAAGGCTGCGGCGCAGGTGTCCGAGCAGAAGCAGCGAGTCATCCGTCTCGAACTTGACCGGCTCGTCGACGCGGCAAAAGGAGCGCACGCCCGCCTCATGGCGAGGGCGATGGACGAGGCCCCGGATCGCAGCGTAAAGGATCTTCGAGCCCTAGTCCGACGCTGGGTGGAGGCGGAAAACCGCAAGCATGCGGACCCAACCAATCCGAATGCGGGCATGCGCAAGCGCAAACTGGTGATTGGTAACCAGAACGCTGACGGAACGGTTGACGCGGACATCACCTTCACCGCGGGGCATGCCGCATTGTTCAAGACGCTGACGGACAAGGGCCTGGTTCCGAACTCCAACCTCCCGGAGGGCGAGGAGGATTACCGTACCCCGGCGCAGCGCCGCTACGACCAGTTCATCGCCATCCTGGAGCACTTTGAGCATTGCCAGAAACCTGCAGGCGGCGGGTGCGCATCCGTCTTGGTCTCGTGCACGCTGGACCAGCTCGCGGACGCAGGCGCCACGACCAAGTTCGCCACCAACACCGGCATTGATGTCACCGCGTTCGATCTTGTCCGACTCGGGATGGACGGGACGGCCGAATTCGTCCTCGCCGTCGATGACGCCGAACATCTGTCATTGGACCTTTACCGCACCAGACGAACGGCATCCATTGCTCAGCGCGTCACGTTGCTGGCACTCCAAGGCGTGTGCGCGTGGGCGGGGTGCACTGCCCCGCTCAGCGAATGCGAGGCCCACCACGTCGTTTCGTGGCTCAAGGGCGGCAACACCGACATCGGCAACTTGGCGGCGCTGTGCAGGCAGCACCACCGGATGAACAACGACAACATGGACCACCGTGGCAACAGCAGCCACGTCGATATCTGCCCGACTTCACGGAGGGTTGGGCTCAAGGAACCGGGGTCACCTCACCTGAAGTTCAATACCGCTGATGCCGCGGAGCATGCTGCGGTGAATCTGATCCGCACCCGCGAGTCACATAGGCATCACACAACCCACCTGCCCCCGGAGCGGCCGCCCGATCCTCCCCCGCCGCGGGAACCCGTTCAAGCGCCGCCCTGGGCGAAGGGCCAGGATCCGTACCCGCCGTTCTAGCTTGCTGCTCCAGCCTGCCGTCCCAGCGTTAGGCGAGTTCGACGATCTCCATGTATTCGTCGTTCCACAGATCTTCGTCACCCTCGGGCATGATGATGACGCGCTCCGGCTCGAGCGCTCGCACCGCGCCCGGGTCGTGGGTGACCAGGACCACCGCGCCGGTGTAAGTTTTCAGCGCATCGAGGACCTGCTCGCGGGATTGTGGGTCGAGGTTGTTTGTGGGCTCGTCGAGAAGCAGGACGTTCGCCCGGGAGGAGACCAGCGTGGCCAGCGCGAGGCGGGTCTTCTCGCCGCCCGAGAGGGTGCCGGCGGGCTGCTCCAGCTTGTCGCCGGAAAACATGAACGCACCGAGCAGCCCGCGCAGGTCCTGCTGGCCCGCGTCGGGGCACGCCTCGATGGTGTTTTCCCAGACCGTTTTCGCACCGTCGATGGTGTCGTGTTCTTGCGCGAAGTACCCGATCTTCAAGCCGTGGCCGGAAACGACGCCGCCCTCGCCGTCGGTGCGCTCGACACCGGCCAGCAGCTTCAGCAACGTCGTCTTGCCGGCGCCGTTCGTGCCCAGCACCACCACGCGGGAGCCCTTGTCCACTGCCAAGTCCACACCCGCGAACACCTCGAGCGAGCCGTACATCTTGGTCAGCCCCTTGCCGAACAGGGGCGTCTTGCCGCACGGCGCAGGCTCGGGGAAGGAGATGGAGGCGACGCGGTCGGCGACGCGAACCTCGTCGAGCTCCCCCATCATGCGTTCGGCGCGGGCAAGCATTTGCTTCGCCGCCGCAGCCTTCGTGGCCTTGGCCCCCAGCTTCGCGGCCTGCTTCTGCAGCGCCGAGGCCTTCTTCTCCGCGTTGGCGCGCTCGCGGCGCCGGCGGGCCTCATCGAGGGCGCGGGCGTCCTTATATTTGGCGAAGCCCATGTTGTACACGTCGGCTTCGGCACGCACCGCGTCGAGGAACCACACCTTGTTGCACACCGCGTCGAGCAACTCGACGTCGTGGGAGATCATGATCAGCCCGCCCTCGTGCTTCGACAGGAAGCCACGCAGCCAGGAGATGGAGTCGGCGTCGAGGTGGTTGGTGGGCTCGTCGAGAAGCAGTGTGGTTTGGGACTTGCCCGAGCCCTGCCGCGACGCGAAAAGGATCTGCGCAAGCTCCACGCGGCGGCGCTGGCCGCCCGAGAGCGTTTTCAGTTGCTGGTCCAGCACCCGCTCCGGAAGGCCCAGGTTGTCGCAGATTTGGGCGGCCTCGGCGTTGGCCTCGTAGCCGCCGAGCGCTTGGTAGCGCTCCTCCAGTCGGGAGAATTTGGCGATGGCCTTGTCGCGCTCCGCGCCGTCCGTCGTCTCCATGATGGACTGCTGCTTCGCCATCGACCGCTGGATCTGATCCAGACCGCGCGCCGACAGGACCCGGTCGCGGGCAGTCTGCTCGATGTCGCCCTCTTTCGAATCCTGCGGGAGGTAGCCGATCTCGCCCGAACGCGTCACCGAGCCGCCGTAGGGCTCGGTCTCCCCCGCCAGGATGCGCATCGTCGTCGTCTTGCCGGCGCCGTTGCGACCCACCAGGCCGATGCGGTCGCCGGGCTGGACGCGGAGGTGTTGGCCGGGGGCGTCGAGAAGCGTGCGGGCGCCGACGCGCACCTCGAGATCATTGGTGACAATCACGACGCCACAGTTTAGAAAGCGCGGGCTAAACCGCGAAACCGAGGGCGCGCAGCTGCTCGCGGCCCTCCTCGGTGATGAACTGCGGGCCCCACGGCGGCATCCAGACCCAGTTGATCTCGAGGTCGTCGACCGCGGTGTTCGGCACGACGGCCTGAAGCGCCTGCTCCTCGATGACGTCGGTGAGCGGGCACGCCGGCGAGGTGAGCGTCATGTTGACCACCGCCGTCGTCGCCTCGGCGCGCTCCTCGATCCAGATGTCGTAGACGAGGCCCAGGTCGACGACGTTGATCCCCAGCTCCGGGTCGATCACATCGCGCAAGTACTCCTCCACCTCGCCGACGAGCTTGAGCTGCTCCTCGGTCTGCTGCGGGCGGGTGTTCTCCTGCGAATTCGGCTCGGTCATCTCCTACTCCTTCTCCTCGAGCGCGTCCGACGTCGCCGCCTGGAACGCCTTCCACCCCAGCAGCGCGCACTTCACGCGCGCCGGGAACTTCGCCACCCCCGCGAACGCGACCCCGTCGCCGATCACCGCGGCGTCGCCCTCGACGGTGCCGCGCGAGGTCACCATCTCCTCGAACACGCCGAGCTTCTCCATCGCCTCGGCGACCGGCTTGCCGATGACCTCCTCGGCCATCACGGAGGTGGACGCCTGCGAGATCGAGCACCCGACCGCGTCGTACGAGACGTCTTCGACCGTTGCGCCGTCCTCGGAGAGGTGGACGCGCAGCGTGATCTCGTCGCCGCACGACGGGTTCACGTGGTGCACCTCCGCCTCGTACGGCTCGCGCAGGCCCGCGTGCTGCGGGTTCTTGTAGTGGTCCAGGATCACTTCCTGGTACATCGACTCCAGGTTCATCGCGCGAAAAACTCCTTCGCCTTGCGTATCGACGCCACCAAGGTATCAACCTCGTCCAGCGTGTTGTACAGGTAGAAGCTCGCCCGCGACGTGGACTGCAGGTTGAGGCCCCGGTGGGCCGGCCACGCGCAGTGGTGGCCGGTGCGGATGGCCACGCCCTCGGCGTCGAGCACCTGGCCCAGGTCGTGCGGGTGCACGCCCTCGACCGTGAACGCGATCGCGCCGCCGCGCTTCTCGGCGGTGAGGGGGCCGGCGATCCGGAGGCCGTCGATACGCTGCATCTGCTCGAGGGCGTAGGCGGTGAGCTCCCGCTCGTGCGCGGCGATGTTGTCCATCCCGATCTCGGTGAGGAAGCGCACCGCCTCGCCCAGGCCCACGACCTGCGAGGTCATCTGCGTGCCGGCCTCGAAGCGCTGCGGGGCGGGCGCGTAGGTGGAGCCCTCCATGCGCACGACCTCGATCATCGAGCCGCCCGTCATGAACGGCGGCAGCTCGCCTAGGTGCTTCGAGTAGACCGCGCCGACGCCGTTCGGGCCGCACATCTTGTGGCCGGAGAACGCCGCGAAGTCAACGTCGAGGGCGTGGAGGTCCACCGGCATGTGCGGCACCGACTGGCACGCGTCGAGCACGGTGAGCGCGCCGACCGCCTTCGCGCGACGCACCATCTCCTCGACGTCTGCGTGCGCGCCGGTGACGTTCGACTGGTGGGTGAAGGCGACGACCTTGACGGTGTCGTCGAGCTCGAGCGAGTCGAGGTCGATGCGCCCGTCCTCGGTCATCGAGTACCACTTCAGCGTCGCGCCGGTGCGGCGGCACAGCTCCTGCCACGGCACGAGGTTCGCGTGGTGCTCGAGCTCGGTGATGACGACGGTGTCACCCTCGCGCACAGCGAGATCGCCGGCGCGGTCGTCGCCGAGCACGTACGCGACGAGGTTGAGGCCCTCGGTGGCGTTCTTGGTGAACGCGATCTCGTCGTCGTCGGCACCGACGAACGCCGCGATCGCCTCGCGCGCCGACTCGTACGCGTCGGTGGCCTCCTCCGCGAGCTCGTAGGAGCCGCGGTGCACCGGCGCGTTGCAGCCGAGCACGAAGTCGCGCTCGGCGTCCCACACCCGCTGCGGGCGCTGCGAGGTTGCCCCGGAGTCGAGGTATACCAGCGGCTTGTCCCCGCGCACGGTGCGCGACAGGATGGGGAATTCTGCCCTGATCGCTTCTACGTCGAGCGCCATTAGATGAACTTCTCGTAGCCCTCGGCCTCGAGCTGGTCGGCGAGCGAGGCGTCGCCGGTCTGCACGACGTGGCCGTCGGCGAAGACGTGGATGAAGTCGGGCTTGACGTAGTTGAGAATGCGCTTGTAGTGCGTGATCATGAGCACGCCGCCGCCCGTCTCCTCCTGGTAGCGGTTGATGCCCTCGGAGACGATGCGCAGCGCGTCCACGTCAAGGCCGGAATCCGTCTCGTCCATGACGGCGAACTTCGGCTTCATCAGCGCGAGCTGCATGACCTCGTGGCGCTTCTTCTCGCCGCCGGAGAAGCCCTCGTTCACGGAGCGCTCGGAGAAGGAGGCGTCCATCTGCAGCGCCTCGCGGGCGGCGTTGAGCTCGCCGACCCACTCGCGCAGCTTCGGGGCCTCGCCGCGCACCGCAGTGACGGCGGAGCGCATGAAGTTCGAGGACGACACGCCCGGCACCTCGACCGGGTACTGCATGGCGAGGAAGAGGCCGGCGCGGGCGCGCTCGTCGATGGACATCTCCAGGAGGTTCTCACCGTCGAGCAGCACCTCGCCGTCGGTCACCTCGTACTTCGGGTGGCCGGCGAGCGTGTAGGCGAGGGTGGACTTGCCGGAGCCGTTCGGACCCATGATGGCGTGGGTCTCGCCGCCGTTGATGGTGAGGTTGACGCCCTTGAGGATGGGCTTCGCCTCCTGCCCCTCCTCCGAGGGGAGGACGTTGGCGTGCAGGTTCTTGATTTCCAGGGTGGACATGAATGCTCCTTTAGTTTTCGTTGCGCTCGAGCTCGCCGGCGACGCGGGCGATGAGCTCGTCGCGGACCGACTCGACGGGGATCTGGTTGAGGACCTCGTTGAAGAAGCCGCGGATGATCAGGCGGGTGGCGTCTTCCTCGCGGATGCCGCGGGAGCGCAGGTAGAACAACTGCTCGTCGTCGAAGCGGCCGACGGTGGCGGCGTGGCCTGCGCCGGCGATCTCGCCCGTCTCGATCTCCAGGTTCGGGATCGCGTCGGCGCGCGCGCCGTCGGTGAGCACGAGGTTGCGGTTCGTCTCGTAGGTGTCGGTGCCGGTCGCCTCGGCGCGGATGAGCACGTCGCCCACCCAGCAGGTGCGCGCCTCCGGCAGCGGGGAGGACTTGTCGCCCTGCAGCGCGCCCTTGTACAGCACGTTGGAGCGGCAGTTTGGCACCTTGTGGTCGACGAGCAGGCGGTTCTCGATGTACTGGCCGGCGTCGGCGAAGTACACGCCGGTCAGCTCGACGTCGCCGCCCGGCGCCTCGAACGCGACGCGCGGGGTGATGCGCACGACCTCGCCGCCGAACGTGGCCACGTGGTGGCGCAGGGTCGCATCGCGCTTCACGACGATCGACTGCTGCCCCACGTGCACCGCGTCGGTGTTCCAGTCGGCGTCGACGACGGCGTTGACGCGGGATCCCTCGCCGATGACCCAGTTGATGTTGTCGGCGTGGGTGCCGGAGCCCGCGTAGCGCACCACGACGGTCGCCGTCGAGTTCGCGCCCGTCTGGATCATGACGGTGCCGAACGTGGTCGCGTCGAGCCCGGCGCCGGTGACGGTGACGGTCACCGGCTCAGTCAGCTCCGCGCGGTCGGGCACCGTGATGAGGGTCGCCGATTCGGACGATGTCCAAGCCTGGGCCGCGATGCGGTCGACGGGGGCACCGGCGGCGGTGACGCGATCGTCGTCAAGCGAGACCTGCTCGACGGTCACCTCGGACGGGCCCTCGACCGCGATCTGGGCGGGAGCCTGCGCGGCGAACGTGCCGTTGTGCAGGCCACGCAGGCGGCGCAGGGAGACGAAGCGCCACACCTCGTCGCGGCCGCCCGGGACCTCGAAGTCCTCCACGTCGAAGGAGGTGAACAGGTCGCCCTTGTTGTTGTGCGTCGTGGCGTTGCGAACTACGTTCGCAACGGTTTGCTGGTCGGACATTTAGCCCACCGATCCTTCCATTTGCAGCTCGATGAGGCGGTTGAGTTCGAGGGCGTACTCCATCGGCAGCTCCTTGGCGATCGGCTCGACGAAGCCGCGCACGATCATCGCCATGGCCTCCTCCTCGGGGATGCCGCGGGACATGAGGTAGAACAGCTGGTCCTCGGAGACCTTGGACACCTTCGCCTCGTGGCCGAGCGTGACCCGGTCGTTGCGGATGTCGTTGTAGGGGTACGTGTCGGAGCGCGAGATGTCGTCGACGAGCAGCGCGTCGCACTCGACGTTGGAGACGGAGTGGTGCGCGTTAGCGTTGACCTGCACCAGTCCGCGGTAGGCGGCGCGGCCGCCGCCGCGAGCCACCGACTTGGACACGATGGACGAGGAGGTGTGCGGCGCCATGTGCGTCATCTTCGCGCCGGTGTCCTGGAACTGGCCCTCGCCAGCGAACGCGACCGAGAGCACCTCGCCGCGGGCGTGCTCGCCGGTCATCCACACGGCCGGGTACTTCATGGTCACCTTCGAGCCGATGTTGCCGTCGACCCACTCCATGGTCGCGCCCTCCTCGGCCTTGGCGCGCTTGGTCACCAGGTTGTAGACGTTGCCCGACCAGTTCTGGATGGTGGTGTAGCGGCAGCGCCCGCCCTTCTTCACGATGATCTCCACCACCGCGGAGTGCAGCGAGTCCGACTTGTAGATCGGGGCGGTGCAGCCCTCGACGTAGTGCACGTACGCGTCCTCGTCCACGATGATGAGGGTGCGCTCGAACTGGCCCATGTTCTCCGTGTTGATGCGGAAGTACGCCTGCAGCGGGATGTCCACGTGGACCCCCGGCGGGACGTAGATGAAGGACCCACCCGACCACACGGCGGTGTTGAGCGCCGAGAACTTGTTGTCGCCGGCCGGGATCACTGAGCCGAAGTACTCCTTGAACAGGTCCTCGTGCTCGCGCAGGGCGGTGTCGGTGTCGACGAAGATGACGCCCTTTTCCTCGAGGTCCTCGCGAATCTGGTGGTAGACCACCTCGGACTCGTACTGCGCCGCGACGCCGGCGACGAGGCGCTGCTTCTCCGCCTCGGGGATGCCCAGCTTGTCGTAGGTGTTCTTGATGTCCTCCGGCAGGTCGTCCCAGCTCGCCGCCTGCTGCTCGGTGGAGCGCACGTAGTACTTGATGTTGTCGAAGTCGATGTCGGAGAGATCCGCACCCCACGTCGGCATGGGCTTCTTGTCGAAGATCTCGAGGGCCTTGAGACGCTGGTGGAGCATCCACTCCGGCTCCCCCTTGATGCGGGAGATGTCGCGCACCACGTCCTCGTTCAGGCCGCGGCGCGCGGAGGCGCCGGCGACGTCGGAGTCGTGCCAGCCGTAGTTGTAGGCGCCGATGGACTCGATGATTTCGTCGTCGTTCATCGGCTTTTCAAGGCCTGGCGTGGGCTTCACTTCAGTCATTGTCAGCCGCTCCTTTCGTGTGAGTTCTCGCCGCAGCGGCGAGTGGGATGTTGGTTGTGCAGACGCCGTGCCCGTCCGAGATGAGGGCGAGCGGTTGCACATGCGTATCGACGAGCTTCGCCAGCACCTCGTGCTCCGCCTCGCAGAACTCGGGGTAGGCTGCCGCGACCGCGGAGACCGGGCAGTGGTGCTGGCAGATCTGGATGCCGGCGGCCGTGCGCCTGAGGCTGGGCACGTACCCGTGCGCCTCGAGCGCGGCGGCGACGCGGCGCACCGCAGCCTCGGATGGGCCGGTGGCCTCGGAAGGCACCGTCGCCTCGTCCCGGGAAACGGGCTCGACCCCGGCGAAGATCCGCTCCGCCCGGGCCTGCGCGAAGCGGCGCACCGCGTCCTCGCCCCCGAGCTCGGCGATGAGGTCGACGGCCTCGACCGCGAGCGCGTCGTAGTCCGACCCGAACTGCGCCCGCCCCGCGGCGGTGAGCCGGAAGTGCTTCGCCGGCCGGCCCCGGCCCTGCTCCTCCCCGGCGACCGCGCGGGGCGCGCAGGTCTCGGCGAGGCCGTCCTCGACGAGCCTGTCCAGGTGGCGGCGCACCCCCGCGGTGGAGAGGCCGAGCTCGTCCGCCACGTCGGCCGCCGCGACCGGGGCACGTTTCAGCAGCACCGACATCACCTGCGAGCGGGTCTCCCCGCCGCCGCGGGAGGGAGACGCCGCCGGCTGCGTTGGTGTGAGCACCACGGTGACACCCCTTTCGCTTCGTTCGTGCTTGGGCAGCTGCCTTTTCACAACACTAGTGTGCCGAAAATATTTCGGCAGCACCGGGGCGCGCGTTCGCCGGCGCCGGCCCCTTAGAATGTCGAGCCGTGACCACCCCGCCCGCCAGCCGCCGCCCGCGCACCTCCGTCGCCGGGGAGCTGCCCCGCATGGGCCACCCCGGCTCGCGCTCGGCGCAGCTGCACGTCAGCGGCCGCACCGCCACGCTCGCGGGCCCGCCGCGGGAGCGGGCGCGCTTCCAGGCGCTGCGGCTCCTCGGGCTCGTCGGCACGATGCTCATCGCCCTCGGCGCGGTCGGGGGCGGGGCGCTGCCGGTCGTGGAAAACCCATGGTTCCGCGGCCCGCTCGGCGCGCTCATGAGCCCGATGATGCTCGCCTCGAGCTCGCTCGTCCTCGTCGGCACCGGTTGCCTCGTCGCCGCGTGGCTGTGCATGGCTCCCTTCGTCGGGGCGTCCGCGGGGCCGCCGCGTATCGACGCCCCAGTGGTCCTGCGCACCTTCATCGCCTGGGTCCTGCCGCTCATGGCCACCGCTCCCCTGTTCACCCAGGACATCTACTCGTACCTCGCGAACGGCTCGATCGTGCGCCAGGGGCTCGACCCCTATTCGGCGGGCCCCGTCGAGCTGCTCGGCGTCGACCACCACCTCGCCCGCTCCGTGCCCTTCATCTGGGCGCACTCGCCGAGCCCGTACGGCCCGGTGGCGCTCGGGATCGCCGGCGCGATCTCCTCGCTCACCGGCGACTCCATCTTCTGGGGCGTGCTCGACCACCGCGTGGTCTCTGTCGCCGGGATCCTCGCGGCGGCCTGGGGCATCGCGGCGCTGGCGCGACGCTGTGGCGTGGCGGTGCCGGCGGCGCTGTGGCTCGGGGTGCTCAACCCGCTCACCGTTCTCCACCTCGTCGGCGGCATCCACAACGAGGCCGTCATGATGGGCTTCGTCCTCGTCGGTTTCGAGGTGGGGCTGCGCGGCATCGACGCCCTCCCCCGCACTCGCGGGTGGGTGCTCGTGGCGGCCTCGGGCGTCCTGCTCAGCTGCGCGGGGCTAGTGAAGGTGAGTGGGTTCGTCGGGCTCGGGTTCACCGGCATGGCGCTCGCGCGGGCGCTGCGCATCGACGGCCGGCTGCGCGGCCCCGCCGCGCTCGGCGCCGCGGCGGCGGTGCAGGCCGCGGCGCTGCTTGCCACCTCGGTGGCGGTCTCGCTCGGGACCGGCATCGGCTTCGGGTGGGTCACGGGGCAGGGCGGAGCTGCGTCGATACGCAGCTGGCTCTCGCTCACCACCGACATCGGCGTGGCCAGCGGCGCGCTCGGCATGCTGCTCGGGCTCGGCGACCACACCGGCGCGATGCTCACCGTGACGCGCTCGGCGGGGCTCGCCGTGGCGGCCGCGTTCATGGCGCGCATGCTGTGGGCGACGTACCGGGGCGCGATCCACCCGGTCGGCGGGCTCGGGGTGGCCACGCTCGTGCTCGTCGTCCTCTTCCCCGTCGTGCACCCGTGGTACCCGCTCTGGGCGATCCTGCCGATGGCGGCGTGGGCGAACCGGCTCTTCTTCCGCGCCTCGGTCGCCGGCTACAGCGCCCTGGTAAGCTTCCTCGTCCTGCCGCGCGGGCTGCGGCTGCAGCCGCCTGCGATCGCGACGATCTACGGCTGCGCCATCGTCGGGTTCGCGCTGCTCGTCGCGTGTGTCTGGCTCGTCTTTCGGGTCCGCGGCCGGGCCAGGTCTACACTCAAGGTCCATGAGTGACAGCGCCCTCGTCGTCGACAACGTGGTGAAGCGTTTCGGCGACAAAACGGCGGTCGACGGGCTCTCCTTCAGCGCGCGGCGCGGGCAGCTGCTCGCGTTGCTGGGCCCGAACGGCGCCGGCAAGACCACCACCATCGAGATGTGCGAGGGCTTCACGCAGCCCACCTCGGGGCGCATCGAGGTGCTCGGCATCGACCCCGTGGCCCACCCGCAGCAGGTGCGCGACCGCATCGGCATCATGCTGCAGGGCGGCGGCTCCTACGCCGGCCTCTCGGTCAGGGAGATGCTCAAGCTCGCGGCGAGCTACAACCGCAACCCCCACGACCCAGCGTGGCTCATGCGGCTGCTCGGGCTCGAGGGTGTCGCGGGCACGACGTACCGCCGGCTCTCCGGCGGCCAGCAGCAGCGCCTCTCACTCGCGCTCGCGATGATCGGCCGGCCCGAGCTCATCTTTCTCGACGAGCCGACGGCCGGCATGGACGCCCAGTCCCGCCTCGCGGTGTGGGACATTATCTCGGCGATGAAGCGCGACGGGGTGACCGTCGTGCTCACCACGCACCTCATGGACGAGGCGGAGACCCTCGCCGACGACGTGGTCATCATCGACCACGGCAGCGTCGTCGCCCACGGCACACCCGCGGATCTGACGAGCCACGAGGAGTTTCCCGTCATCGCGGTGGAGACCGCGGAAGAGCTCGACCTGCGCCCGCTCAACGCGGAGCTTTCGCCCCTCGGGCTCACCGCGGAGACCGTCCGCCCGCACAGCTACCGGGTGCGCGGCAACGGGTCGCCGGAGGTCGTCGAGAAGCTGGCGAGCGTGGCGGCGCGGCAGGGCGTGCTCATCCGGGAGCTGTCGGTGTCGCACCGCAACCTCGAGGACGTGTTCCTCGACATCACGGGAAAGGAGCTGAGGAGCTAATGGAAACTAAGGACGTGTTGCAGCCCGGCGTGTTCGCCCCCGCCCCGCAGCGGGCCTCGTTCGCCGCGATGGCGACGGCGCAGGGCCGCGTCGAGGCGAAGCTCATCCTCAGCCACGGCGAGCAGCTGCTGGTCAACCTGGTCATCCCCGCGGCGATCCTGTTCGCCGCGCACTTCGCGCCGATCCTCGGCGACAACACCGACTTCAACCTGCTCGTGCCCATGGTCTTCGCCATCGCCGCGACCGGCGCCGGCTTCACCGGCCAGGCGATCGCGGTCGCGTTCGACCGCCGCTACGGGGCCCTTAAGCGCACCGGCGCCTCCGGCGTGCCGGCGTGGACGATCATCGTGGGCAAAATCCTCGGCGTGCTCGCGATGGTGGTGGTGCAGATCGTCGTCCTCGGCGCCATCGCGCTCGCGCTCGGGTGGCACGTCTCCGTGGGCGGGGCACTGTTCGGCCTGGTCACCCTCCTCTTCGGCGTGTCCGCGTTCACCGCGATGGGCCTGCTCATGGGCGGGACGCTGAGCTCGGAGATGGTCCTCGCGCTCGCGAACCTCATCTGGCTCGTGCTCATGGGCATCCTCGGCTGGGTGGGCTACGCCGGCGACATCGCCGACGCCGGGTGGTGGAACGCGGTGCCCACCGTCGCGCTCGCCGGGGCCCTCGACCAGGCGCTGCAGCTGCACGTGAACTGGCCGGCGTGGGCCTCGCTCGCGGCGTGGGCCGTGGTCTCCATCACCGCAGCCGTGCGCCTGTTCCGGTTCGACGGCTAGGGGCGATACACTGCACCAGAACATCGTCCGAAAGTTGGAGACATTGTGAGCACCACCACCGCCGACCACCCCGCAACCGGCCGCGGCGCCGCCTGGAAAGAGGCGTGGCGCGACCCGTCGCTGCACATGCAGCGCACCCTCGCCATGGTGCTACTGCTGTGCCAGGGCGGGATCACCGTGACCGGCTCGCTCGTGCGCGTCACCGGCTCCGGGCTCGGCTGCAACACGTGGCCGCTGTGCCACGAGGGCTCCCTCGTCCCGGTGGAGGGCGCCGCGCCGTGGGTCCACCAGACCATCGAGTTCGGCAACCGGCTGCTCACCTTCGTCGTCGGCGTCGCCGCAATTCTCGTGCTCGTCGCCGTGTACCGCGCCGGGCGCCGCCGCGACATCAAGGCGCTCGCCTGGATCTCGCTCGGCGGCGTCGTGCTGCAGGCCGTCCTCGGCGGCATCTCGGTGCTCCTCGACCTGCGCTGGTGGTCCGTCGCCGTGCACTTCCTGCCCTCGATGGTCCTTGTCTGGGTCGCCGCGATGCTCTACATGCGCCTCGCCGAGCCCGACGGCGCCGCGCCGACGCGCCGCTACCCCGCCCGCGCCCAGCACTGGACCGTCATCGCCGCCGTCGCGCTGTGCTGCGTGCTCGTCACCGGCACGATGGTCACCGGCTCCGGCCCGCACTCGGGCGACTCGGGCGTCGGTATGGACGGCCGCCTCAACCTGGACACGAAGGTGCTCGCCTACGTCCACGCGGTGTGCATGTACCTCTACCTCATCTCCACGCTCATCACCGCGGTGCTCCTCCACCGCACCGGCGCGCCCGAGGACGCGCGGCGCACGTCCTGGATCCTCGTCGGCCTCATCCTCGTGCAGTGGGCCATCGGCGTGACGCAGTTCCGCCTCGGCGTGCCCCGCTGGACCATCCCGGCGCACATCGCGATGTCGTCCACGGTCGTCGCCTTCTCCGCCTTCCTCTTCTCGCACGCGAAGCGCAGGTTGCCTACGCTCGTGTGACATGAAAGCGATCCTCGTTTCCCGCCACGGCGGCCCCGAAGTCCTCGAGTACACCGACGTCGACGCCCCGGTGCCGGGCGAGGGGCAGTTGCTTGTCGACGTCAGCTTCGCCGGCGTCAACTTCATCGACACCTACTTCCGCTCCGGGACCTACCCGTCCGAACCGCCCTACATCCCCGGCACGGAGGGGTGCGGCCGAGTCGTCGACGACCCGCGCGGCGAGATCGCGCCCGGCACCCTCGTCGCGTGGCACGACGCCCCCGGCTCTTACGCGGAGCAGGTGGCGGTGGACCGCAACCGGCTCGTCGCGGTGCCGGAGGGCGTCGCGCCCGAGGTGGCGGCCTCGATGCTGCTGCAGGGCATGACGTCGCACTACCTCCTCCACGGCGTGCGCGAGACGGCCCCCGGGGACACGATGGTGGTCACCGCGGGCGCCGGCGGCGTCGGCCTCATCCTCACCCAAATGGCCGCCGCGGAGGAGGCGACGGTCTACTCGGTCGTCTCCACCGACGAGAAGGAGCGGCTCGCCTACGAGGCGGGCGCGGCGAAGGTGTTCCGCTACGGCCCGTCCCTCGCCGAGGAGATCAAGGCGGAAAACGGCGGGCGCGGCGTCGACGTGGTCTACGACGGCGTGGGCAAGGACACGTTCGAGATGTGCCTCGACGTCGCCCGCCCGCGCGGGCTCGTCTGCTCGTTCGGCTCGGCCTCGGGCGACGTGGAGCCGTTCAAGATCCAGGAGCTCAAGTCCCACGGCGCGCTCTTTCTCACGCGCCCCTCGCTCGCCCACTACGTGGCCACCGATGACGAGTTCCTCATGCGCGCCCAGGCCGTCACCCGCGCCGTCGAGGACGGCACGGTGAAGATCCGGGTCAACCCGCCCTACGAGCTAAAAAACGCCCGCCAGGCCCACGAGGACCTGCAGGCGCGTAGAACCACCGGCTCGGTGGTGCTGGCAGTTTAGAAGAGCAGCTCGCCGACCGTCTGCCAGCCGAGCACGGCGTCGAAGGAGAGGCCGAGGAAGAGCGCCGCGAGGTAGTTGTTCGAGAGGATGAACAGCTTGAGCGGCTTGACGTTCTCGCCGCGAACGATGCCTTGGTGCAGGCGGGTGGCCATGACGAGGAACCAGATGCCCGAGGCGAGGGCGACCACGGGGTAGATCCAGGACGCCGCCGGCACGAGCAGCAGCGAGACGGCCACGGTGAGCCAGGAGTAGATGACGATCTGGCGGCTCGTCTCCTGCGCCGAGGCCACGACCGGCAGCATCGGCACCTCGGCGCGCGCGTAGTCGTCCTTGTACTTCATGGCCAGCGCCCAGGTGTGCGGCGGCGTCCAGAAGAAGATGATCATGAACATCACGACGGCCTGCCACCAGTTGTCCGGCGAGCCGTCGTGGACGTTGTCCCTGATCACGGCCCAGCCGACGAGCACCGGCATGCAGCCCGCGGCGCCGCCCCAGATGACGTTTTGCCAGGTGCGGCGCTTCAGCCACTTCGTGTACACGAAGATGTAGAAGAAGTTCGTGAGCACGATGAAAAACGCCGCGAGCCAGGAGTGGCACAGCAGCCCGAGCCACAGCACGCTGAGCACGAGCATGACCCACGCGAACACCGCCGCCTTCTCCTTGGTCACGGTGTGGCGCACGAGGGGGCGGGCGCGGGTGCGGCCCATCTTCTGGTCGATGTCGTAGTCGGCGACCATGTTGAAGGTGTTCGCCGCCGCGGCGCCCATCCAGCCGCCGAGCAGCGTGCCCAGCACGAGCCAGGGGTGTACCTCGCCGCGATCCGCCTGCAGCATCGCGGGGATCGCGGCGACCAAGAGAAGTTCAATGACCCTCGGCTTCGTCAACGCGAAATATGCCTTGATGGTCTCCAACAACTTTCTCCTTTGCGGTCCGCACGTAGCGCGGGCAATCATACCTTCGGACGATGGTAGACCCTCGCGGCGCAACGCCACGAATCGTGGGCGCGCAGTGTCCCGGAGGCGTCGATACGCACTATGCTCTTCTCCGACCACAACGAAAGCGAGGACCCCATGACGCTGCCCCCCGAATTGCAGGCGATGACGAAGCGGAACTACCCCGCGGACTGGACGGAGACTGACACGAGGGCGGTGGATACGGCCAGGGTGCTCGCTGCCGACGCCGTTGAGCACTGCGGCTCCGGCCACCCGGGCACCGCGATGTCGCTCGCGCCGCTCGCCTACACGCTGTTCCAGCGCGTCATGGACGTCGACCCGGCGGACAAGGACTGGATTGGGCGCGACCGCTTCGTGCTCTCGAACGGCCACTCCTCGCTCACGCAGTACGTGCAGCTCTACCTCGGCGGCTTCGGCCTCGAGCTCGAGGACCTCAAGTCCCTGCGCACCTGGGCGTCGAAGACCCCGGGCCACCCGGAGTACAACCACACCGACCACATCGAGATCACCACCGGCCCGCTCGGCCAGGGGCTCGCCTCCGCGGTGGGCATGGCCATGGCAGCGCGGCGCGAGCGCGGCCTCTTTGACCCGGACGCCCCGGCCGGCGAGAGCCCGTTCGACCACTTCATTTACGTCGTCGCCGGCGACGGCTGCCTGCAGGAGGGCGTGACCTCCGAGGCGTCCTCGCTCGCCGGCACCCAGCAGCTGGGCAACCTCATCCTCTTCTGGGACGACAACCGCATCTCCATCGAGGACGACACCCAGATCGCGTTCACGGAGGACGTGCTCAAGCGTTACGACGCCTACGGCTGGCAGACGCTCACCGTCGAGTCCGGCGAGGACGTTGCCGCGATCGAGGCCGCCGTGGCCGAGGCGCAGGCGGAGACGACGAAGCCGACGATCATCCGGGTAAAGACCGTGATCGGCTACCCCGCCCCGAACCTCATGAACACCGGCGCGGCGCACGGCGCGGCCCTCGGCGCCGACGAAATCCGCGCCGTCAAGGAGGAGCTCGGCTTCGACCCAGCCGTCGACTTCCCCGAGGAGGCCGAGGTCATCGCCCACACCCGCGCACTGCGCGAGCGCGCCGCCGCGAAGCACGCCGCGTGGAACGAGAAGTTCGACGCGTGGGCCGCGGCGAACCCGGAGCGCAAGGCGCTGCTCGACCGCGTGAGCGCCCGCGAGCTCCCGGAGGACTGGGCGAAGGACTTCCCGACCTGGGAGCCGGACGCGAAGGGCCTGGCCACCCGTAAGGCGTCCGAGGCCGCGATCCAGGCCGCCGCGGCCGCGCTGCCCGAGCTGTGGGGCGGCTCCGCCGACCTCGCCGGCTCGAACAACACCCTGATCAAGGGCGCGCCGTCGTTCGGCCCGGAGGCGATCTCCACCGGCAAGTTCCAGGCGGAGCCGTACGGGCGCAACCTCCACTTCGGCATCCGCGAGCACGCGATGGGCGCGGTGATGAACGGCATCGCCCTCCACGGCGGAACCCGCGTCTACGGCGGCACGTTCCTCATCTTCTCTGAATACCTCTACCCCGCCATCCGCGTCGCGGCGCTTTCCGGCATCGACGGCTACTACGTGTTCACCCACGACTCGATCGGTCTCGGCGAGGACGGGCCGACCCACCAGCCGGTGGAGACCCTCGCCGCGCTGCGCGCCATCCCGGACCTCGCGGTGATCCGCCCGGCCGACGCGAACGAGACCTCCGCCGCCTGGATCGCGGCGCTCGAGGCGAAGCCGCAGCCGAAGGCGCTCGCCCTGTCGCGCCAGAACCTCCCGGTGCTCGTGGGCACGAAAGAGAAGGCGTTCGAGGGCGTCGCCCGCGGCGCGTACGTCCTAGTCGAGGAGTCTGCGGACACGCCCGACCTCATCATCATGGCCACCGGCTCCGAGGTGCAGTACGCCGTCGAGGCCGCGAAGATTCTCGAGGCGGAGGGCACCGCGACCCGCGTCGTGTCCATGCCGTCCATGGACTGGTTCATGGAGCAGGACGACGCGTACATCGACGAGATCCTGCCGCGCGACGTCAAGGCCCGCGTCTCGGTCGAGGCCGCGACGTCCATGCCGTGGTTCCGCTTCCTCGGCGAGCACGGCCGGGCGGTCTCGCTCGAGCACTTCGGCGCCTCCGCCCCGGGGGCGGAGCTGTTCGAACGCTTCGGCTTTACGACGGACAACGTTGTGCGCACCGCCCGCGACACCCTCGCGTGCGTGCGGGAGAACCGGAGCGTGGCCACAAGCGTGCGTGTCGGCGACACCGAGTCCGAGCCGACCCGCGGAGACGGAAAGTAGGAGCACATGACTGCAATTGACGACCTGTACGAGGTGGGCACCTCCACCTGGCTCGACGACCTGTCGCGCGAGCGCATCGCCACCGGCAACCTCGGCGAGGTGAAGAAGGACAAGTCCATCGTCGGCGTCACCACCAACCCGGCGATCTTCGCCGCCGCGATGAGCAGCGGCACCCACTACGACGACCAGCTCGCCGAACTGAAGCTCGCCGGCACGACCGCCGACACCGCGGTGTACGCGATGAGCGTGAAAGATGTCCAGGACGCCTGCGACCTCTTCCGGGACACCTACGAGGAGACCGGCGGCAAGGACGGGCGCGTCTCCATCGAGGTGGACCCGCGCTTCGCGGCCGACGAGGCGCAGACCATCGCCCAGGCCCGCGAGCTGTGGCAGCTCGTGGACCGCGAGAACCTCATGATCAAGATCCCGGCCACCGACGAGTCGCTGCCGGCCGTCACGGCGGCGCTCGCGGAGGGGATCTCCGTCAACGTCACCCTCATCTTCTCCGTCGAGCGCTACGCCCAGGTCGTCGAGGCCTACAAGGAGGGCGTCCGCCAGGCAGCGGCGAACGGCAACGACGTCGCGGCGATCCACTCGGTCGCGTCCTTCTTCGTCTCCCGCATGGACACCGAGGTGGACAAGCGCCTCGAGGCGATCGGGACCGACGAGGCCCTCGCGCTGCGTGGCAAGGCCGGCATCGCGAACGCCCGGCTGGCGTACGCGCTGTTCCAGCGCGAGTTCGGGCCCCTGGACGTCGATACGCTGCCTGCCGGCGCGAACGTGCAGCGCCCCCTGTGGGCGTCGACGGGCGTGAAGAACCCGGCGTACCCGGCGACGATGTACGTCACCGAGCTCGCCGGCCCGGACACCGTGAACACGATGCCGGAGAAGACGATCGACGCGGTGCTGCGCGACGGCGGCATCCACGGCGACACCCTCACCGGCACCGAGACCGCCGCCCGCGAGACGTTCGCGGCGCTCGAGGCCGTGGGCATCGACATGGACGACGTCGTGGCCGTGCTCGAGCGCGAGGGCGTGGAGAAGTTCGTGGACGCGTGGCAGGAACTGCTCGATTCCATGACTGCTAGGCTCGCCTAACGTGACGCAACCGCCCCGCCCCTGGTCGAACCCACTGCGCTCAGACGCCGACAAGCGCTTGCCCCAGATCGCCGGCCCCTCGGGGCTGGTGATCTTCGGGGTGACCGGCGACCTCGCCCGGAAGAAGCTGCTGCCGGCGGTGTACGACCTCGCCAACCGAGGGCTGTTGCCCGGCGGGTTCACGCTCGTGGGTTACGGGCGCCGCGACTGGAGCAAGCAGGACTTCGAGGCCTACGTGCGCGAGGCGGTGGACAACGGGGCGCGCACCCCGTTCCACGAGAACGTCTGGCGCCGCCTCGCGGAGGGGCTCGAGTTCGTGCAGGGCAACTTCGACGACGACGCCGCCTTCGACCGCCTCGCCGCCACGCTCGCACGCAGCGACGCGGAGCGCGGCACGGCGGGCAACTGGGCCTACTACCTGTCGGTGCCGCCCGAGTTCTTCGCGGAGGTCGTCCACCAGCTCGACCGCAGCGGCATGGCCCGCGGGAGCGAGGGGCAGTGGCGGCGCGTGATCATCGAGAAGCCGTTCGGCCACGACCTCGCTTCGGCGAAGCAGCTCAACGAGGTCGTTGGCGCCGTCTTCGACGAGCGTTCCGTGTTCCGCATCGACCACTACCTGGGCAAGGAGACGGTGCAGAACATCCTCGCCCTGCGCTTTTCCAACCAGCTGTTCGAGCCGGTGTGGAACTCGCACTACATCGACCACGTGCAGATCACCATGGCCGAGGACATCGGGCTCGGCGGGCGCGCGAGCTACTACGACGGCATCGGCGCCGCCCGCGACGTGATCCAGAACCACCTCATCCAGCTCCTCGCGCTCGTGGCCATGGAGGAACCGACCTCGTTTTCCCCCGCCCAGCTGCGCGCCGAGAAGCTCAAGGTGCTGCGCGCTACCTCGGCGGTCGGCCCGTTCGGCAAGACCACCGCCCGCGGCCAGTACACCGCGGGCTGGCAGGGCTCGCAGCGCGTCGTCGGGCTGCGCGAGGAGGAGGGGTTCGACCCCGCCTCGACCACCGAGACCTACGCCGCCTGCACCCTCCAGATCGAGTCGCGCCGCTGGGCAGGCGTGCCGTTCTACCTGCGCACCGGCAAGCGCCTCGGCCGGCGCGTCACCGAAATCGCGCTCGTGTTCAAAGAGCCCCCGTACCAGCCGTTCACGGCCGGGCAGACGGACCTGCTCACGAACAACGCCGTGGTCATCCGCGTCCAGCCCGACGAGGGCGTGCTCATGCGCTTCGGCTCGAAGGTGCCGGGGCCCGGCATGGAGCTGCGGGACGTGAACATGGACTTCCACTACTCAGAAGCGTTCACCGAGCAGTCCCCCGAGGCCTACGAGCGCCTCATCCTCGACGCCCTGCTCGACGAGTCGAGCCTCTTCCCCACGAACTCGGAGGTGGAGCGCAGCTGGGAGATCCTCGACCCGGTGCTCGAGTACTGGGCCGAGCAGGGCACCCCCGACGAGTACGAGGCGGGCACCTGGGGCCCGGCCTCGGCCGACCGCATGCTGGCCAAGGACGGCCGGACGTGGCGCCGCCCGTAAGCCAGAGAAAGGTTCCGGCATGATCATCGAACTCCCCAACACGTCGACGAAGGCGATCGCCGCCGAGCTCGCGAACGCGCGCGAGAGCCACTCGCTAGCCACGGGCCGCGTGCTCACCCTCCTCGTCGCCATCGACGACGAGGGGCAGTCGCGTATCGACGACACCCTGGCCACCCTCCGCGACGCCTCCTTCGAGCACCCCGCCAGGGTCCTCGTGCTTATCTCCGGCGACCCGGAGGCCCCGCCGCGCCTCGACGCCGAGGTCCGCATCGCCGCCGACGCCGGCGCCTCGGAGGTGGTGGTCATGTGGCTGCGCGGGGAGCTCACGGCGAACCTTGGGGCCGTCGTCACGCCGCTGCTCCTGCCGGACACCCCGGTGGTGGCGTGCTGGCCCGAGAAGGCCCCGGCGCACCCGGGCCAGACCCAGCTCGGGCGCATCGCGCAGCGCCGCATCACGAACCTGCGGCGCGACACGCGCGGGATGACGCTCGAGCGCCTCGCCGCCGGCTACGAGCCGGGCGATTCCGACATGATGTGGTCGCGCATCACCCCGTGGCGCGGCACGGTCGCCTCCGCCCTCGACCGATACCCTGGCCGCGCGGTCCGCGGCGCCGAGATCGCGGGCGCCGCGGGCGATCCGAGCGTCGACCTCGCCGCCGGCTGGCTCGCCTCGAGCCTCGGCGTCGAGGTCGCCCGCCACGAGGCTCGTGGCGCCACCGACTTCCCCATCGCCCACCTCGCGCTGCACTGCGAGGGCGGCGACGTCGAGGTGGCGGTGCAGGACGCCCACACCGTGCGCATCTCCGCGCCGGAGCTGGCGGACTCGTTCGTCGCCGTCGGCGAGCGCACCGACGCGGAGTGCCTCGCCGAGGAGCTGCGCCACCTCGGCCCCGACGCGACCTTCGAGCGCGCGCTGCGCGGGCTGTCGGGGGTGCGCCGTGGGCTATAGGGATCTTGCATCGCTGCTAGACGACGCCACCTCGCGGTTCACCACCCTCACCGCCGGCATCCACGCCGAGGGCCGCGCCGCGCGCGTCGTGCTCACCGGCGGCACGGCCGGCATCGCGCTGCTCGAGCGCCTCGCCGACGCGCCGGTCGACTGGTCGCGCGTCGAGGTCTTCTTCGGCGACGAGCGCAACGTGCCTGTCTCCCACCCCGATTCGAACGAGGGGCAGGCCCGCGCGGCCCTCCTGTCGAAGGTGGGCATCCCGGAGGGCAACATCCACGGCTACGGCCTCGACGGCGGCCCGATGGACGGCGCCGTCGCCCGCTACCGCGACGTGCTGCAGCGCCACGCCACGGGCGGGTTCGACCTCCACCTGCTCGGCATGGGCGGCGAGGGGCACATCAACTCGCTCTTCCCCCACTCCGCGGCCGTCCGCGAGCGCCGCGAGCTCGTCGTCGCCGTGACCGACTCGCCGAAGCCCCCGGCCGAGCGCGCGACGCTCACCCTGCCCGCCGTGCAGTCCGCGGATCACGTGTGGCTGCTCGTCTCGGGCGCGGGGAAAGCGGAGGCCGCCGCGCACGTGTCCGACGGCGCCGCCGCCGCGGAGGCGTGGCCCGTCGCCGGCGCCATCGGGCGAAAAGAAACGGTCCTGTTCGCCACCGAGGACGTCACAGGACCGCGCTAAACGGGCCGGCGGGTTACACCGCGTAGGTCTGGATGAGGTTCAGGCCGATGATGCAGGCGATCCAGATGATCGCCATGAGGATCGTGATGCGGTCGAGGTTGCGCTCCACCGTCGTCGAACCCGACAGGTTGGCCTGCACGCCGCCGCCGAAGAGGCTGGACAGGCCGCCACCCTTACCCTTGTGCAGCAGGACGAAGATGGTCATCAAAATCGCGGCGATCACCAGCACGATCTCAAGCGCAAGCGCCATGTGGGCGTCTCCCCTCGCAATAGGAAATGGTGCAAACTCTTGAAGAGCTTACACCATTAGAAGCCGAATCCCTTTACCGCGTCGCGTTCGCGGCGGCCGCGGCGAGCTTGGCAAAGTCCTGCCCGTCGAGCGACGCGCCGCCGACGAGCCCGCCGTCGACGTCGGGCTGGGTGATGATCTCGGCGACGGTGTCCGCCTTCACCGACCCGCCGTAGAGGATGCGGATCGCGTCCGCCGCCTCGTCGCCCGCGAGTTCGCGCACGAGCTCCCGGATGCCGTGGCAGACCTCCTGCGCGTCCTCGGCGGAGGCGACCTTGCCGGTGCCGATCGCCCAGACCGGCTCGTACGCGATGACCGCGTTGGTGAGGTCCACCCCGGCGAGCGACTCGCGCGCCTGCGTCACGACGTACGAGACGTGCTCCCCCGCCTCGCGCACCTCGAGCGGCTCGCCCACGCAGACGATCGGGGTGATCCCGTGCTCCTGCGCCTTCTTCGCCTTCGCGGCGACCTGCTCGTTCGTCTCGCCGTGGTACTCGCGGCGCTCCGAGTGGCCAACGACCACCCAGCTGCACCCGAGGCGCTCGAGCATCGACGCCGAAATGTCGCCGGTGTACGCGCCGTTGTCGTGCTCGGAAACGTCCTGCGCGCCGTAGGTGATCTTCAGCTTGTCGCCCTCGACGAGCGTCTGAATCGAGCGCAGGTCGGTGAACGGGACGGTGAGCGCGATGTCGACGGCCTCGTAGCCGTCCTTCGGGAACGCGAAGACGAGCTTCTGGGCGCTCTGGATCGCCTCGAGGTGGTCGTGGTTCATCTTCCAGTTGCCCGCGATGAGCGGTGTGCGTGCCATGTGTGATGCCTCCTTACTGCAGCACGGAAACGCCGGGGAGCTCCTTGCCCTCGATGAGCTCGAGGGAGGCGCCGCCGCCGGTGGAGATGTGGGAGAAGCCGTCCTCGTCGAGGCCGAGCGTGCGTACCGACGCCGCCGAGTCGCCGCCGCCGACCACGGTGAAGGAGCCGTTGTCCTTCGTCGCCGCGATCATCGCCTCGGCGACGGCCTTCGTGCCGTCGGCGAAGTTCGGGAACTCGAACACGCCCATCGGCCCGTTCCAGAACACGGTCTTCGAGTCCTTGATGGCCGCGGCGTACTTCTCCGCGGTCTCCGGGCCGATGTCGAGGCCCATCCAACCCTCCGGGATCTCGTCGAGGCCGACGACCTTCTTCTCGGTGTCCTTGTCGAACTCGGCGCCCGCCGCGACGTCGACCGGAAGGAGCAGCTTGTCGCCGTACTTCTCGATGAGCCCCTTGCAGGTGTCCACCATGTCCTCCTGGAGCAGGGACTTCTGCACGTTGTGGCCCTGCGCGGCGAGGAACGTGTAGCACATGCCGCCGCCGATGATGACGGTGTCGGCCTTCTCCGCCAGCGCCTCGATGACGCCGAGCTTGTCGGAGACCTTCGAGCCGCCGAGGACGACGACGTACGGGTGCTGCGGGTTGTCCTTCACGCTCGAGAGGGTCTCCACCTCCTTCTCCACGAGGAAGCCGGCGTAGGCCGGGAGCTTCTTTGCCACGTCGTAGACGGACGCCTGCGCGCGGTGCACCACGCCGAAGCCGTCGGAGACGAAGGCGCCATTGTCAGCGGCAAGCGCCGCAAGCTCTTCGGCGAACGCGGAGCGCTCCGCCTCGTCCTTCGAGGTCTCGCGCGGGTCGAAGCGGACGTTTTCGAGGAGGAGGATCTCACCCTCCGTCAGCCCGTTCGCGCGCTCGTGGGCGTCCTCGCCCGAGACGTCGCCCGCGAGCGGGACGAACTGGCCGAGACGCTCGGACAGGGCCTCGGCGACCGGGGCGAGGGAGTACTTCGGGTTGACCTCGCCCTTCGGGCGGCCGAGGTGCGCCATGACGATCACCTTGGCGCCCCCGTCGAGGAGGGCCTTGAGGGTCGGGATCGAGGCGTCGATGCGGCCCGCGTCCGTGATGTTGCCGTCGTCGTCGAGCGGGACGTTGAAGTCGGAGCGGACGAGGATGTGGCGGCCGTCCACGCCTTCGTCGAGAAGCTGCTGCAGTGTCTTGGTCATGGTTGTCTCCTTTGCTTCGTGAACATGGTCCATCGTATGAAAAACGGGCCCGCCGCGCCGTGAAGCGCCGCGGGCCCGCAGGTTGAGCTTAGAGCTGGTCCGCGACGTGCTTCGTCAGGCGGATGTACTGCGAGGTGTAGGACCACTCGTTGTCGTACCAGGAGATGACCTTCACCAGGTTGCCGTCGATGACGCGGGTCATGCCGGCGTCGAAGATCGCGCCGTGGTTGTTGCCGATGATGTCGGAGGAGACGATCGGGTCCTCGGTGTACTGCATCGCGGTGCCGAACTCGTCGTCGGCCACGGCCTGCTTCACCGCGGCGTTGATCTCCTCGACCGTGACGTCCTTGCCGAGGGTGACCGTGAGGTCGGTCGCCGAGCCGGTGATCGTGGGCACGCGCATGGCGAAGCCGTCGAGCTTGCCCTCGAGGTTCGGCAGCACGAGGGCGACGGCCTTCGCGGCGCCGGTCGTGGTCGGCACGATGTTCTGCGCGGCGGCGCGGGCGCGGCGCAGGTCCTTGTGCGGCGCGTCCTGCAGGCGCTGGTCGCCGGTGTAAGCGTGGATCGTGGTCATGAGGCCGCGCTCGATGCCGAAGGCCTCGTCGAGCACCTTCGCCACCGGGGCGAGCGAGTTCGTCGTGCAAGACGCGGCGGAGATGACGGTCGCGTCGTTGGTGTAGTCGTGGTGGTTCACGCCCCACACGTAGGTGCCGTCGACGTCCTTGCCCGGTGCGGAGATGATGACCTTCTTCGCGCCCGCGTCAATGTGGGCCTTCGCGTCCGGGCCCTTGCGGAACACGCCGGTGCACTCGAGCACGATGTCCACGCCCGCGTCGCCCCACGCAAGGTTCGCCGGATCCTTCTCGGCGGAGACCTCGATGCGGCGGCCGTCGACGGTGATGGAGTTCTCGTCGTACTCGACGTCGTGGTTGAACTGGCCGTAGGCGGTGTCGTACTTCATGAGGTGCGCGAGCGTCTCGTTGTCGGTGAGATCGTTGATCTTCGCGACCTCGAGCTCGCCCTTGTACTCGTCCTCGATGATGCGGAACGCCGCGCGCCCGATGCGGCCGAAGCCGTTGATGCCAATGCGGGTAGTCACAGTGAAAGCTCCTCGTGTTCGTGCGGTTTTTCGGTACGTCCGCGAGTGTAACGAGCGCGCCGGGCACCTGCAGGGGCCCGACGGGTGACCACAAAACCGGGGGTGGCAACTGCACCGGGTTCGCCGAAACTGTGTTGGTTTACGCCCGGATGCGGCGAATCATGGGGGCGAATCCCGCCAAAACCACCCCCGGAGCCGAACGCCGCGGCCCCAGTGTGATGTCTGTCTCAGCAGGCGGTGCTACGTGGCCGGGGACCCGTGCGTGTCGTCGACCCCGAGCTCCTTCGCCCGCTTGTCGGCGAGCGAGAGCAGCCGCCGGATGCGCCCGGCGATCGCGTCCTTCGTCATCTGCGGGTCCGCGAGCCGGCCCAGCTCCTCGAGCGACGCGTGGCGGTGCTCGACGCGCAGGTACCCCGCCTCGGCGAGGTGCTCGGGCACGTCGTCGCCAAGAATCTCCATCGCCCGCTCCACACGCGCCGCAGCGGCCGCGGCCGCCTGCGCCGAGCGGCGGGTGTTCGCGTCGTCGAACGTCGCCAGCCGGTTGCCCGACTTCGACGTGTCCGCGCGCTGCTCCCGCTTGCGGTCCCACTCCAGGCGCGTCACCGGCGCGCCGATCCGGCTGAGCAGGATCCCGATCGTCTCCCCGTCGCGGATGCACACCCGCTCCACGCCGCGGGTCTCGCGGGTCTTCGCCGTGACCCCCATCCGGCGCGCCAGCCCGACGAGCGCGAGCGCGGCCTCCTGACCCGGGCAGGCGACCTCGAGCGTCGCCGTGCGGCCCGGCTCGGTGAGCCGCCCGCGGGCGAGGAACGCGCCCCGCCACGCGGCCTCGACCGCGGCCATCGAACCAGAAATCACCTGCCGCGGCATGCCCACCACCGGGTGCCCCGACGCGGTGACCAGCTTGAGGCGGCGGATCACGTCGGCGGCCCCGTCCGCGACGCGCACCTCGTGGCGCGTCTCCCGGTTGTTCGGCCCCGGCGGGACCGTCTCGACGGCCGGCCGGACCGCGCACAGCTCACCGAGGGACTCGGCGAGCCGGGCGGCCACCGCCTCCTCCTCGAAGTCGGCGACGATCTCGACGCCCTCGGGCGCGGCGGCGATCCCGCCCGCAAAGCGGATGAGCGCGGTCGCCTCCGCGGCGCGCGCCTCGAGGCCGCCGCTCGGCGCCGCGAGCAGCTCGTCCTTGACCTTGGCCGTGAGCGCCACCGGCGCCTCCCCTCATGTCTATTCGCTGGAGTGCAGTTTAGCGCGCCGCATGCACGGCTTTGAGGGCAGCTGCCAACTTCTCCGGGTCGTGCCTCGTGGAGGCGCTGCCGTCCTCCGTCTGCTCCCCCAGCGGCATGAACGTCACCGCAGCGTCGAGCCCCGCCGCGGCGCGGGCGATGTTCTCGCGCTCGCCGGCGGTGGTGGCCGCGCGGTCGTCCGCGAGGAAAGCGTCGACACGAAGTTCGGGCGCGTGCTGCGAGAAGACGTGGATGTGGCGCTCGGTAGTGAACCCGTGGGTCTCGCCGGCCTCGGGCGTGAGGTTGAGGATGACCACGACCTTCGCGTCGGTGTCGTTGAGCGCCTGCGCGATCTCGGGGACGAGGATGTGCGGGATCACCGAGGAGAACCACGACCCCGGGCCGATGGTGACCACGTCCGCGCCGAGGATCGCCTCGACCGCGTCCGGGCTTGCGGCCGGCTTGTCCGGGGTGAGCCGGACCCGGCGAACCGTCCCGGGCGTCGTGGCGACGGCCACCTGGCCGCGCACCGAGCGCAGCACCCGCGGGTCGTCGTCGAGCCCGGCGACGTCCGCCTCGATGTCGAGCGGCCGCGGGCACACCGGGATAACGCGCCCGGCCGAGCCCGTCCACGCGGCGACCTGGTCGAGGGCGGCCTGCGTGTCCCCGAGCTGCTCCGCAAGGCCGGTGATGAGGAGGTTGCCCAGCGCGTGCCCCGCCATCGCGCCGTGGCCGCCGAAGCGGTGCTGCAGCGTACCTCGCCACCGCTCGCCGTCCTCACCCTCGCCGCTCAGCGCCGCGAGCGCCATGCGCAGGTCGCCGGGCGGGACGACGTCCATCTCGCGGCGCAGCCGGCCCGACGAGCCGCCGTCGTCCGCGACGGTGACCACCGCGTTGATGTCGCTCGCCCCCGCAAAGCGCGCCGCGGTAAGCGTCTGGTAGAGCCCGTGGCCGCCGCCGAGGCAGGTGAACGACGCCGGTTGTTCACTGGTGTGGTGCATGCATTCCTTCCCAGGTCGCGCGCTAGTGGCGCTCGAGGTCGCGGTGGATGACGCTCACGTCGACCTGTCCCTGCTGGCGCAGGCGCTTGCCGATCGCCTCGGCGACGGCGACGGAGCGGTGGTGGCCGCCCGTGCAGCCCACGCCGACGGTGATGAAGTCCTTGCCCTCGTGGTGGTACCCGCCGAGGGTGCTGGTGAGCAGGTCGACGAACCCGTCGACGTACTCGCGCGCTCCCGGCTGCGAGAGCACGTAGTCCGCCACCGCGGCATCGACGCCGCGGAATTCGCGCAGCTCCTCGATCCAGTACGGGTTGGGCAGGAAACGCACGTCGAGGACGATGTCCGCGTCGCGGGGCGAGCCGTGCTTGAAACCGAACGACTCGATGGTGACGTGCTGGCGTCCCGCGGGCAGCTCGCCCACGGACGCCTCCACCGCGCGGCGCAGGTCGTGGACGGACAGGTTCGAGGTGTCGATGATGATGTCCGCCGCCGCCCGCAGCTCCTCCAGCTCCGCCCGCTCGCGCTCGATGCCGGACTGCAGCGTGCCATCGCCCTGTAGCGGGTGGGTGCGCCGCACCGAGTCGAAGCGGCGGATGAGCACGTCGTCGCGCGCCTCGAGGAAGAGTACGAACGGGGCGTAGCCGCGCTCCCGGATCGCGGAGATCGTGTCCATGAGCGAGCCGTGGAACCCCCGCGAGCGCACGTCGGTGACCACCGCGAGGCGCTCGACCGGCGAGGTGTCCGACGCCGCCAGGTCCACCAGCTCGAGGATGAGCTGCGGCGGGACGTTCTGGGAGACGAAGAAGCCGCGGTCCTCGAATACCTTCGCCGCCGTGGACAGGCCGCCCCCGGACAGGCCGGTGATGATCACCGGCCTGTGCGTGGTGGCGGCGTCTTCCTGGGGCAGGGCGCGGGCGGCGGAGGTGGTTGGCATGGCCTTCATCCTAACGAAGGCGCGGGCGAAGCGACGTCGATACGCACGATGCCCTCACTCGTGGAGGTGCTGGTAGATGGTCTCCGCGAGCTTCGGCCCGACGCCCTTGACCTGCTGGATCTCCTCGACCGAGGCTTCCTTGATCTTCTTCACCGACCCGAAGTGCTTCACCAGGTCGGTGCGGCGGGCGGGGCCGAGGCCGGGCACCGCGTCGAGGGCGGAGGCGCGCATGCGCTTCGAGCGCTGCTGGCGGTGGTAGGTGATGGCGAAGCGGTGGGCCTCGTCGCGCACCTGCTGGAGCAGGTACATCCCCTCGGAGTTGCGCGGGAGGATGACGGGCTCGTCGTCGTCCGGCACCCAGACCTCCTCGAGGCGCTTGGCCAGGCCGATGAGCTGCACGTCGACGATGCCCAGCTCGTCGAACACCTCCTGCGCCGCCGTCACCTGGGGCTTGCCGCCGTCGACGATGAACAGCTGCGGCGGGTAGGCGAAGCGCTTCGCGCCGGTGGTCTCGTCGGCGCCGTCGGGGCGCTCGTCGGCAAAGGTCTGCTCCTCGGCGGCCTCGTCGGGGTTGGCGAGCTTATCCTCGTTGTAGCGCTTGAAGCGGCGCCGCGTCACCTCCGCGATGGAGCCGACGTCGTTCGAGTGGCCCTCGCCCGCCGCCTCTTTGATGCGGTAGCGGCGGTAGTCGTTCTTCTTAGGCAGCCCGTCCTCGAACACGACGAGCGAGGCGACGACGTCGGTGCCCTGGATGTGCGAGATGTCGGTGCACTCGATGCGCAGCGGCGCCTCGTCCATCCCCAGGGCGTCCTGGATGTCCTGCAGCGCCTGGGAGCGCGCGGTGAGGTCGCCGACGCGCTTGAGCTTGTGCTGGTGCAACGCCTCGGAGGCGTTCTTGTGCACCGTCTCCATGAGCGCGCGCTTGTCCCCGCGCTGCGGCACGCGGATCTCCACGGGCCCGCCGCGCAACTCCTCCAGCAGCACCGTGACCTCGTGCAGCTCGGTCGGCAGCGTCTCCACGAGGATCTCGCGCGGCACCGGCATCGGGGGCGCCACCTGCGCGTGGGACTCCTGGTCCACCCCGCGGCGCCGGATCTTCTGCGCCTCAATCGTGCGGTCTTCCTCCTCCTCTTGCCGCACGCGCTCGACGGCGTCGGAGTAGTACTGCACGAGGAAGTTCTGCATGAGCGTGGGCAGGGTCGGGTCGGCCTGCCCCTCCTCGAGGCGCTCGTTCGCGCCCGGCTCGTCGCCGGTCTTCTCCACGACCCAGCCGCGCTGGGCGCGAATACGGCCGTCGCGGACGTTGAAGATCTGCACCGCGGCCTCGAGCTCGTCGGTGTCGAAGGCGATGACATCGGCGTCGGTGTCCTGGCCGAGCACCACGGTCTGGCGCTCCATTACCTTGTTCACCGCCCCGAGGTCGTCGCGCAGCCGGGCCGCCTTCTCGAACTCGAGGTTCTCCGCAGCCTCCTCCATCTGCGCCGTGATCCCGCGCACGAGCTGGTCGCTGCGCCCCGACATGAAGCCCAGGAAGCCCTGGACGATCTCGTCGTACTCCGCCTCGCTCACCCTGCCGACGCACGGCGCGGCGCACTTGTCGATGTAGCCCAAAAGGCACGGGCGCCCGAGCGACTCGTGGCGGTTGAACACGCCGTTCGAGCACGTGCGGATCGGGAACACGCGCGTGAGCAGGTCGAGCGTCTCGCGCACCGCCCACGCGTGGGAGTACGGGCCGAAGTAGCGCACCCCCTTGCGCTTCGGTCCGCGGTAAAAGAACGCGCGCGGGTAGCGCTCCCGCACGCTCACCGCGAGCATGGGGTACGTCTTGTCGTCGCGGTACATGACGTTGAACCACGGGTCGAAGCGCTTGATCCACGTGTACTCGAGCTGCAGCGCCTCCACCTCGGAGGCGACGACGGTCCACTCGACGGACGCGCCGGTGTAGACCATCTGGCGGGTGCGCGGGTGCAGCGTCTGCGGGGGCTGGAAATAGTTATTCAGCCGCGCGCGCAGGTTTTTCGCCTTGCCCACGTAGATGACGCGGCCGTCGCGGTCGCGGAACTTGTACACGCCGGGGTCGGTCGGGATGGTGCCCGGCGCCGGGCGGTATGACTGCGGGTCCGCCAAGGGTTAATCCTGCGGCATGTACTTGGCTTCGAGCGCGCGGAAGTCGTCCACGGCGCGGATCGCGCGCTCTTTGTCGCCGGACTGGATCGCCCAGAGCGGGACGTACTCGAACTCGGGCAGCTCGAGGCGGGCCATGCGCGAGCCCTTCGGGAAGCTCAGGCCGTAGATGACGGCCCACGGGTAGAAGCGGGTGCCGATGATGTTGGCCACCTCGACGCCGTCCGCGTTGACGCGCACCCGGGGGCGGGTGAGCGCGATCCAGGACAGCACCGAGATGATCAGCCCGACGCCGACGAAGGCCAGCTTGTCCACCCCGGTGATGGCCACGCCGGTGAACTCCACGTCCACCGCCCAGGCCATGAAGAAGTGCACCGCCATGACGACGATCACCCAGCCGAGCGCGAGCTTGCGCAAAAACGGCGAGGAAATCTCGAGCTCCCACGGCTTCGTCGTGGTCGTCGCGTGCGGGTCGAGCGCGTTGAGGTACGCGACCTCGTTCTCGCTCGCCACTGGGTTGTGCGGTTCAGCCACTGCCACTCTCCTTGCGCGCTCAAGCATTTTGCGTGTCGACGCCCTCCGGCGCCCCACGCCACCGGGCTACCTTAACCCCTGACCGGCAGCGCCCTGACTTTGCGCAGCTCAGCCGCCGCGCCGGCGGCGGCGCGCACGGCCTCCGCCCCCTTGTCTTCCTTCGCGTCCTCGCCGCCGGCGCGCTCGTACGCCTGATCCTCGTCCTCCACGGTGAGCACGCCGTTGCCCACCGGGGTCTCCTCGTCGAGCGCGACGCGCGCCAGGCCGTTGGTGACGGCCTCGCAGACGTAGGTGAAGTGCGCGGTTTCGCCGCGGATGACGCAGCCGAGCGCCACGACCGCGTCGTAACGCTTCGCGCACGCCTGCGCGAGCACCGGCAGCTCGAGGGCGCCCGCGACCGCGTACTCCTCCAGCTTCACGCCCAGCTCGCGCGCCTCGTCGCGCGCGCCGGCGAGCAGCAGGTCGACGACTTTGTCGTTCCAGCGGGTGTAGACGACTGCGACAGTCATGCCCTCAGCCTGTATGTGGTAGTCCTCCGGTGCACCGGTCGCGGCCACAGTGAGCTCCTTTACTTGTCGTACCCCGGGTGGGTGTTCAGCCACTGCCCGACGCCGGGCAGGTCGTGGCCCATCCGGTCGCGCTTCGTGCGCAGGTACGCGATGTTGTCGTGGTTGGGAACGACCTCGATCCTACTTCGCCCGGCGAGGCGCGGGCCGTAGCCGGCCAGCGCGTCGGCCTTGGCGGGGTTGTTCGTGAGCAGATCGACGGAGCCCACCCCGAGGTCTGCGAGGATCTGGCCCGCCGCGGAGTACTCCCGCGCGTCGACGGGCAGGCCCTGCTCGAGGTTCGCGTCGACGGTGTCCAGCCCCTCGTCCTGGAGCCGGTACGCCTCGAGCTTCGCCAGCAGACCGATCCCCCGGCCCTCGTGCCCGCGCAGGTAGATCACGACGCCGCGGCCGGCCCCCTGCACGCGGCGCAGCGACTCGTGGAGCTGTGGTCCGCAGTCGCAGCGCCGGGAGGCGAAGACGTCGCCGGTGAGGCACTCCGAGTGCACCCGCACGAGGAGGTCGTCGGCGCCGCGCAGCGTCTCGACGCCTCCGGCCACGAGCGCCACGTGCTCCACCCCGCTCACGGTGTCGCGGTAGCCGACGGCCGTGAAGTCGCCGTACTCGGTGGGCAGGTGCGCCGCGGCCCCGCGCTCGACGGTGCGCTCGGTGCGGCGCCGGTACGCGGCGAGCTGCTCGATGGAGATCATCGGCAGGCCGTGGGCGTCGGCGAAGCGGCGCAGCTCGTCGAAGCGGGCCATGTCGGTCGGGTCGTCCTCCGAGACGATCTCGCACAGCGCGCCGACCGGGGCCTTGCCGGCGAGCCGGGCGATGTCGACGGCGGCCTCGGTGTGTCCCGGCCTGGCGAGCACCCCTCCCTCACGAGCACGCAGCGGCACGACGTGCCCCGGGCGGGTGAAGCGGTCGGCGGTGGCGGAGGCGTCGGCGAGCAAGGCGATCGTCGCCGCCCGCGAGCGCGCGGAGATGCCGGTCGTGCCGGTGGCGGCGTCGACCGTGACGGCGTAGGCGGTGCCGTGGAGGTCCTCGTTGCGGGCCACCATCGGCGGCAGGCCGAGCGCGGTGGCGCGCTCGTCTGACATGGACACGCAGATGTAGCCCGAGGTGTGGTGCACCATGAACGCGACGAGCTCGGGGGTGGCGTCCTCGGCGGCGAAGATGAGGTCGCCTTCGTTCTCGCGGTCCTCGCTGTCCACGACGACGACGGCGCCGCCCCCGCGGACCGCGGCGATCGCCTCTTCTACGGAATCGAGGGTGCTGTGCGAGGGGGCCGGATCAGTCATAGCGGACAAGACTATCCCCGCACCATCTTCTCGACGTACTTGGCCACGATGTCCACTTCGAGATTGACCGGGTCGCCCGGGGCGAGCCCGCCCGCGGTGGTCTCGCGCAGCGTGGTGGGGATGAGCGAGACCTCGAAGAAGCCCTCGCCCACCGCGGAGACCGTGAGCGAGGTGCCGTTCACCGCGATCGAGCCCTTCTCCACGACGTAGCGCTCAAGCCGCCCCGGCAGCGTGAAGCGCACCACCTCCCAGTGCGCGGACGGCGTGCGCGAGACCACCTCACCCACCCCATCGACGTGGCCCTGGACGATGTGCCCGCCCATGCGCTGCCCCGCCGCGAGCGCGCGCTCGAGGTTCACCCGCGCGCCGGGGGCGTACGAGCCGAGCCGCGAGCGCTCGAGCGTCTCGCGCATCACGTCGGCGGTGAACACGCCCCCGTCGTTGCCCACCAGGGTCAGGCATACGCCGTCGACGGCGATCGAGTCGCCCGGCGCCGCGTCCGCGGTGACCTTGGGGGCGTGGACGGCGATCCGGACGGCGTCGTCAAGCTGGGTGAGCCCCTCGACGGTGCCGATTTCCTCAACGAGTCCCGTAAACATCCCGCTCCATTTCTATGCGTACGTCGTCGCCCGCGCGCCGCACGTCGGTGGTGCGGAAGCGGCGGGCGCCGGTGATGGTGTCGGTGAGCGCGCGGTTGAGCACCCCGCGCCCGGCGCCGAGGAGCGCCGGGGCCACGTAGGCCTGCACCGCGTCGACGAGGTCGAGCTCGAGGAAGCTGCCCGCCAGCCCCGCGCCGCCCTCGAGGAGCACGTCGCGCGCGCCGGCGTCCCACAAGGCGGCAAGCGCCTCCTGGGGCGTGGCGTACTGCTCGAAGCCGAGGCGCGCGAGGTTTCCCGCGCCCACGGCCCGGGCGCCCACGACCACGCGGCGCGGCTGCCGCGGCCGGAGCGAGCCGTCCGGGTAGCGCGCCGTGAGCGACGGGTCGTCGGCGAGGGCGGTGCCGGTGCCGATCACAATCGCGTCGCGCGCGGCGCGATCCGCGTGCACGAGCTCGCGGGCCGCCTCGCCGGTGATCCACTGGCTGGTGCCGTCCGCCGCGGCCGTGAAGCCGTCGAGGGTGGCGGCGAACTTCCAGGTCACACTGGGCCGGCCGTGACGCACGGAGCGCAGCCACGGCTGCAGCGCCTCCACCCGCGCTGGGCGGAAGTCGACCGCGACGCCGCGGGAGCGCAGGTAGTCCGCCCCGCCGGCGGCCGGGGCGAAGGGATCCGCGGTGCAGTACACCACGCGCGCGACGCCCGCCTCCGCCAGCGCGTGCGAGCACGGCCCGGTGCGGCCGGTGTGGTTGCACGGCTCGAGGGTGACCACCGCGGTCGCGCCGCGCGCCCGCTCGCCGGCGGCCCGCAGCGCGTTGACCTCCGCGTGGGGCCCGCCGGCGGGCGAGGTGGCGCCGGTGGCGATGAGGTCGCCGGCGGGGCCGACGAGCGCGCAGCCCACGGGCGGGTTCGGTGAGGTGGTGCCGCGCACCGCGTCGCCCGCCGCGACGGCCGCGCTCAACCCCTCGGTCACGCCTGCCGCGCCTCGCTGGCGAGCTCGCGCAGCCGCTCGACCGCCTGCGCCGGGTCGTCCGCGCCGAACACCGCGGAGCCGGCGACGAACGCGTCCACGCCCGCGGCCGCGGCCTGCGCGATGGTGGCGTTGGCGATGCCGCCGTCGATGCCGATCACCGTGTCCAGCCCCGCCTGCGCGATGCGGTCGCGCAACGCCATCACCTTGCCCAGCACCTCCGGCATGAACTTCTGCCCGCCGAAGCCGGGCTCGACGCTCATGACCATGACCTCGTCGAAGTGCTCGAGGTCGTCGAGGTACGGCTCGATCGCCGTGCGAGGCTTGATGGCGAACCCGGACTGCACCCCCAGCTCGCGGCACTGCTTGGCCGCCGCGACGTGGTCGCGTACCGCCTCGACGTGGAAGACGAGGCGGTCACCGCCAGCCTTGGCGTAGGTGTCGAACCAGCGCTCCGGCTCCTCGATCATGAGGTGTATGTCGAGGAACTGGTCGGTCACGCCGTCCACGGCGCGCGTGACGTCGGGCCCGAACGAGAGGTTGGGCACGAAGTGGCCGTCCATGATGTCCACGTGGATAAGGTCCGCGTTGGCCACTTTGCGCACGTCCTCGCCGAGCGCGGCGTAGTTGGCCGCCAGGATCGATGGGGCAATCTGGATCATGGGTTCTACCCTAGCGTTTCCGTCTTGCGCAGCACGGTGAAAAACATCGCGTCGGTGCCGTGGCGGTGCGGCCACATCTGCACGCTCGGCCCCGCGCCCGCGTCCTCCATGCCGGCCGCGAACTCGCGCGCATCGAGCTCCTCGACCCCGCCCTTCGCACACTGCTTCTCGACGATCCTCCGGGTCTCACGCACATCCGGCGAGCACGTCGAGTACACCACCACCCCGCCCGGCTTCGCCAGCGCGACGGCGGAGGCGAGCAGCTCCTCCTGCAGCCGGTTGAGCTCGGCGATGTCGCCCTCCGACTTCGTCCAGCGCGCCTCGGGGCGCCGCCGCAGCGCGCCGAGCCCGGAACACGGCGCGTCGACGAGCACGCGGTCGTAGCCGGGCGCAAGCCCCGGGTCGCGCCCGTCCGCGGTGTGGACCGTCACCGGCAGGTCGCGCACCGTCTTGCTGATGAGCTCGGCGCGGTGGGGGCTGATTTCGACGGCGTCGACGCGGGCGCCGTCGATACGCGCAATCGCCCCGATGAGCGCGGCCTTCCCGCCCGGACCCGCGCACAGGTCAAGCCAGCGACCTTGATCGTTTGCGACGGGGACCTCGGTGACGGCGCGCGCGATGACCTGGGAGCCCTCGTCCTGCACCGCGGCGAGGCCCTCGCGCACCGGCTCGAGCTGGCCCGGGTCGCCCTCAGGCAGGTACACGGCGTACGGGGAGTACTTCCCCACCTCGCCACCGGTGGTCAGCGCGAGCTCCTCCGCGGTGATCTCGCCCGGGCGCGCGACGAGGTGCACCACCGGGCGCGCCGAATCCGCCTCGAGCGCGGCCTCGAGCTCGCCCGCCCGGTCGCCGAGCGCCTCGGCGAACGAGCGCGCGATCCACTCGGGGTGGGCGTGGGTGAACGCGAGCGCCCCGAGCTCGTCCGCCGGCGCGAGCCTCGCGAGCCACTCGTCTGCGGGCGTGCGCCCGATCGAGCGCAGCACCCCGTTCGCGAACCCCTTCGCCTTCGCCTGGTCCGCGGCCTCGACGAGGCGTACCGACGTGTCCACCGCCGCGTGGTCGCCCACCCGGGTGTACAGCAGCTGGTACGCCCCGAGGCGCAGCGCGGCGAGCACCTCCGGGGCGATCCGCTCGAGCTCGCGCGAGGAGTTCTCCGCGATGACGGCGTCGAGCACGCCGAGGGTGCGCAGCGTGCCGTACGTCAGCTCGGTGGCGAACGCGGCGTCGCGCCCCGCAATCTTTCGCTCGCGCAAGATGCCGGGCAGCGTGAGGTTCGCGAACGCGCCGTCGCGTGTGACGCGCAGGACGACCTCGAACGCGGCCTCGCGGGCCGGGTCCCCGATGCCCGCCGGGCGGCCCTTCACGCTGTAGCGCTGGCGCGGCGTCGCGCTGGGGGACGCGGCGCGCTGCCGCGCGGGTTTGTCCTCGCGCCGCCCCGCCGACCTCGACCTGAATCCGCCACTCACTCGAACACCACTCCCTCGCGCGCGTCGGCGGCGAGCCCGCGGGCCCAGTCCGCCGCGTTCATCATCTTCTTCCCCGGCGGCTGGATCGTGCCGAGGGCGACGTCCCTGTCCCCGGTGCCGACCCGGACCTCGTTCTTGCCGAACGCCGCCGCGCCGGGCTCAAGCGCCGCCCCGCCCGGCACCGTGACGGGGCCGAGCTTGACGCGGTCGCCGTGCAGCGTCGTCCACGCGCCGGGCGCGGGCGTGTAGGCGCGGATCGTGCGCTCGACCACGGCCGCGGGGGCGGCCCAGTCGACCCGCGCGTCCGCCGGCGCGATCTTGTGCGCGTAGGTCCCCTCCGCGGGCTGCGGGCGCGGGGCGGCAGTACCGGCGGCGAGCGCATCCATCGTCTCGGCGAGTAGGTCCGCGCCCGCCAGGGCGAGGCGCTCGAGCAGCTGCCCGCTCGTCTCCCCGTCGGCGATGTCGGTGGAGAGCGTGCCCAGGATGTCGCCGGTGTCCAGGCCCTCGTCGATGCGGAACGTGGTCGCGCCCGTCGTCGTGTCCCCGTTGGCGATGGCGGCCTGGACGGGCGCGGCGCCGCGCCAGGCGGGCAGCAGCGAGAAGTGCAGGTTCACCCAGCCGTGCTCGGGGATGTCCAGCATGTCCGCCGGCACGAGGTTGCCGTACGCGACGACCGGGATCGCGTCGGGGGCGAGCTCGGTGAGGCGCGACCGGACGGCGTCGTCACGCGAAAGACGCTCAGGCGTGAGCACCTCGATGCCGTGCTCCACCGCGAGCGCCTTCACCGGCGATGGGTGCAGCGTGCGGCCGCGGCCCTTGCGGGCGTCGGGGCGCGTAAGCACCGCGACGACCTCGTGGTCGGAATTGATCAGCCGCTCGAGCGCCACCGCGGCGGGCTCGGGCGTGCCGGCGAATACAAGTCGCATGCCTTGCTCCTTAGCTCCAGTCTGCGGCGCGGATCGCCGCCATCGCTTGCTTGCGCTGCTCGGGCGCCATGCGCCGCATGAACATGACCCCGTCGAGGTGGTCGGTCTCGTGCTGGATGCAGCGGGCCAGCAGCCCCGTCGCGCGCAGGGCGAGCGGACGGCCGTGGCAGTCCTGACCGCTGGCGACCACGGTGTTGTGCCGCGTCACCTCGCCGCGCACCCCGGGCACGGACAGGCAGCCCTCCGCGCCCGTCTGCATCGCCTCGCCGAGGGGGCGCCACCGCGGGTTCACGATGTGGCCGCGCAGCCCCTGGCAGTCGAAGACGAACACCCGCCGGGCGAGCCCGACCTGGTTCGCGGCCAGCCCCACCCCGCCGGCGTGGTCCATCGTCTCCAGCATGTCCGCGACCAGGCGCTCCAGGCCCGCGTCGAACGCGGCGACGGGCGACGCGGCGGAGTTGAGGACGGGGTCGCCGAACAGTCGGATCTCGCGGATGGCCATGGGCAGCCAGTGTACTGGGCGCGCCGCCTACCCGATATCCACCGGGTCCACCTGGATGCGCAGCGGCGCCTCCTGCTTCGCCGTCGCCCACGCGACCGCCCCCGCGCGCAGCGCCTTGCCCAGCGCCGAGCGCGACTGCAGCGGCGAGCGCACCAACATGCGCTGCGCCGGGCCGAGCGCCTCGCGGTTCCACTCCCCCGGCAGCCGCGTCCCGGCCGGCAGATCCACCGGCCCGAGCAGCTCGGTGTGCTCCGGCAACTCCACCCCGGCGAAGAACCGCTCGAGCCCGTCGCGCGGGGCGTCGACGACCGCCACGCGCGCCGCGGGCGGGAACCGCGCCTCGCGCCGCAGCTGCAGCTCGGCGGCCGCGAACCCCGGCGCATCCCACCTGATGAGGTGCTGCACCGCGGGCAGGGACGGCTCCGCGACCACGACGACCTCGCCGCCGTCCCCGCCCGGCTGGACGAGCGCCGCGGCCCCCATCCACGCCGCGAGCGTATCCTCCACCGCCCGCAAGTCCGGGCGCTGCAGCAGCGCCCACGCGTCGAGCAGCACCGCGGCACCGTACCCGCCGTCCACCCGCGGCTCCGCGCCCGGGGTGGCCACCACGAGCTGCGCGCCGGGCTCGACCCGGGTGAGGATCCGCTCGCCGCTCGACGTCTTCACCTTGTACTTGGCAAACGCCCGGCCGAGCTCCTCCGCCGTACGCTCGGCCCCGAGCACCACCGCCCGCAGCTTGCGCGACCCGCACGCCGGGCATACATGCGCCGGGTCCATCCGCCCGCACCAGCGACAGGTCGGGGCGGCCGCCTCGCCGCCCGAGGGCAGCCCGAGCGGCCCGTTGCACCAGCGGCACCGCGCGGGCGTGCGGCACTGGCCGCAGGCGAGCGTCTGCACATACCCGGTGCGCGGCACCTGGAACAGCACCGGCGCGCCCCGCTCGAGCGCGCGCGACGCGGCCTGGAATGCCACCGACGGCATGCGCGCCCGCTTCGCCCGCGGGTCGCGCTCCAGCTCGACGTCCGAATCCCCGGCCGCGTGGATGTACGGCGCGCGCGTGCGCAGCACGGCCCGCGGCGCCACGAGCTCGTGCATCCACCCGGACTCCACGAGCAGCTGCGTTTCCGCCGTGCGCGCGTACCCGCCGACGAGCAGGGAGCAGCCCTCGAGCGCGCTGCGCGTCGTCAGCACCTCCCGCGCGTGCGAATACGGCGCGCGGGGGTCGACGAGGCTGCCGTCGCCGTCGAACATCACCGCCGCGAGGCGCAGGTTGCGCACCGGCGCGAACGCCGCCGAGCGCGTCCCCACCACAATCCTGCCCTGGCCGTGCAGGACGGAGAGGTAGCGCGAGTACCGCGCCTGCGGGCCCTGCGCGGCCGTCAGCGTGGTTACCTGCCGGGGCCCGACGACCTCGCGCAGCGCCGCCTCGCAAGCGTCCACATCCTTTTGGTCCGGCACGACGATGAGCGCGCCGCCGCCGTCGAGCGCCACCTTCGCCGCCAGCACCGCGAGCGCCTCCGGCCACCCATCCCCAGGCGTCACCTGCCACGCCGCCCGGGCCACCTTGCCGCCCACCACCGCGTCGACGAAGGATTCGCCGTGCGTGTACGCCGTCCACGCCGACAGGTCCGGCTCCCCCACCTCGCCAAGCGCCTCCCACGGCGTGGACGTGTCCGTCTCCTCCGCCTTCGCGTGGCGCGCCGGGATGGCCGCGCGGTAGAGGTCGGAGCGGATGCCCGCGTAGCGGTCCGCGAGGGCGTCGATAAGCATCCGCGTCGGCTCAGGCGCGACCACCTCCGGCGAGATGACCCGCTCGAGGTAGCGCAGCGAGGCCTCGTGCCGCGACTGCGCGGCGCGCTCGAGCACGAGCGCGTCGACGAGCCGGCCGGCGAAGCGCACCCGCACCCGCACCCCGGGCTGCGCGGCCTCGGCGTCGCGCTCGTCCACGAGGTAGTCGAACGCGCGGTCGAGGTGCGCGAGGCCGAGCATGGGCAGCACGCGCGCGATAGGGCGGTCGGCGGCGCGCGTGTTGGACATGAGCACGCATTCTAAACCACCCGCCGACACGCCCGCCCGGCCCCAAAGTGCGACTTCAAGCGAGGTGCGGTACTAATAAAGACATTCTCCGCCGCTGAACGACGAAAGAAGCCCCGCCGCCATGAAACGCCTCGTGCCCGCCGCGCTCTCCCTGTGCATGTCCGTTGCGCTCACGGCGGCGGGTGCCGCAGTAGGTGCCGGGCCCGCCGGGGCGCTCGAGCTGCCGCTGATCACGCCGGTGGCGAAGGCGCCGAACCCACAACTTATCCCGGGCGACATCTTTGGCCCGATCCTGGCGCAGGGCACGGGATCCCCGATCGACGGCAGCTCCTCGTTCGTCTCCGGCTCCTCCCAGCGCGCCAACAACGCGGTGCAGGACGGGTGGAAGCGGGCGTACGGGAGCCTGCCCCCGCAGGTGCAGCAGGCGGTGCCGCCGCAGCTTCGCCCCGCCGAGGCGCCGCTGCCGCCCGAGGTCACCGTCGTGCCCGCCCACGAGCCGTCGCCCGCGCCGGAGCCGCCGAAGTGCTTCAACTGCGTGGCCATCACGTACGACGACGGCCCCGTCCCGGGCACGACCGAGCAGCTGCTGGATACGCTCAAGCGCAAGAACGTCCACGCCACGTTCTTCATGGTGGGCCAGAACGCGGACGCCTACCCGCAGCTCGTGCGCCGCGTCCGCGACGAGGGCCACACCATCGGCAACCACTCCTACTCCCACCCCGACCTCGCCCACCAGGCGGACGGCGCCATCGCGGCGCAGTTCGACGACACCTCCGCCGCGCTCGAACGCGCCGCCGGCGTGCACCCGGTCTGGGCGCGCCCGCCGTACGGCTCCTACGACGGCAGGGTCGCCGCCGCGGCCGGCGCGCGCGGGATGTCGCTCGCGGTGTGGAGCGTCGACACCGCCGACTGGCAGCACCGCAACACCGCCACCACCTGCTCGCGGGCGGTCGAGGGTGCGCACGAAGGCTCGATCATCCTCATGCACGACATCCACCAGCCGACCGTCGACGCCGCGGAGTGCGTCATCGACGGCCTGCGCGCGAAGGGCCTGCGCCCCGTCAGCCTCGAGGAGATGTTCCGGCACCCCGAGCCGGGCCACGTGTACGACCGCGACGAGTAGCCGCGGTCCCCCAGAGGGGCGCCTTAGAGCCCGGCCGCGCCGCGCAGGTCGTCGGCCTTATTCGTGCGCTCCCACGGCACGTCGATGTCGGTACGGCCGAAGTGGCCGTACGCGGCCGTCTGCGCGTAGATCGGGCGCTTGAGGTCGAGCTCGCGGATGATCGCGTCCGGGCGGAGGTCGAATACCTTCTCCACGGCCTGCTGGATCGTCTCGTTGGTCTGCCCCTCGGCGGCGGTGCCGAAGGTCTCCACGTACAGGCCCACCGGGTTGGCGCGTCCGATGGCGTAGGCGACCTGCACCTCGACGCGGTCCGCCAGGCCCGCGGCGACGATGTTCTTGGCCACCCAGCGCATCGCGTAGGCCGCCGAGCGATCCACCTTTGACGGGTCCTTGCCGGAGAACGCGCCGCCGCCGTGGCGGGCCATGCCACCGTACGTGTCCACGATGATCTTGCGGCCCGTCAGGCCCGCGTCACTCATCGGGCCACCCTGGATGAAGGAGCCGGACGGGTTGATGAGCACCTTCGTGTCGGCGCGGTAGTACTGCTCGAGGCCGGCGTCGGCGATCACCCAGTCGATGACGTGCTCGCGCAGCGCGCGCTCGAGCGCCTCGCCGGTGAAGTCCGGGTCGTGCTGGGTGGAGATGACGATGGTGTCGATAAAGGCCGGGGTCTCACCGTCGTAGGCGAAGGTGACCTGGGTCTTGCCGTCCGGGCGCAGGCCTTCGACGATGCCCTCGTGGCGCGCCTGCGAGAGGCGGCGCGCGAGGCGGTGCGCCGTGGAGATCGGCAGCGGCATGTACTCCGGGGTCTCGTTCGTGGCGTAGCCAAACATGAGGCCCTGGTCGCCCGCGCCCGTCTGGTCGCCCTCGCCGGTCGAGGTGTGCTCGCGGACCTCCTGGGAGGTGACCACGCCGTCGTGGATCTCGGAGGACTGGTCGCCGATTGCGACGTTGACACCGCAGCTGCGGCCGTCGAAGCCGACCTCGGAGGAGTCGAACCCGATCTCGACGAGCTTCTCGCGCACGATCTGCGCGATGTTCGAGTACGCCGAGGTGCGCACCTCGCCGGCGACGTGGACCTGGCCCGTCGTCGCGAGCGTTTCTACCGCAACCTTCGATTCCGGATCCTGGGCGAGCATGTCGTCGAGGATCGCGTCCGAGATCGCGTCGCAAATCTTGTCGGGGTGGCCCTCGGTGACGGATTCGCTGGTGAACAGGCGGAAGTAGGTGTCAGTGGACAAAGTAGTCTTTCCTTCATGTGAGAGCAGGCAGTAAAGCCAAGCCCACGATAGACCAAGCTGTCTAACTTGGCAACGCTAGCGGGATAGCCGCTCCACCGCGTCCCAAATCCGCACAGCCACCTCGTGCTTCGTGCCGTCCGGGATCTCCTCCTCGCCCCCGCCGGCGGCGAGCAGCCAGCCGCGGTTGCGGTCCTGGCCGAACACCCCGCCGCCGGAGACCGAGTTCACCATGAGCATGTCCGCGCCCTTCCGGGCGAGCTTCGCCCGCCCGTGCTCGAGCTCGTGGTCGGTCTCGGCCGCGAAGCCGATGATCGTCGCGTCGGTCTCCCCCGCATCCCGCTTTGCGACGAGCCCCTTGAGCACGTCCGGGTTTTCCACGAGGTGGATGGTGGACAGCGCGTCGTCGCTCGTGCCCTTCTTCAGCTTCGTGCCCGCCTCCGATTCGGGGCGGAAATCCGCGACGGCCGCCGCCATGATGATCACGTCCGCATCGGCGGCGCGCTCGTTCATCTCCCGCTCGAGGTCGCGCGTCGAGCGCACCCGCACGACCTCCGCGCCCGCCGGGGGTTCGAGTTCGTCGGTGTTGCCCGCGACGATCGTCACCGCAGCGCCGCGCTGCGCCGCGATGTCGCCGAGCGCAAAGCCCTGCTTGCCCGAGGAGCGGTTGCCGATGAAGCGGACCGGGTCGATATTCTCCTGCGTCCCGCCGGCGCTGATGAGCACCCGCTTGCCCTCGAGCGTGCGCTCGAACGGGCCGGTCGCGGCGACGGTGCGGGCGAGCTCCGCGATGACGTCCGGCTCCGGCAGGCGCCCCGGCCCAGAGTCCTTCCCCGTGAGGCGCCCGTGGGCGGGCTCGAGGACGGTGATGCCGCGCTCACGCAGCGTCGCCACGTTCGCCCGCGTCGCCGGGTTGCGCCACATCTCGGTGTGCATGGCCGGCGCGAGGACGACCGGGCACGTGGCCACCAGGATCGTCGAGGTGAGCAGGTCGTCCGCCCGCCCCGTCGCGACGCGGGCGATGAGGTCCGCGGTCGCCGGGGCGACAACGATGAGGTCCGCCTCCTGGCCGAGCCGGACGTGTTGCACCTCGTCGACGCGGGTGAACACGCCGGTGTCCACCGGGTTGCCGCTGAGCGCCTCAAAGGTCGCGGCGCCGACGAACCGCAGAGCGTTTTCCGTCGGGATGACGCGGACGCTATCGCCGCGCTCCGTGAAGTTGCGGATGAGGTGGCACGCCTTGTACGCGGCGATGCCGCCGGCGACCCCGACGATCACGTTCGCGGGTGTGTGTGCCCCGTCGGGCACCGCCTGTGGTTGCGTCGATACGCCTTCGCTCATGAGGGCCAAGCATACAAAAACGCCGCCTCCCCGCAGCGTGTGCGGGGAGGCGGCGTACGAGGCGCTACTGGCCCTCTTCGTGCTCGAGGAGGCCGGCCTCGATCTCGCGCAGCGCGATCGACAGCGGCTTCTCGCCAGCCTCGGGGGTGACCAGCGGGCCGATGAATTCGAACACGCCGTCCTCGGAGTTCTGGTAGAAGCTGTTGATCTGGCGCGCGCGCTTTGCGGCGAAGATCACCAGCGCGTACTTCGACGAGACCTTGCTCAGGAGCTCGTCGATCGGCGGGGCGGTAATGCCCTCCGGGGTGTCGTAGACGCTCTCCTGCCGGGTCTCCTCGGCAGCGTCCGTCTGCGAAAGGTCGTTGGTTGTGTTGCTCACGTGTAAACCCACTCGCTAACTGTTGGTTGAAGATGATCCTGCGAGGATGTTGGCGATGCGCGCCACCGCCTCGTCGACGTCGTCGTTGACCACGACGGCGTCGAATTCCCCTTGCGCGTCGAGCTCCTCACGAGCGGTGGCGAGACGGCGCTCAATGACCTCGGGGGTCTCCGTGCCGCGGCCGGTGAGGCGCTGCACGAGGATGTCCCAGGACGGCGGCGCCAAGAACACCGTCTGTGCCTCCGGCATAAGCCGCTTGATGTTGCGGGCGCCGGCCAAGTCAACCTCGACCAGCACCGGGCGGCCCGCCTCGAGCGCCTCCTGCACCGGGCCGGCGGGGGTGCCGGAGCGCTGCAGGCCACCGTGGATGTCGGCCCACTCGAGCATCTCGCCCGCGTCGATCCGGGACTGGAAGTCCTCGGGCGAGACGAAGAAGTAGTCGGTGCCGTCAACCTCTCCGGGGCGCGGGGCGCGGGTGGTCATGGAGACGGAGAAATACAGGTCCGGCACGTCACCGCGCAGGCGGCTGACCACCGTTGACTTTCCCACCGCGGACGGGCCGGCCAGCACGACCAGCCGCCCGCGCGGCGCCACCTGAGCCACGCTTAGTTCTCTTCGTAGCCGAAGCGCTCCAGCAGAGCGCGACGCTGGCGGTCGCCGAGGCCGCGCAGACGGCGGGTCTGGGCGATCTCCAGCTCCTCCATGATCTCGCGCGCCTTGACCTTGCCCACCTTCGGCATCGCCTCGAGCAGGGCGGAAACCTTGGTCTTGCCGATGATCTCATCCGTGTCGGCCTTGTCGAGGACGTCCTTCAGGGTGGTGTCGCCGCGCTTTAGCGAAGCCTTCAGCTCCGCGCGGGCCTTGCGAGCCTCGGCTGCCTTCTCGAGTGCTGCCTTGCGCTGCTCATCGGTCAACTGTGGAAGTGCCACGGGTTCCTCCATGTGTGTAGTACGAACATTTGTCCAGTCCGACCATCGCCGGAACCTAGCGACGCACCGAATACCACCGGTGCAATTCGCCACGTCCGGGCCAGTCTAACACTGCATCTGGGTTACGACGGCGCCGCAGAGCACATGCACGCTGCATTTCTCCACGTCACCGCGCGACGGAACTAAACTACCAGGGATTTTCCCGGGCGAGTAATACGGCCTAGGGTTTTGCCTGTTCCTGCAGGTCAGCAACGCGTTTCCGCAGTTCAGCAACGTCCGGCCCGGCACCGAGCACCGACCGCGACACGCTGGGGAATACGAGGTGCGCCGCGTCGCCCGCGATCGCCGCCGCGTCCGCCATCGAGGCGCCCTGCGCGCCCACGCCGGGCATGAGCACTGGGGCGTTGAGCCCCCCGAGCGCCGGCGGCGCCGCGACGGTCGCCCCGACGACGACGCCGACGTGGCCGACCCCGCCGCCGCCGTTGTAGGCGGCGCACTCGTCGACCATGCGCTGGGAGACCATGCGGCCGTCGATACGGCTCGCCTGGAACGCCTCCGCCTCCGGGTTCGAGTTCGCCGCCATGACGAACACGCCCTTGCCGTGCTCCCCGGCGAGCGCAATCGCCGGCTCGAGCGAGCCGACGCCGAGGTACGGGGTGAGCGTGAGCGCGTCGGCCTCGAGTGGCCCGCCCGGCGCCAGCCACGCCGCGGCGTAACCGGCCATCGTCGAGCCGATGTCGCCCCGCTTCGCGTCGGCGACGACGAGCGTGTCGCGGCCGCGTATCGACGCCAAGGTGTCCTCCAGCACCGCGAAACCGGCCGCGCCGAACCGCTCGTAGAACGCGACCTGCGGCTTGACCAGCGCGACCCGGCCCGCGAACGCCTCGACGCAGATCTCGGAGAACGCGCGCAGCCCGTCCACGGTGTCGGCCAGCCCCCACGCCTCGAGGAGCGCGGCGTGCGGGTCGATGCCGACACACAGCCTGCCGTATTCGCGGCCCGCCGCGACGAGCCGGTCACCGAACGCGGTGGCCATTACCGCTGCCCCGCCGTGCCGTGCTCGAGCTCCTGCAGGCTGGTCACCGTGATGGTGTTGCCGCGCACCGCCTCGATGCCCTGGACGGCCGCGGTCACACCCTGGACGTCGGTCATGATGGCCACGTCGGCGATCACGGCGGCCGCGCGGATGTCGTAGCCGTCGTGGCGCGAGCCGGTCGAGCCCGCCGGGGTGTTGAGGATGAGGTCGATCTCGCCGTTGAGGATGCGCTCGACGATCGAGGGACCCTCCGCGCCGGCGCGCACCTCCGAGGCCTTCGGCACGACCTCGCAGTCGATGCCGTTGCGCCGCAGCATCTGCGCGGTGCCCTCTGTGGCCAGCACCGTAAAGCCCATCGTGGACAGCCGCTGGATCGGGAAGATGAGGGTGCGCTTGTCCCGGTTCGCGAGGGAGACGAACACGGTGCCCTCGGTCGGCAGTTCGCCGAACGCGGCCGCCTCCGCCTTCGCGTACGCCACGCCGAACGAAGGCGCCAGGCCCATCACCTCGCCGGTGGACTTCATCTCCGGGCCGAGGATCGTGTCTAGGATGGCGCCGTCCGGGCGGCGGAAGCGGTTGAACGGCAGCACCGCCTCCTTCACGGCGATCGGGTGGTTGAGCGGCAGGGAGCCGCCGTCGTAGCCGGCCGGGATGAGTCCCTCGGCGCGCAGCTCGGCGATCGTCGCGCCGAGCATGATGCGCGCCGCCGCCTTCGCCAGGTGCACGCCGGTCGCCTTGGACACGAACGGCACCGTGCGCGAGGCGCGCGGGTTCGCCTCGATGACGTAGAGGACGTCGTCCTTGAGCGCGAACTGGATGTTCATGAGGCCCTGCACGCCGATGCCGTGGGCGAGCGCCTCGGCGGAGCGGCGCACCTTGTCGATGTCGTCGGGCCCGAGCGTCATCGGCGGCAGCGCGCACGCCGAGTCGCCGGAGTGGATGCCCGCCTCCTCGATGTGCTCCATCACGCCGCCGAGGTAGACCTCCTCGCCGTCGCAGAGGACGTCGACGTCGATCTCGATGGCGTTGTCGAGGAAGCGGTCCACGAGCACCGGGTGGTCAGGGGTGAGCTCGGTGGCGCGCTCGATGTAGTCGCGCAGGTTCTCCTCGTCGTAGACGATCTCCATGCCGCGCCCGCCGAGCACGTAGGAGGGGCGCACGAGCACGGGGTAGCCGATCCGGTCGGCCGCCTCGCGCGCGCCCTCGAACGACGTCGCGGTGCCGTAGGCCGGCGCCGGCAGGTGCGCGGCCTCGAGGACCTTGCCAAACTCGCCACGGTCCTCCGCCATGTCGATCGCCTTCGGCGACGTGCCGACGACGGGCACGCCGGCGTCCGCCAGCTTCTGGGCGAGGCCCAGCGGGGTCTGGCCGCCGAGCTGCACGATGACGCCGGCCACGGTGCCGGTCTCGGACTCGGCGCGGTAGATCTCCATGACGTCTTCGAACGTGAGCGGCTCGAAGTAGAGGCGGTCGGCGGTGTCGTAGTCGGTGGAGACGGTCTCCGGGTTGCAGTTGACCATCACCGTCTCGTAGCCCACGCGGGACAGCTCGAGGGCGGCGTGGACACAGGAGTAGTCGAACTCGATGCCCTGGCCGATGCGGTTCGGGCCCGAGCCGAGGATGATCACCTTCTCTTTCTCGCCGGCCTGCGCCCCGCCGGCGGCGCGCACCTCGCTCTCCGCGTTCGGGTCAAGCTCGTAGGCCGAGTAGTGGTACGGCGTCTGCGCCTCGAACTCGCCTGCGCAGGTGTCCACGGTCTTGTAGACGGGGTGGATGCCGAGCGACCAGCGCAGCCGGCGCACGCCGTCCTCGCCCGCCAGCTCGGGGCGCAGTGCGGCCAGCTGGGCGTCGGAAAGCCCGTACGCCTTCGCCTCGCGCAGGAGTGCGGCGTCGAGCACTGGTGCGTCGATAAGCTGCTGCCTGAACTCGACGAGCGCGGCGAGCTCGGCGAGGAACCACGGGTCGATGCCGCTGGCCTCGTGGACCTGCTCGATCGACGCGCCGAGGCGCAGCGCGAGCTCGACGTCGTACATGCGCTTGTCCGTGGGGGTCTTCAGGTCCTCGAGCACCGCGGCGACGTCGCCGGCGCGCTCGCCCGCGAAGTACTCGTCCGGCTTCGTCCAGAACCCGTTCGGCTTCTCCTCCATCGAGCGCATGACCTTGTTCAACCCCTGGATGTAGTTGCGGCCAATGCCCATCGCCTCGCCCACGGCCTTCATCGAGGTGCCCAGGGTCTCGTCGGAGCCGGGGAACTTCTCGAAGGCGAAGCGCGGCATCTTCACAATGACGTAGTCGAGCGTCGGCTCGAACGCCGCGGGGGTGACACCCGTGATGTCGTTCGTGATCTCGTCGAGGGTGTAGCCGATGGCGAGCTTCGAGGCGATCTTCGCGATCGGGAAACCGGTGGCCTTGGAGGCGAGCGCCGAGGAGCGGGAGACGCGCGGGTTCATCTCGATGGTGATGATGCGCCCGTCGGCCGGGTTCACCGCGAACTGGATGTTGCAGCCGCCGGTGTCGACGCCCACCTCGCGGATGATGGCGATGCCCTGGTCGCGCATCGTCTGGTACTCGCGGTCCGTGAGCGTGAGCGCCGGGGCGACCGTGACGGAGTCGCCGGTGTGCACGCCGAGCGCGTCGACGTTTTCGATGGAGGCGATGACCACGACGTTGTCGTCGCCGTCGCGCATGAGCTCGAGTTCGAATTCCTTCCACCCGAGGATGGACTCCTCGATGAGCACGTTCGCCTCCGGGGAAGCGTCGAGGCCGCCGCCGGCGATGCGCTCGAGGTCCTCCATGGTGAAGGCGAGGCCGGATCCGAGGCCGCCCATGGTGAACGACGGGCGCACGACCACTGGCAGGCCGAGCTCGGCGACGGTCTCGCGCACCTCGTCCATGTTGTGGCACACGCGCGAGCGGGCGGACTCGCCGCCGATCTTGGCCACGATGTCCTTGAACTTCTGGCGGTCCTCGCCGCGCTCGATCGCCTCGATGTTCGCGCCGATGAGCTCCACGCCGTGCTTGGCCAGGATGCCCTGGCGGTCGAGCTGGATCGCGGCGTTGAGCGCGGTCTGGCCGCCGAGCGTGGCCAGGATCGCGTCGACCGGGTGGCCCTGCTCGGCCTCGCGGGTGAGGATCTTGTCGATGTAGCCGGGCTGGATCGGCTCGACGTAGGTGTGGTCGGCGAACTCCGGGTCGGTCATAATCGTCGCCGGGTTGGAGTTGATGAGCGTGACGCGCAGCCCCTCCTCCTTGAGCACGCGGCACGCCTGGGTGCCGGAGTAGTCGAACTCGCAGGCCTGGCCGATGACGATCGGGCCGGAGCCGATGACCAGGACGTGGTTGATGTCTTCGCGTTTCATGGGTGTCCCTTTCCTGGCTTAGGCCTGCTGGTGGTCGCTCATCAGCTCGATGAACTGGTCGAACAGGGGGTTCGCGTCGTGCGGGCCGGCCGCGGACTCCGGGTGGTACTGCACCGAGTACGCCATCCCGCTGTGCAGCGCGACGCCCTCGACGACGCCGTCGTTGAGGCAGGTGTGGGTGACCACGGCGGTGCCGAAGTCGGTGTCGAACGTCCCGCCCGGGCCGACACCCTCCGGCGCGCGCAGCGCGAAGCCGTGGTTCTGCGAGGTGATGTCGATCTTGCCGGTGAGGTGGTTCTTCACCGGCACGTTGACGCCGCGGTGGCCGAACTTCATCTTGTAGGTCTCCAGCCCCAGCGCTCGGCCGAGGATCTGGTTGCCGAAGCAGATGCCGAAGAACGGGATGCCAGCGGCGATGACGTCGCGAACCACGGCCACCATCGCGTCGGCGGTCGCCGGGTCGCCCGGGCCGTTGGAGACGAACACCCCGTCCGGGTGGTACTGCTCGATCTCGGCGAACGGCGTGTTCGCCGGCACGACCACGGTCTCGATGCCGCGCTTGGCAAAGTGGCCCGGCGTCGCGGATTTGATGCCCATGTCGTAGGCGACGACGGTGAAGCGCTTCTCGCCCACCGCCTCGACAACGTACGGCGTGTCAGTAGATACGTCGGCGGCGAGATCCGCGCCTTCCATCGAGGGCTGGTCCTTCACCTTCGCCACCAGCTGTTCGACGTCCTCGCGCGCCTCCTCGCCGGTGAAAATCCCGGCGGCGATGGAGCCGTAGTTGCGCAGGTGCCGCACGAGCGAGCGGGTGTCCACGCCGTAGATGCCGGTCACACCCTGCGCGCGCATCTCCTCTTCGAGGCTGCGCTTCGCGCGCCAGTTGGACACGCGCTTGGCTAGGTCGCGGATGACCAGGCCGGCGACCCAGATCCGGTTGTCGTGGGACTCGTTGTCCTCGTCGTTCCAACCGGTGTTGCCGATCTGCGGGGCCGTGGCCACGACGATCTGCCGGTGGTAGGACGGGTCCGTCATCGTCTCCTGGTAGCCGGTCATCGCGGTGGTGAACACGGCCTCGCCGTACACCGTGTCCTGCGCGCCGAAGGCGAAGCCGGGGAAGGTCGTGCCGTCCGCGAGGACCAGCACTGCGGGAATGCGTTCTTGCGTCATGTCAGTCATCTCTTCTTCTAGTCCTTCAGCCCAAACGTCTGCGTGCCGCGCAGCCAGGTCCCCACAACGCGCGCGGTGAATTCGATGCCCTCGTAGGGGGTGTTGGAGGCCTTCGACGCCATCTCAGCGCCGCGCGCCGTCCAGGGCGATTGCGTATCGACGAGCACAAGGTTCGCCGGCTCCCCCACCTCGATCGGGCGCCCCTGGTCTTCCAGGCGCATGATCTCCGCGGGCCGCTCGCTCATCACCTTCGCCACGAAGCGCCAGTCTGCCAGGCCCGGCTCGACAAAGACGCGGTGCACCACCGCGAGCGAGGTCTCCAGCCCGAGCATGCCGGGCTTCGCGTTCTCGAACTCGACGCACTTGTCCTCGGAGCCGTGCGGGGCGTGGTCGGTGGCCACGGCGTCGACGGTGCCGTCGAGTAGCGCCTGCTTGAGCGCCTCGGCGTCGCGCGCCTCGCGTAGCGGCGGGTTGACGCGGAAGACGCCGTCGTAGGTGGCGAGCTTCTCGTCGGTGAGCATGAGGTGGTGCGGGGTGACCTCGGCCGTGACGTTGATGCCCTGCGCCTTGGCGAAGCGGAGCAGCTCCACCGTGCCCTCGGTCGAGGCGTGGCAGAGGTGGTAGCGCCCGCCGTAGTCGCGGGTCATGATCGCGTCGCGGGCGACGATGGACTCCTCCGCCACCCGCGGCCAGCCGCGCAGGCCGAGGCGCTCCGCCTGCTCGCCCTCGTGGGCCGCAGCGCCGGCGGTGAGGCGGTGGTCCTCGGCGTGCTGCGCGAGGACGACGTCGTGCGCCTTCGCGTACTCGATGGCGCGGCGCATGAGCTGCGGGTCGTTGACGCACCTGCCGTCGTCGGAGAACATGCGCACGCCGCTGCGCGCCATGAGCCCGATCTCGGTGAGCTGCTCGCCGCGCAGGCCCTGGGTGATGGAGCCGACCGGGTAGACGTCGCACTTGCCGTACGCCTGGCCCTTTTCCCACACCGCCTCGGCGAGGAACGGCTGGTCGATCACCGGGTTCGTGTTCGCCATGGTGAACACGGCGGTGAACCCGCCCTTCGCCGCGGCGTCGGAGCCGGTGGCGATGGTCTCGGTGTCCTCGCGGCCCGGCTCGCGCAGGTGCACGTGCATGTCCACGAGGCCCGGCAGCAGGACGTTGCCGCCGCCGTCGATGACCGCGTCGGCGTCAGCCGGGCCGAACGGCTCGTCGGCGATGGCGGCGATGCGGCCTTCGGTGACGTCGATACGCAAATGCTTCACGTCCTCGCCGTACGGGCGGACGTTGTTGAGTGCGAGGGTTGTCATGCGGTCTCCTCTCCCGCGAGCAGGGTGAACAGGACGGCCATGCGGGTGTACACGCCGTTGGACACCTGGCCCAGCACCACGGCGTTGTCGCGGTCGGCGACGTCGAAGTTGATCTCCATGCCACGCAGCATCGGGCCCGGGTGCATGATGAGCGCCGCGTCCTTCATGCGGTCGGCGCGATCCTTGCTCAGGCCGTAGAGGGCGGCGTACTCGCGGTGCGAGGGGAAGAACCCGCCCTGCATGCGCTCGGCCTGGACGCGCAGCATCATCACCACGTCGGCGCCCGGGATCTCGGCGTCGAAGTCGTAGGACACGCGCGCCGGCCAGTGCTCCACGCCGGTGGGCAGCAACGTCGGCGGGGCGACGAGGACGACCTCGGCCCCGAGCGCGTGGAGTAGGTCGACGTTCGAGCGGGCCACGCGCGAGTGGAGGATGTCGCCGACGATGAGCACGGTCTTGCCGCTGACGTCGCCGATGTGCTGGCGCATGGTCACGGCGTCGAGCAGCGCCTGCGTCGGGTGCTGGTGCTGGCCGTCGCCGGCGTTGATGATGCTTGTGCCGGGCAGCCACGTCGTGAGCAGCTTCGCCGCGCCCGAGGCGGGGTGGCGCATGATGATCGCGTCGGCGCCGACCGCCGCGAGCGTGGAGGCGGTGTCCTTGAGCGACTCGCCCTTCTTCACCGAGGAGCTCGACGCGGAGATGTTGATCACGTCCGCGCTCATCCACTTGCCCGCGGTCTCGAACGAGGAGCGCGTGCGGGTGGAGTTCTCGTAGAACAGCGTCATCACCGTGCGCCCGCGCAGGGTGGGCAGTTTCTTGATCTCGCGGCCCTCGAGGGCCTCGCGGAACCGGTCGGCCTCGTCCATGAGGCCGACGATCTCGTCGCGGGTCAGATCCGCGATGTCGATGAGGTGCTTCACCTATGCCTCCCGTTTCAGCGTGACCCGGTCCTCGGCGTCGAGCGGCGTCAGCGAAACGGTGACGTCCTCGTCCTTCGAGGTCGGGATATTTTTGCCCACGTAGTCCGCGCGGATCGGCAGCTCGCGGTGGCCGCGGTCGACGAGGACGGCGAGCTGGATCGCGCTCGGCCGGCCGATGTCGCGCAGCGAGTCAAGCGCGGCGCGGATGGTGCGGCCGGAGTAGAGCACGTCGTCGACGAGGACGACGATCGCGCCGTCGATGTCGACCGGGATGTTCGTCGGCCGCAGCGCGCGGTGCGGCCCGCCGCGCAGGTCGTCGCGGTAGAGGGTGACGTCCAAGCTGCCCACGGGCACAGCCACCCCGGAAAATTCTTCGATCGCCTCGGCGAGGCGCTGGGCGAGCGGCACGCCCCCCGACGGGATGCCCAGCAGGACCACGGTGGGACGACCCTCCTCGTCCAACGCCGTCTTCTCGATGATCTGGTGCGCGATGCGTGCGACAGTGCGACCGACGTCGTGGGCGCCCAAGAGCTCCACGGTCGGCCTCTCCTTCTCACTCATCGAACCTCCTTCCCCGCCTCGCTGTGCGGAATTTAAAGGAATTCGAGCCCGGCCCCGCCTCCCGGGGCCAGCGGTAGTCTGGTAACCGAGTTTCACCATAGCACCTGCACGTATAAACCGCGAAGGATCTTTCCAATGGGCATCCACGCCGAGACCACCCTCCCCTTCGACCGCGGCACCGTCTGGCGCTGGCACACCCGCCCGGGGGCGGTGACCCGCCTGACGCCGGGGTTTGTACCGATGCGGGTGGAGCGCGAGGCGGCGTCGCTACGCAGCGGCACCACCGTGTTCTCCCTGCCCGCCGGGCGGTGGGTGGCGCGCCACGACCCCGACGGCTACGTCGCCGGCCGGATGTTCACCGACACCACGGTGTGGTGGCGCCACGAGCACCGGTTCGAGGAGTCGGCGGAGGGCACCCTGCTTATCGACGACGTCACCGCCCCCATCCCCGAAGCCGCCCTGCGCCCCGCGTGGGCCTACCGCCAGCGCCAGCTACTCGAGGACCTGACGTTTCTCGCCTCCCTGCCCGACGCCGCGCCGCTGACCGTCGCGATGAACGGCGCGAGCGGCCTCGTGGGCACCCACCTGCGCGCGCAGCTGACCACCGCCGGGCACGCGGTCGTACCGCTCGTGCGCGGGGCGGCCGGCCCGGGCGAGCGCCACTGGGACCCGAACCACCCCGCGCCCGACCTGCTCGACGGCGTCGACGCGGTAGTCCACCTCGCCGGCGAGCCGATCATGGGCCGCTTCACCGACGAAAAGAAGCGCCGCATCGCCGACTCCCGCATCGGCCCTACCCGCGAGCTCGCCCGCCTCGCCGCCGACGCGGGCGTGGGCGCCTTCGTGAGCGCCTCGGCCGTCGGGTACTACGGCACCTCCGCCGGCGCCGCCCCCCACACCGAGGCCGCCGGGCCGGGCGAGGGCTTCCTCGCCGAGGTCTGCGCCGCGTGGGAGGACGCCTCGCGTATCGACGGCCTCCGGACCGTCAACATCCGCACCGGCCTCGCGCTGTCGGGGGCCGGCGGGCTACTGCCCGTGCTCGCGCGGAGCGTGCGGGCGGGGCTGACCGCCCAGTTCGGCCGCGGCGACTTCTGGATGAGCTGGGTCGCCCTCGATGACCTCACCGACATCTATATCCGCGCGCTGTTTGACGGCACCGTCGCCGGCCCGGTGAACGCCACCGCGCCGGAGCCGGTGACGAATGCCGAGATGTCCGCGCAGCTCGCGCGGCTGCTGCACCGTCCGGATCTGCTCGCAATCCCGACGCTCGGCCCGAAGCTGCTCCTCGGCGCGGAGGGCGCGCGCGAGCTCGCGCTGGCGGACCAGCGCGTCGTGCCGGCGGCGGCCGCGTCGCGCGGGTGGCGCTTCCGCTACCCCACCCTCGACGCGGCGCTGCGCCACGAGCTGGGCAAGGAGCAGCTGCTAGTCTCGCAGGCGTGACTACAGACCAGACTGAAGAGCCCGTCCAGCCGAGCGAGCACCCCGAACGCAACGTCACCGCGGAGGTGACGCCCGAGGCGGTCGCCGCGATCTTCGAGGAGGAACACCTCGAGTACCGTATCGAGGAGCAGGTCGTGCGCTCCGGGTTCGTCAACGCCGCCATCGTCGTCGCCATCGACGGCGATCACCTCATCTTCGAGGCCCTGTGGCGCGGCGAGTTCCCCGTCGACACCGCCTCGCAGGTGCTCTACGCCTGCAACGAGCACAACCAGACGCACTTCGCGCCCACGCTGCGCTTCTTCGAGCGCGGCGAGGATACGCTCGCCGTGAGCGCGATCCGCACGCTCAACATCGCCCACGGCGCGTCGTTCAACCAGCTCGGTGCCTTCATCACCAGCTCGATCGACATGACGCTGCAGGCGTTCGACTATCTCGCATCCACTTTCCCCGCCCTCGTCACCTGGGAGGAACCGCAACCGTGAGCAACGCAACGCTCGTCACCATCGACCGCGTCATCGCCACCATGGCGGACCAAGGCGTGGAGGTCACCGACGACCCGTCGGGACGCGCCGGCCACGCCAACGTCAGCGGCTACAACCTGCTGTTCGTGCTGCTCGACTCCGTGCTCATCGTGCGCGCGGACTCCGTCACCGACACGCCGGCCGACACCACCGACGCCACCTTGTACCTCGCCGCGAACCAGGTGAACAGCTCCTACCTCGACGCCCGCGCCCTCGTGGTCAACCGGACCGAGAACATCGTCGTGCGCACCGAGGAGGACATCCAGGTAAGCGCCGGGCTTTCCGACGACCAACTCGCCGCCGCCCTCAAGGCCGCCGTCGACGGAGTACTGGAAACCCAGGACGCCATGCGGGCCCTCGTCGGGGAGATCCGGAAACAGGCCGAGGCTGCTGAGGAGTAGGACCCCGGGTTGCGCACTTTAGTGGGCAAAGTGTTTACAGTGCGTTTGTTGTGCGGTTAGCGTGATCCGCATGATGTTCAACGAATTCTGCGAAGCCGGTGTCGAGGTGCTCGCCGGTTTCTCCCGCGACGCCGCCCTGGCCGCCGGCCTGTCGACGACGCGGGTGCGCGACCTGGGGCGGGTGTGGGAGGCCTACTACGGGCCGACGAAGTTCACCCGCAAACAGGCTGATGCGCTCGTGTTTGCGGCGGGGATGCCGCTCGACCAGCTGGTGCTCATCGAGAAGAAACTACGCGTGGTGGCCGATGCTGCCGAGCGCTGGCGCATCCGCCTCGACCTCGTGCGCCACCGCGGCTCGTATCGCGCCCTGTCCAAGCGCATCACCCGGTTGGTGAAGGTTCCGGTGCGCGCACCGCAACCCGCCTGCCGCTTTGGTAAGTCCGTCGCCGGGATGCGCACCATGATCTGGACCTACAACGAGCGCGACATCGCCGACCTCGAACACCTGCTGCGCACGATGGCAGAATCCGACATCCCCGGTGCTGCGGACCTCGCCCACGCCCTGCACGCCTTGCTCCACGACGGGGCTGCCGTCCCGAACGCCGCACCACGACCCATCGTGCTCGTGCCCATCCCGGACTACCTACGCATCACCTCCGGCACCGGGGATGACATCGCCCTCACGCTCACGGACGGCACGACGATGAGTGGGGCGGAGTTCATGCAACAGGAGTACGGGGCCACGTTAGAGGTCGCGGCGTTCCACCCGCAGGCAGGTGCGGTGAACCTCTACCGCACGAGCCGACTCGCGAACACGAAGCAGCGCACCTTGTCGAAGTTGGTCAGTCCCGCGTGCGCGTTCCCGGACTGCCGCCACGCCGCGGAGTCGTGCCAAACCCACCACATGCGGGCGTGGAAGCACGGGGGCATGACCAACATGAACAACCTCGTGCAACTGTGCCCCCACCACAACGGGGCGAACGACGATGACCGGGAACGCGCGTGGCGCGGCCACATTGATACCCGCGGCGGGCGGATCTACTGGATCGCCCCGAACGGGGCCGAAGTGCCCATGACCACCCCCGGCGCCATGGAGCTGCTCTTCGACTAACCCCCACCCCACCCAAAACCCGCCCCAACAGGGCGGGCAATTCGGCGCGCCCGAAACCTACGAGTTCGCGAGACGTTCGAGTTCGACGTCCTTATCGAAGTCGCCGGCGGGCCAGTCGAGGTTGAGGGACCGGAAGGCGTCGACAAGCAATGTCTTGACCACGGTGCGGCAGTACGTCTTGTTGTCGGACGGGATGCAGTACCACGGCGCGTTGTCAGTGGACGTGCGCGTCATGGCGATCTGGTAGGCGGCCATGAACTCGCTCCACAGGCGGCGGTCGTCGATGTCGCCCGGGTTGTATTTCCAGTGCTTCTCCGGGCGCTCGATGCGCTTGCGCAGGTTCTTCTCCTGCGCCGCGCGGGAGATGTGCGGCATCACCTTGATGATCTTTGTGCCGTTTGCGGCGAGCTCGTTTTCGAAGTCGACGATTGCGCCGTAGCGACGCTCGATCTCCTCCGGCGGCGCCATCTGGCGCACGCGCTGCACGAGCACGTCCTCGTAGTGCGAGCGGTCGAAGACGCTAACTTGGCCCGGCTGTGGCAGGTGCGGGGTGATGCGCCACAGGAAGTCGTGCGCCGCCTCCTCCTCCGTCGGCCGGCCGAAGGCGTGGACGTGCACACCCTGCAGGTCCATGGTCTCCCCGATGACGTGGCGGATGATCCCGCCCTTGCCGGACGTGTCCATGCCCTGCAGGACGAGCAGCACCGACCCGGCCTTCTCGTTGCCCGCGCGCCCGTTCGCGTAGAGGCATTCCTGCAGGCTGTCGAGTTCCTGGTCGAAGGCGTGGAATGCCGTATCGACGTCGTTCACGCCCGGCGTCGCCGCCGGATCGACGTCCTCGATCTGGAAGTTCGGGCCGACGCGGAACTGCTGCGCTTCTTCGAAGGTGAGTGTGGACATCGGGGTTCCTTTCGTTGATGTACTCGGCGTTCCAGGGTAGGCGCGATCACCGCCCTGGCGCATTGCAAACACCGCACCTCGTGCGAGATGCGGTGTGGAAAATGGTGGCGGGCGCGGCGCTACTGCGCGCTGGTGGGATCGGTGGGCTCGTCGTCGTCCGCGGCGACTGGTTCGGTCGACTCGGCGATTTCTGCGGCCTCCGCTGCGGTAGCGGCCTCGGCGGCGCCGGACGCGACCTCGGCGCCGGGCTCGGCGGCCGGTGCCTCGGGCTCGGTCTCAGCGGTGGATACCGGTGCTTCCGGCTCGGCGGCGGCGGGCTCGGCCGCCACCGGGTACGCGTCGTCGGCCGCCTCGCCCGCGAACGGGGCGTTGGCCGCCGCGCCCTGCGCGATGCCGTCGAGGACAACGTTGATGTACGGCGCCGCCTGCTGGCCGGAGTACTCCGAGGCCATCTCAACGCCCTCCTTGATGGAGATCGGCGCGTCGACCTCGTCGTTGAACAGGATCTCCCACGCGGCGACGCGCAGGATCTGGCGGTCCACGGCGGGCAGCCGGAACAGCTCCCAGTCCTCGGTGAGGTGGCGCTCGATGGCGTCGTCAAGGTCGTCGAGCTTCTCCGCCGCGCCCGCGACGATGGTCCGGGTGTAGTCCGCCACCGGCGCCACGGCGTTCGCGGGGTCCTGGGACAGCTCGGCGCGGTCCTCGACGATGGCGACCGGGTCGATGTCGCGTGTCTCCGCCTCGAAGAGGATGTCCACGGCGCGCCGGCGGGCGCGGTAGCGCGCGCCGTGTCGCTTGTAGTCCTGCATTAGTTGTTCACGCGCGAGAGGTACTCGCCGGTACGGGTATCCACCTTGACCACGTTGCCGGTCTCGAGGAACAGCGGAACCTGGATCTCGGCACCGGTCTCCAGCGTCGCCGGCTTCGTGCCGCCGGTGGAGCGATCGCCCTGCAGGCCCGGCTCGGTGTGCTCGATCTTCAGATCCACGGAGATCGGCAGCTCGGCGAAGAGGGCCTCACCCTCGTGGAAGGACACCTGGACGCGCATGTTCTCGAGCAGGAAGCGCGCGGAGTCGCCGAACTTGTCGGCCGGCAGCTCGAACTGCTCGAAGGTCTTGTCGTCCATGACGATGTAGTTGGTGCCGTCGTTGTACAGGTAGGTCATGTCGCGGCGATCCACGGTCGCGGTCTCCACCTTCACGCCCGCGTTGAACGTCTTGTCCACGGTCTTGCCGGTGACAACGTCCTTCAGCTTCGTGCGCACGAACGCCGGACCCTTGCCGGGCTTAACGTGCTGGAACTCGATGATCTGTTGCAGCTTGCCTTCGTTCTTCAGCACAAGGCCGTTCTTGAAGTCGGCGGTAGTTGCCATTGGTGGATACCCTCCTGGTCAGACGTGTGCAAACACAGCAATGTTACAGCACGGTCAAATCCGTCGGGAACTCGGTGATCACCCGCGGCGCCGCGGCGGTGATGATCAACGTGTCCTCGATGCGCACGCCCGCCTTGCCCGGCAGGTAGATCCCCGGCTCGATGGTGAGCGTCACCCCCTCGGCGAGCGTGCCGGTGCCAGTCCGCGCCGCCGAAGGCGCCTCGTGCACGTCGAGCCCAACGCCGTGGCCGGTCGAGTGCACGAAGTACTCGCCGTAGCCGGCGTCTTCGATGATGTCGCGGCATGCCTTGTCGACGTCGACAAGCGAAGTGCCCGGCGTCGCAGCCCGCACGCCCGCGAGCTGCGCGGCGAGCGTGACCTCGTAGAGCTCGCGCTCGAGCGCGCCCACCTGGCCGAGGGCGAAGGTGCGCGTCATGTCCGAGTTGAAGCCGAGGCGGTGCATGCCGTAGTCGATGGTGACCAGCTCGCCGTTTGATAGGACGCGGTCGCCCGCCTGGTGGTGCGGCTTCGCCGAGTTCGGGCCGGAGGCGACGATGGTGTCGAAGCTCACCCGCTCGGCACCAAGCTTGCGCATCCGGTACTCGAGGTCGGCGGCGACATCGCGCTCGGTGCGGCCCGCGCGCAGTTCGCCGGCCTCGATGAGCTGCTCGAGCGCCTCCGTGGCCAACTGGGCGGCCTCGGTGAGGCGCGTGAGTTCAACGTTGTCCTTGATCAGCCGGATGTCCTCGATCACGCCGCTCACCGGCACGAGCGTCACGCCCTCGGGGCAGACCTCGCGCAGCTTCTCCAGCTCGGCGACGGAGAGGTAGTCCGCCTCGTAGCCGACGCGGTGGCCGTCCTTCGCCGTCTCCAGCAGCGCGGCGGCGACCCTGCGCTCGATCGTCGCGGGGATGTCGGGCACCTCCTCGCCGATCTGCGTGGTGTAGCGGCCGTCGGTGGCGATCTTCGCGCTGCGGTCCTTCGACACGAGCAGCGCGCCGTTCGAGCCCGTGAACCCGGACAGGTAGCGCACGTGCGTGAGGTGGGTGACCAGCATGTCGTCGATGCGGCGTTCCGCGAGCTTCGTGGACAGCTTCCGGCGGCGGTCCTCAAATCGGGTGTCGGCGAGTGCCATCAAATCCTCCTTGCGAAGTAGTCGAGCGCGAGCAGGTAGCCGTCCGTGCCCAGGCCCGCGATCACGCCGACGGCAATCGGCGAGAGGTACGAGTGGTGCCGGAACGGCTCGCGCGCGTGCACGTTGGAAATGTGCACCTCGATGAAACCGTGGTGGTCATTCAGTTCTACCAGCGCGTCGCGCAGCGCGACCGAGGTGTGGGTGAACCCGCCCGGGTTGATAATCACGGGCCACGCGCCGTCCGCCGCCTCGTGCACCCAGTCGATGAGCTCGCCCTCGTGGTTCGACTGGCGGCACTCCACCTCGAGGCCCAGCTCCGCGCCGCGCTCGAGCAGTTGCTTCTCGACGTCCGCCAGCGTCGTCCGCCCATAAATCTCCGGCTGCCGCTTCCCCAGCCGGTCGAGGTTCGGCCCGTTGAGCACGAGTACCTTCATCACGCCTCCGAAATCGCGTCGTAGGCCGCGCGCATCTCCTCCACCGTGGCGTCTTCGAGCCGGGTGCAGGACCCGAGCCCGTCGAGCACGACGAAGCGGATCCGCCCGTCCCGGTTTTTCTTGTCCAGCAGCATCGCGTCGTGGAGTTCGTCAAACGCGCCCGCCTCGTAGCGCGTGGGCAGGCCGGCGCCGCGGAGGATGTCCTCGTGGAGGGCGACCAGCGGGGCGTCGATAAGCCCTCTGCCCTGGGCGAGGTGAGCGACGAACATCATGCCAACGGCGACGGCGTTGCCGTGGCGCCACGTGTAGCGCTCGCGGCGCTCGATCGCATGGCCGAGCGTGTGGCCGTAGTTGAGGATCTCACGCAGACCCGACTCCTTGAGGTCCTGGCCGACGACGCGCGCCTTCACCGCCACTGAGCGCTCGACGAGCTCCGGCCAGTGCTTGTCTGGCCCATCCTGGTAGAGCTCGAGGATGCGCGGGTCCGCGATGAAGCCGGTCTTGATCAGCTCCGCGGAGCCGGAGACGACCTCGGGCGCGGGCAGGGTGTCAATGCGGTCCAAGTCGATGAACACCGCGTCCGGCTCGTGGAACGCGCCGACGAGGTTCTTGCCCGCCGCGGTATTGATGCCGGTCTTGCCGCCGACCGCGGCGTCGACCATCGCGAGCAGCGTCGTGGGCACCTGCACCACCTTGATGCCGCGCATCCACGTCGCGGCGGCGAACCCGGCGAGGTCCGTCACCGCTCCCCCGCCGAGGCCGACGACCGTGTCCTGGCGCGAGAACCCCCGCGCGCCGAGCAAGTCCCACAGCCCGGCGAGCACGTCGAGGTCCTTGCCCGCCTCCGCGTCCGGCACGCACGCAGCGACCGGTTCGACGCCGAGCGCGGCGAACTCATCCGCGAGCCGCCGCGCGACCGGGCGCAGCGGTTCCTGGTGCACGACGAGCGCGTGGCGCGCCCCACCGTCGGCGACCCGCCGGGCGGCATCGGCGAGGTTGCCCCGGCCGATGTGGATGTCGTAGGGGCTCGGCCCCGTAACGCTCACCACCGCCATGGCCTAGTCCGCCTCGATGAAGCCGAGGATCTCCGCGACGACGCGCTGCGGCGGCCGCTCGTCGGTGTGCACGCGGAACGTGGCCACTTCGCGGTAGTACGACTCGCGCTCGGCGAGCAGGTCGCGGTAGCGCTGCTCGCGATCCTCGCTGGCGAGCACCGGGCGCGACTCGTCGTCCGCGGTGCGGCGCACGCCCTCCTCGGCGCTGACGTCGAGCCACACCACGGTGTGGCGCTGCAGCAGCGTGCGCACCTCGTCGGTAAGCACCGCCCCGCCGCCGAGGCTGACCACCCCGCCGGTGGCCAGCGCGCGGGCGACGTAGCCGACCTCAAGCTTGCGGAAAGCCTCCTCGCCCAGCTCGCTGAACACGTCGCCGCAGGCCTTGCCCTCGCCCTGCTCGATGAGAACGTCGGAGTCCACGATGGGCAGGTTCAGCGCGCTCGCTACTCGACGCCCAATGGTCGACTTGCCCGACCCCGGCATGCCCACGAGCACGACGCGCGGCGCGGAGTGCACCATCGCCGGCGCGGCCTCGACGAGCTCGGTCGCGCTCGGCGCGTCGTACTCGTTGAACGCGGCGGCGTCGGCGCCGTCATCCAAGGCGGGGCCGAGGTCGTTGACAATTCCCAGCGTCTGGCTGTCGATCGGGCTACCCATGCGTTTCCTCCTGACGGGCGAAATCGAGCCTCTGCGCAGCGTAGCGCGCGTAGGACTCGACGTTGCGCTTGACCTCTTCGATGGTGTCGCCCCCGAACTTTTCCGAGACGGCCTCGGCGAGCACGAGCGCCACCATCGCCTCGGCGACGACGCCGCCGGCGGGCACCGCGCAGACGTCGGAACGCTGGTGGATGCCGGTCGCCGCCTCGCCGGTGCGCATGTCCACCGTCTGCAGCGCGCGCGGGACCGTCGAGATCGGCTTCATCGCCGCGCGCACGCGCAGCTGCTCGCCGTTGGTCATGCCGCCCTCGAGGCCGCCGGCGCGGTTGCTCAGCCGCTCGATGCCGTCCGCGCCGCGCACGATCTCGTCGTGCGCCTGCGAGCCGCGGCGGCGCGCCTCGGCGAACCCGTCGCCGACCTCGACGCCCTTCACCGACTGGATGCTCATCAGCGCGCCGGCGAGCCGCGCGTCGAGGCGGCGCTCGCCGGAGACGTGGGAGCCGAGGCCGACCGGCAGGCCGTCGACAATGACCTCGACGACGCCGCCGAGGGTGTCGCCGTCCTTCTTTGCGGTTTCGATGCGCGCGACCATGTCCGCCTCGGCGGCCTTGTCGTAGGCGCGCACCGGCGACGCGTCGATCGCCTCGATGTCCGCAAACGTGGGGCGCTCGCCGACGGCCTCCGCCGACTCGCCGATGGTGACCACGTGGGAGAACACCTCCACCCCGAGCGCCTCGCGCAGGTAGCTGCGCGCCACCGCGCCGCAGGCGACACGCGCGGCAGTCTCGCGCGCGGACGAGCGCTCGAGCACCGGGCGCGCGGAGTCGAAGCCGTACTTCACCATGCCCGCGAAATCGGCGTGGCCCGGGCGCGGGCGGGTGAGCGCGGCGCCGCGGCCGGACGACATCGCCTTCGCCACCTCCGGGTCGTCCATGTCCACCGGCTCGGGCGACATGATCGTGGTCCACTTCGGCCACTCGGTGTTGCCGATCTCGATGGCGATGGGGCTGCCGATCGACCGCCCGTGCAGCACGCCGGCGAGCAGCGTGAGCTCGTCCGCCTCGAACTTCATCCGGGCGCCGCGGCCGTAGCCGAGGCGGCGGCGCGCGAGCTGGTGAGCAATCTCGTCCCTGCGCACCGGTACGCCCGAGGGCACGTTTTCCACAAGCGCGATCAGGCTTTGGCCGTGGGATTCCCCAGCAGTGGTCCATCGAAACATGGCGATATTCTTACACAGCCCGCACTCAGTTCGGCCTTTAAACCCCTCGCGCCGCTACCCCGGCCAGCCCCACCGCCCACGCTGCGGCGAGCATCGCGGGCCCGTGCGCCACCACCCGCTCGCGCCGCAGCGCCGCCGACGCCACGGTGAGCAGGCCGGACAACCCCATGGCCGCGAGCACGCCGGTCGGCCCGGCCAGCGCCGCGCACGCCACCCCGAGCGACACCGCGAGCTTCACGTCGCCGCCCCCGAACCCCCGCCCGAGCAGCAGGTACAGCGCGGGCCACACCAGCCCCCACGCGCAGTGCGGCGCCGCCACGCAACCGACAATCCCGGCGAGCGCCGGCGGGACGGTGCACCCGTCCGGCAGCCGCCTGCGTTTCAAATCCGACGCGCACAGCACCGCGGTCCACACCGCGGCGAGCGCAATCCCCCCGCTCCCCATGCGGGGGAGTCTAGCGCTCCTCGCGTTGCGATGCCTCACGGTGCGCCAACAGCGCCGCCCGCATCGCCTCGCGCGGCGCGGCCACGCCGGTAAACTGCTCGAACTGCGCGTAGGACTGGCCAGCGAGCATCGACAGGCCGCCGACCGTCGGGTACCCGTTCGACGCGGCGCGCACCGCAAGCGCGGTCGGCCACGGAGCGTAGATGACGTCGAAGAGCGGGGCGTGGCCGAGCGCCTTGGCGTGCTCCCCCAGCACGTGCGCCGGGACTGTGGAGACCACCACGTCCGCGTCCATCGCCGCGCGCTGGGCGTGGGCGTCGAGCGGGATGAAGCGCACGTCCATCCCCCGCCCGAGCTCGGCGTACTCGGCGGAGCGGTCGGAGCGATTCACGACGGTCACCTCCCGCGCGCCGAGCTCGCGCAGGGCACACATCACGGCCCGCGCCGTCCCGCCGGCGCCGACGAGCACGGCGCGCTGCGGGATGGCGTCGCCCAACAGCTCGCGCAGGGCGGCCAGGGCGCCCTCGCAGTCGGTGTTGTCGGCGCGCCACCGGCCGTCGATACGCGTGAGCGTATTCGCCGAACCGATCTCGACGGCGCGCTGCGTCGCCTCGTCCGCGAACTCGAGCGCCGCGAACTTGCACGGCATGGTCACGGAGAAACCGCAAAACGACGGGTCCGCCTCGCCAACGACGCGCGGCAGGTCTTCGGCGACGCACTCGATGCGGGAGTACTCCCAGCCCGTCAGCCCCGCCGCCTCGTAGCCGGCGGTGTGCAGGACGGGCGAGAGCGAGTGCGCGATCGGCGAACCGAGAACCGCCGCGCGGTGGGTGACCTCCACGGCTAGCGCTTCGAATCGAGCACGCCGTTGTCCACTGCGCGCTGCGTGTCGTTGAGGTGGCCCTCGAACGTGTCGTTGAACACGGTCGTGCCGTCCTTGTCCACGGTGACGAAGAACAGCCAGTTGCCGTCAGCCGGGTGCTCCATCGCCTCGATCGCCTCCATCGACGGCGACGCGATCGGGGTCTGCGGCAGGCCGTCCATGGCGTAGGTGTTCCACGGCGTCACGCGTGCGCGGTCCGCGTCGGTGGTGGCCACCTCGACAGACGGCAGGCCGTAGTTGACGGTGGAGTCGAACTCGAGGCGCATCGGCGCCTTGAGGCGGTTGAGAATGACGCGGGCGACCTTGTCGAACTCGCCCGCCGGCGCCTCGCGCTCCACGAGCGACGCCGCGGTGAGCAGCTCGTACGGCGTCAGCCCGACGGCCTTTGCGCGGCCGACGATGTCGGTGTCCTCGTACTGCTTCGCCGAGCGGGTGATGAGGTCGGTGAGGATGGCCTTCGCGTCCGCGTGCGGGTCGATGATGTACTCGCCCGGGGCGATGAGCCCCTCGAGGCGCTTGCCGTCGCCGGCGCGGCCGGCAACCGTCTCGCGCGCCCACTCCGGCACGCCGAGCTCCGCCGGGTCCGCGTTCGCGGCGACGTCGTTGAGCTGGTCGACGGTGACGCAGCCCGGCTTCGGCGTGTCGCCGCAGCTAACCTGCTGGATCATGGAGAGGATGCCGTACCGGGTCTGCCCGCCGAGGATGTTGATGTCCATGAGCGTCGCGCCGCCGTAGACCTGCACCGGCGTGATGCGGTGCTGCGGGTCGAGCAGTGCGTCGACCGCGGACTCGGCGCTCATCTCGCCCTCGAGGCGGTAGAAGCCCGGCTGGATGCTGTCGGCGTTGGGGTTGTTCGCCGCCGCGGTCTGGAACGCGCCGTCGGAGGCGACGATGCCGCGCTTTTCCAGCTCCGGGCCGAGCGCGGAGAGGTTCGAGCCCTCGGGGATCTCCACAACCTGTTCCTCGCCGTTGCCGGTGCCTTCGAAGTCCTTGCCGGACGCGCCGCCGCGGGCGATGGCGATCCAGGCGATCAGGCCGACAATGAGCAGGATCGAGACGGCCAGCACCGCGGTGCCTCGCGTGCGCCGCATCGCGGCTTGTCGTGTGGACACGGTTATTTCTCCTTGAGGTAGTTGTTGCGGCCGTCCAGCCAGGATTGCAGAATCTCCACCGCCGCAGCCTGGTCGATCACGGCGCGACCCGCTCTCTCGGTCACGCCCGAGGCGCGCAGCGACTGGGTCGCGGCGACGGTGGTGAGGCGCTCGTCCGCCATGCGCACCGGCACGTCGCTGCGGCGGCGGATGCGAAACGCGATCTCCTTGGCGTGCTTGACGCTGGTGGACCCGTTGCCATCGAGGTTGCGCGGCAGCCCGACCACGACCTCGACCGCCTCGTACTCGCGGATGATCTCGAGCAGCCGCTCGATGTCCTCGCCGTCGCGGTCCTTGAACCCGGTGACCCGGGCGACGGTCTCCACGGGGGTGGCCAACACCGCGCCGCGGTCGGAGGAGGCGACGCCGATGCGCACGGTGCCGACGTCGATGCCGATGCGTCGGCCCGGGCCCGGGTCGTCGACGCCCGGCGTGTCGGGCTGCATGTTCATTCGCTCTCCTTCCCCGCTGCGGCCGGCCTTGGTTTAACCTATCGGTTTCCTGTGCGCCAGGCGTGTCGCCGGGTCGGCGTGTCTTCCGCCGCGGCTAGCGGGAGGCGACCTCGTCGCGCACCGCCTGCAGCGCCGCGCCGATCCCCGCCGGGTTCGCGCCGCTGCCCTGCGCGAGGTCCGGCTTGCCGCCGCCCTTGCCGTCGATGTAGCCGCCGACGAGCTTGACCAGGTCGCCCGCCTTCACGCCGGCCTCGACCGCGGGCGCCGTCGCCGCCGCCGCGAGCGAGACCTTGCCGCCCGCGTTGGACATGAGCACGACCACCGCGTCCTCGCCCTGCAGCTTGCCGCGCAGGTCGCCCGCGATCGTGCGCAGGTCGCCGGTGGTGATGCCGTCGGGCAGTTGCGTAGCGACGAGCTTTCGCCCCCCGACCGTCTCAGCCTTCGCCGCGAGATCCGCGGTCGAAGCGAGCAGCTGCTGGCGGTGCAGATTTTCGATCTCCTTCTCGGCAGCGCGGAGGCGCTCAGACAGCTGCGCGATGCGATCCGGCAGCTCCTCGGTCGGGGCCTTCAGCTCGGCGGCGAGCCCGGAGGCGAGGGCGGCCTCCTTCGACAGGTACTTAAACGAGTCCATGCCGGAGTACGCCTCGATGCGGCGCGCGCCGGAGCCGACGGAGGACTCGCCGAGCACGGCCACGGGGCCGATCTGCGAGGAGTGGCCGACGTGGGTGCCACCGCACAGCTCGATGGAGAACGGACCGCCGATCTCCACGACGCGCACCACGTCGCCGTAGTTCTCGCCGAACAGCGCCATCGCGCCCATCGCCTTCGCCTCCTCGAGGGAGGTCTCGATCGTGTTCACCGCGAAGTCCGCGTCGACGGCCTGGTTGGTGATGGTGGCGATCTCGTCGAGCTGCGCCTCCGTGAGCGGCTCGGTGTAGTTGAAGTCGAAGCGCAGGTAGCCCGGCTTGTTCAGCGAGCCCGCCTGCACGGCGGTGGGCCCGAGCACCTGGCGCAGCGCCGCGTGGATGAGGTGGGTCGCCGAGTGCGCCTGGCGCGCGCCGTGGCGCCAGCCGCCGTCGACCTCCGCGGTGACGGTGGAGCCCAGATCCAGCCCGCCGTTTTGCACCGTCGCCTTGTGCAGCCACACCTTCTTGCCCACGCGCTGGACGTCGTGGACGTCGAGGATCGTGTCGCCCATGACCAGCCGGCCGCGGTCGGCCATCTGGCCGCCGGACTCGGCGTACATCGGGGTGACGTCGAGGATGACCTCGACCTCGTCGCCCTGGGCCACCTCGCCGACCTTCTCGCCGCCGCGCACGAGGCCGATGACGGTGCCGTCGTGGGTGAGCTGGTCGTAGCCGACGAACTCGGTCGGGTTGTTGTCCACCCATTCGCGGTAGAGGGACTCGTCGAGGTTGCGGTGCTTCTTCGCCTTGTTGTCGGCCTTCGCGCGGGCGCGCTGCTCCGCCATGGCGGCGTTGAACGCGTCCATGTCCACGTCGAGGCCGGCCTCGTGCGCCATCTCGACGGTGAGGTCGATGGGGAACCCGTACGTGTCGTGCAGCTCAAAGGCCTGCTCGCCCGGCAGGACGGCGGCGCCTGCAGTTTTTAGTGCGGACGCGGCTTCGTCGAAACGCGTTGTGCCCGATTCGAGGGTCTTCGAGAACGCCTTCTCCTCCGCGACCGCGACGCGCAGGATGCGCTCGCGGTTGTCCGCGATCCCCGGGAAGGACGGGGTCATCGTGTCCATGATCGTGTTCATGAACGTCTCCATCACCGGCCCGGTCGCGCCGAGCAGGCGCGCGGAGCGGATGATGCGGCGCAGCAGGCGGCGCAGGATGTAACCGCGGCCCTCGTTGGACGGGGTGACGCCGTCGAGGATGACCATCATGCCGGTGCGGGCGTGGTCGGCGATGACGCGGAAGCGCACGTCGTCGTCCTTGTTGCCGGCGTCGTATTTCGCGCCGGTGAGCTCCACGGCCGCGTCGATGACCGGGCGCAGCAGGTCCGTCTCGTAGACGTTGTCCACGCCCTGCAGGATGCAGGCGACGCGCTCGATGCCCATGCCGGTATCGATGTTCTTCTGCGGCAGCTCGCCGACGATGTCGAAGTTGCCCTTCTTGTCGCCCTCGCCGCGGATGGACTCCATGAACACGAGGTTCCAGATCTCCATGTAGCGGTTGTCGTCGGCGATCGGCCCGCCCTCGTTGCCGTACTCCGGGCCGCGGTCGTAGTAGATCTCCGAGCACGGGCCACACGGGCCGGGGATGCCCATGGACCAGAAGTTGTCCTCCATGCCCATGCGCTGAATGCGCTCCTCGGGCACGCCGATCTTGTCGCGCCAGATGGACGCCGCCTCGTCGTCGTCGAGGTAGACCGTCACCCACAGCCGCTCTGGGTCGAGGCCGTAGCCGCCGTCCGCGACGGAGGAGGTGAGCAGCGTCCACGCGTGCGTGATCGCGCCCTCCTTGAAGTACTGGCCGAATGAGAAGTTGCCCGCCATCTGGAAGAACGTGTTGTGGCGGGTGGTGATGCCCACCTCTTCGATGTCGAGGGTGCGCACGCACTTCTGAATCGAGGTCGCGGTGCCGTTGGCGAAGTCCGGCGTCTGGTCGCCGAGGAAGTACGGCTTGAACGGCACCATGCCCGCGTTGACGAACAGGAGCGTCGGGTCGTCCAGAATCAGCGAGGCGCTCGGCACCGGGGTGTGTCCGGCTTCGACGAAGTGGTTGGTGAAGCGCTCTCGGATCTCATGGGTCTGCACGCGGGTGGGTGTCCTTTCATCTGCGCCGGTGATTATCGGCGCTTACTCTACCCCGCGCGCCCCCGCACCAATGCGCGCAGCCTGCCGAGGTAATCCTTGATCCGCTTCTCGGCCCCGTGGTCCGTCGGCTCGTAGTACACCGCGTCCTCGAGACCGTCGGGCATGTACTGCTGCGTGACGACGCCCTTCGGGTCGTCGTGCGGGTACACGTAGCCCACGGCGCTGCCGATCTTCTTCGCTCCCTCGTAGTGCCCGTCGCGCAGGTGCGCCGGCACGGGCGGGACGCGGCCGGCGCGCACGTCCGCCTGGGCCCGGTCGATCGCCTTGACCACGCCCGGCGACTTCGGCGCCGTGGCGAGGTGGATCGTCGCCTGCGCGAGCGCGAGGCGCGCCTCCGGCATGCCGATGAACTGCACCGCGTTCGCTGCCGCCGTCGCGGTCTGCAGCGCGGTCGGGTCAGCCATGCCGATGTCTTCGGAGGCGTGGATGACCAGCCGGCGGGCGATGAAGCGCGGGTCCTCCCCCGCCTCGATCATGCGCGCGAGGTAGTGCAGCGCCGCGTCGACGTCGGAGCCGCGAATCGACTTGATGAAGGCGCTGACCACGTCGTAGTGCTGGTCGCCGTCGCGGTCGTAGCGCACCACCGCGCGGTTGACGTTGTCGCGGACGGTGGAGAGCGTGATCGTCCCGCCGGGCTCGACCGCCTCAGCGGCGGTCTCGAGGTAGGTCAGGGCGCGACGCGCGTCGCCCCCGGCGAGGAGGACGAGTTGGTCGCGGGCGTCGTCGTCAAGCTGGAGTGCCCCGTTGAAGCCACGCTCGTCCGCCATGGCGCGGTCGATGACCGCGCGCAGGCCCGCCTCGTCGAGCGACTCGAGCTTGAGCAGCAGCGAGCGCGAGAGCAGCGGGGCGACGACGCTGAAGCTCGGGTTTTCGGTCGTCGCGGCGACGAGGAGCACCGTGCGGTTCTCCACCGCGGCGAGGAGGGCGTCCTGCTGCGTCTTGGAGAAGCGGTGCACCTCGTCGATGAAGAGGACAGTTTTCTCGCCGCGGACGAGGTCGCGCCGCGCCTCGTCGATGACGGCGCGCACCTCCTTCACGCCGGAGGACAGCGCGGACAGGGCCACGAAATTCTGCCCCATCGCCTTCGCGATGAGCGACGCGATCGTCGTCTTGCCGGTGCCGGGCGGGCCGTAGAGGACGACGGACGCGGCGCCGGAGCCCTCGATGAGGCGGCGCAGCGGCTTGCCCTCCCCGAGGAGGTGCTCCTGGCCCGCGACCTCGTCGAGCGAGCGCGGGCGCATCCGCGCGGCGAGCGGGGCGCTCGCGCCGACCTCGAAGAACGACGTGCCGCGGTTGCCCGACCCGGCTGTCTCGCCGGAACCGACCGGGCCGAAGAGTCCCTCCTGCTCCATCCGTGCGCCCCTACCGCAGCCGCTCCGCGAGCCCGGAGGCGAACGCGGCGATCTGGCGGTACGCGGGGTCCGCGCCGGTGCCGGCGAAAGCGGCGAGGGATTCGAACGTCTCGCGCAGGTCGCGCCGCACAAGCAGCTCATCCTCGGTGAACGGGCCCTCGACGTGCGGGCGCAGCACGTCGCCGTTGAACTCGGTCGCGCCGTCGGTCGCCTCCGCGCGCTCGGCCTCGGTGCTGAAGTCGTCGGCGGTCAGCCCCGCGTCCTCGAACTCCTTCGCCAGCCGCGCGTCGCTGGCCAGCACGTCCGCGGCGGTGAACGGTTCGAGCATGGCCACGCTACTCATCGCCCAGCCGATAAGCGCCGCCGTGATGCGGGCCTGCAGCGTGTCGGGGTGGCGCACGCTCGACCAGATGCCACCCACCTCGGCCACCCAGGCGTCGATAAACGCCTGCGTCGCCTCGGGGTTGAACGGCTGCGCCGCGAGGAAGACCGGGAAGCGGGCGACGACGAACGCAACGTCGAAAGAGACGTCGCGGAAGCCCGCCCACTCGTAGTCGAGGAAGTGGAACGTGCCATCTCCGCGGATGATGTTGTCCGGCGCGAGGTCGAACGGGGTGAACGCGCGCATGCCGCCGCGCAGCAGGCGCGACTGCACGTTCGCCGCGATGAGGGCGACCTCGGTGGGGATCTCGATGCCGGCGCGGCGCAGGAAATCCACGCCGAGGCGGATGCGGTGCGCGAGCATCCGGTCGCGCAGCCTCTGGACGACGACCGCGTTCGGGCGCGAGCGCGTCATGCGCTGGAAGAGCACGTTATAGGCGTCCTCTTCGTTCGCCGTGCCGGCGTGCATCTTGCCCAGCGCGCAGCCGAGCGTGCGCAGCAGCTCGACGTGCGTCGCCTCGTCGGCGGCCTCGAGCGCCTCCGCGAGGGTCTCTCCCTCGCCGAGGTCGGACACGATGAGGATGCGCTGCGCCGTGTCGTAGCCCAGCAGCACCGGGCCGGGCCGGGAGTGTTCGGGCAGCGAAGTGGCGAACTGGTAGGCCACCACCTCGCGCAGGAACGCGGCGTCGCCGAGCTCCTCGCCCGTCGCCGGGGCGTGCTTGACTACCACCGAGCGGTGCTGGAAAAACGGGTTGGTCACTACCCGCGCGCGGAAGACGTCGGCGAGGCCGGAGCCGTCGAGGCGTGCGACGTCGACAAGCTGCTGCTCGCCGCCGTACCGCTTCGTCAGAATCTCGGCGGCTGCGCCGATGATCTCGCTCTGCTCGCCCATGGCACCGCCCGCGCTACTTCGCGACGCTGGCCGCCTCGGCCTCGTCGCCGGCGGCCTGCTTCGGCTTGAAGTCCACGCCGGTCTCCTTGCGCTGCTCCGCCGGGATCGGGGCGGGCGCATCGGTGAGCGGGTCGACGCCGCCGCCGGACTTCGGGAAGGCGATGACGTCGCGGATGGAGTCGAAGCCGCCGAGCAGGGAGACGATGCGGTCCCAGCCGAACGCGATGCCGCCGTGCGGCGGGGCGCCGTACTGGAACGCGTCGAGTAGGAAGCCGAACTTCTCGTCCGCCTCCTCGTCGGTGATGCCCATGACCTCGAACACACGCTTCTGCACGTCGTGCTCGTGGATACGGATGGAGCCGCCGCCGATCTCGTTGCCGTTGCAGACGATGTCGTAGGCGTACGCGAGCGCCTCGCCCGGGTTCTCCTCGAAGTTGTCTAGGAACTCCGGCTTCGGGGAGGTAAACGCGTGGTGCACGGCGGTCCACTTCGAGTGGCCGAGCGCGACGTCGCCGGATGCGGTGGCGTCGGCGGCCGGCTCGAACAGCGGCGCGTCGACGACCCAAGTGAACGCCCAGTCGCCGTCCTTGATCAGGTCGAGCTTGCGGGCGATCTCGCCGCGCGCCGCGCCGAGCAGTGCGCGCGAGGCCTTCGTCTCGCCCGCCGCGAAGAAGATGCAGTCGCCCGGCTTCGCGCCAACGTGCGCGGCGATGCCGGCCTTCTCCTCGTCCGTGATGTTCTTCGCCACCGGGCCGGTCAGCTCGCCGTCTTCTTGCACGAGGATGTAGGCGAGGCCCTTCGCGCCGCGCTGCTTCGCCCACTCCTGCCAGGCGTCGAGCTGGCGGCGCGGCTGCGAGGCGCCGCCCTCCATAACCACGGCGCCGACGTACTCGGCCTTGAACACGCGGAACGTGGTGTCCTTGAAGAACTCGGTGCACTCCACGAGCGGGATGTCGAAGCGCAGGTCCGGCTTGTCGGAGCCGTACTTCTCCATCGCCTCCTTGTAGGTCATGCGAGGGATCGGCGTCTGGATGTCGTAGCCGATGAGCTTCCACAGCTCGACGAGGATCTCCTCGGCCAGCGCAATGATGTCGTCCTGGTCGACGAAGCTCGCCTCGACGTCGAGCTGCGTGAACTCCGGCTGGCGGTCCGCGCGGAAGTCCTCGTCGCGGTAGCAGCGCGCGATCTGGTAGTAGCGCTCTATGCCCGCGACCATGAGCAGCTGCTTGAACAGCTGGGGCGACTGCGGCAGCGCGTACCACGAGCCGGGCTTGAGGCGGGCCGGCACGAGGAAGTCGCGCGCGCCCTCCGGGGTGGAGCGGGTCAGCGTCGGGGTCTCGATCTCGGTGAAGTCGTGGCTGTCAAGCACGCGTCGCGCCGCCTGGTTCGCCTTCGCGCGCAGGCGCATCGCGTTCGCCTGGCGCTCGCGGCGCAGGTCGAGGTAGCGGTAGCGCAGGCGGGTCTCCTCGCCCACCTCGGCGGACGACGCGTCCTCGATCTGGAACGGCAGCGCCGCCGCCTTGTTCAGCACCTTGAGGTCGGTGACGTTCACCTCAATCTCGCCCGAGGCGAGGTTCGGGTTCGCGGAACCCTCCGGGCGCGGCTCCACCACACCCGTGACCTGGATGACGTACTCGCTGCGCAGATCGTGCGCCGCCTCCGCGACCTCGGACTCACGGAAGACCACCTGGGCCAGGCCGGAGCGGTCGCGCAGGTCGATGAAGATGACGCCGCCGTGATCGCGGCGCCGGGCGACCCAGCCGGTGAGCGTGACGGTCTGGCCGTCGAGTTCTTTCCCTAGGTTCCCCGCAAGGTGAGTGCGCAGCACGGTAACTTCCACGTCCTTCCACGTGATGGCGAAACTAACCTGGCAGAGTTTACCCGCCGCACCTGAACCGCGTTTCCACCCCGCCAATTCCCGCCCTATCCCGCGGCGCGGGCGGATATTTGGCAGAATTCCCTGCATGACTTTCAGAGGCGATTACGCGCAGGGCCAAGGCGGCAATGTCTCCACCAGTTCCGGCAGCGGCCGCGGTGCGAGCCCGCTGCTCGCCCTGCCCCTGCTCCTCGGCGGCGGTGGTGGCGGCACCATCCTGATCATCCTCCTGCTGTGGTTCTTCCTCGGCGGCGGCAGCAGCATCTTCGGCGGTGGCGGCTCGGACAGCCAGGGCCAGGGCGGCTACTCCCTCGAGCACTGCCAGCAGGCCGGTTCGTCGAACGAGTACGACGACTGCCGCGCGGCGGCGACGTGGGGCTCGCTCAACTCCATCTGGGCGCAGCAGCTGCCCGAGCAGGCCGGCGTGAACTTTTCCGAGCCGAAGATGGAACTGTTCAAGCGTGACGTGAACACCGGCTGCGGCTACGCGAGCTCGGACACCGGCCCGTTCTACTGCCCGCAGGACCGCACCGCGTACCTCGACGTGAGCTTCTTCGACAGCCTCGGCCAGCTCGGCGGCTCGAACGGCCCGCTCGCGCAGGAGTACGCGACGGCGCACGAGTACGGCCACCACATCCAGAACCTCGAGGGCACCCTGGGCCTGAGCGACTACAAGCACCCGGGCCAGGATTCGGCCGCGGTCGCCCTCGAGCTGCAGGCCGACTGCTACGCCGGCATCTGGGCGCACCACGCCTCCCAGGGCCCGAACGCGGCGCTCGACCCCATCACCGACGACCAGCTGCGCGAGGCGCTGCAAACCGCGCAGTCCATCGGCGACGACAACATCCAGCGCAAGTCCGGCGGCGAGGTCGACCCTGACGCGTGGACCCACGGCTCCTCCGAGCAGCGCATGCAGTCGTTCAAGAGCGGCTACGAGACCGGCAAGATGGAATCCTGCGACACGCTCAACCGCGGCGGCTACAAGAGCTAGGCCATGAGCAGCGCCGAGCCCGACCGCACAGCCCCCAACCGGGCCGTGCCGTTTCTCGCGGCGTTCAACGCCATCGAGGGCTTCCTCCGCGACGCACTCGGCGCGAAGAAGTCCGATTCCTTCGCCTGGATGGCCCGCCTCGCGGCGAAGCGGGGCGTACTCACCCACGACCAGGCGGAGACGCTGCAGGAGTACGCCGAGCTGCGCAACGCCATCAGCCACGGCGAGTACGACAACCTGCGCCCCATCGCCGAGCCGCTGCCCGAAACGGTCGCGGACATCGAGCGGCTGCGCGACGCGCTGCTTTCCCCGGCGCTCGCTTTAGACGTCGTCAAGCAACAGCGCGTCGTCTCCTTCTCCCCCGACGACGACATCGAGGAGCCCCTGCGCGCCATCGCGGACGAGGGCCTCGCGCAGTTCCCGGTGTACGAAGCCGGCGAGTGCGTCGGGCTGCTGACCACCAATGCCATCGCCCGCTGGGTCGCCGCCGAGCTCGACGCGGACCGCACGCTGCCCGCCGCCTCCGTCGCCGAAGTGCTCGAGCACAGCGGCAAGCTCGACGAGCCGGTGTTCCTGCCCCGCACCGTCACCGCGGCCATGGCGGTGGAGGCGCTGAGCACCCCGCTGCCCTCGGGCGCGGTGCCGCGCCTCGCCATCGTCACCGAGCACGGCAAGCCCACGGAGAAGCCCATTTCGGTGCTCGGCGCGACGGACATCCCGGCACTCTCGCAGGCCGCCTGAGCGGGCCTTGCGTAGCGACGTCCTCCGGCCCCGAACCTGCTGTAACATCCCCGGCATGTCTACAAATTTCGTGAGCGTCGTCGACCTGTTCAGCATCGGGATTGGCCCGTCTTCCTCCCACACCGTCGGCCCGATGCGCGCCGCACAGGCGTTCGTCGCGGGGCTGGACGCGACCCCCGCGAAGGTCGCGGTGGAGCTGCGCGGCTCGCTCGCGGCGACGGGCGTCGGGCACGGCACCGACCGCGCGGCGCTGCTCGGCCTCGTCGGCTACACCCCCACCACGACGACGGCCGATATCGCCCCCATCCCCGGCGAGCCGATCCCCGCGACCGGCGTGATCGAGGGCCCCGCCGGCACGGTCGAATACGAGCTGCGCTTCGACCCGGCGCCGGTGGCGGCGCACCCGAACTGCCTCATCTTTGACGCCTGGGACGCCGACGGCAACGTGCTCGCGGAGCGGGAGGACTACTACTCGGTCGGCGGCGGGTTCATCCTCGACCGCTGGGAGATGGAGGCCCACCGCAACGAGCCCGGCGTGGCCACCGCGCGCGAGATCGCGGCGGTGCCGTACCCCATCGCCACCGGCAAGGAGCTCATGGCGCGCTGCGCGGAGACGGGGCTCACGGTCGCCGAGGTCATGCGCGCAAACGAGGAGTCCATCCACGGGGCCGAGAAGCTCAACGCGCACCTCGACGCGGTGTGGGACGTCATGCAGGAGTGCGTCGCGCACGGGCTGAAGACCGAGGGGACGCTGCCCGGCGGCCTCAACGTCAAGCGCCGCGCCAACCGCGTCCACCGGCTGCTCACCGCCGAGTACGAGGCGTCCACCGCGCGCGGCCTCGACGCGATGGAGTGGGTCAACCTCTACGCGCTCGCAGTGAACGAGGAGAACGCGGCGCACGGCCAGGTGGTCACCGCCCCGACGAACGGCGCGGCTGGCATCATCCCGTCGGTGATGCACTACTGCCGCGACTTCACGGACGACTTCACGGTGGAGCGCGCCCGCGAGTTTCTGCTCACCGCGGGGGCGATCGGGTCGATCATCAAAACGAACGCGTCGATCTCCGGCGCCGAGGTCGGCTGCCAGGGTGAGGTCGGCTCGGCCTCCTCGATGGCGGCCGCGGGCATGTGCGCCATCCTCGGCGGCACACCGCAGCAGGTGGAAAACGCCGCGGAGATCGCCCTCGAGCACAACCTGGGCCTCACGTGCGACCCGGTCGGCGGTCTCGTGCAGGTGCCATGCATTGAGCGCAACGCCATTGGCGGCGTAAAAGCCATCAACGCCGCGCGCCTGGCCAAGCTCGGCGACGGCACGAACATCGTCACCCTGGACGACGTCGTGGAAACGATGGCGGCGACGGGCCGCGACATGATGACGCAGTACAAAGAGACGTCCATGGGCGGCCTCGCGGTGCAGCTCGGCCTGCCCGTGAACATCACGGAGTGCTAGGGCGCTAGCGGATCGCCCGCGCCACCGCCTCCGCGGTGAGCGCGACGGACTCCTGGGTGTGCTCGGCGAGGTTCTTCACCGCCACCTCGCCGGCCTCGAGTTCCCGCTCGCCGAGGACGAGGGCGTAGCGCGCGCCGGCCCGGTCCGCGCCTTTCATCGAGCCCTTCAACCCGCGGCTGCCGTAGGCCATGTCGGCGGAGACGCCGGCGGCGCGGAGCTCGTCGATAAGCGAGCTCATCTTCACCCGCGCCTCGTCGCCGATGGCGATGCCGAAGACGTCGACGCGGTGCGACGCCTCCTCGAGCTCGATGGCCTCCGCCTCGAGGGCGAGCACGGTGCGGTCGACGCCGAGGCCGAAGCCGATGCCGGACAGGTCCGGCCCGCCGATCTGGGACATGAGACCGTCGTAGCGCCCGCCGCCGCCGATGCCGGACTGCGCGCCGAGCCCGTCGTGGACGAACTCGAACGTCGTCTTTGTGTAGTAGTCCAGGCCGCGGACCATGCGGGGGTTGATCACGTACGGCACGCCGAATGCGTCGAGGGCGCCGGTGACGGTCTCGAAGTGGGTGCGGCACTCGTCACAGAGGTGGTCGAGCATGAGCGGCGCGTCCGCGGTCATCTCGCGGACGGACTCACGCTTGTCATCGAGCACGCGCAGCGGGTTGATCTCCGCGCGGTGGCGGGTCTCCTCGTCGAGCGGCAGGTCGAAGAGGAACTGCTGCAGTTTCTCGCGGTAGGCCGGGCGGCAGTTCCGATCGCCCAGGCTGGTCAGCTCGAGGCGGAAGCCGGTCAGCCCCACCGACCGGTAGCAGCGGTCCGCCAGCGCGATGACCTCGGCGTCCATGAGCGGGTCGTCGACGCCGATCGCCTCGACGCCCACCTGCTGCAGCTGGCGGTAGCGGCCCGCCTGGGGGCGCTCGTAGCGGAAGAACGGGCCGTAATAGTTCAGCTTCACCGGCAGGTAGCCGCGGTCCATGTTGTGCTCGATGAACGCGCGCATCACCCCGGCCGTGCCCTCCGGGCGCAGCGTGACAGAGCGCCCGCCGCGGTCCTCGAACGTGTACATCTCCTTGCTCACCACGTCCGTGGACTCGCCGACGCCGCGTGCGAACAGCGTCGTGTCCTCGAACACCGGCAGCTCGATGTGCTGGTACCCGGCAAGGCGCGCCTGGCGGGCGAACTCGTCGCGCACGTGGATGAACGCCGCGGAGGCCGGGGGGACGTAGTCCGGCACGCCCTTCGGCGCGGACAGCTTCTGGAACTGGTCGTTCTGGTTCTCGCTCACGGTCAGTCAGTCTAGTTCAGCGGCTCCGGCGCAGGAACGGGTTGGTGGCGCGCTCGTGGGCAACCGTCGTCGCCGGGCCGTGGCCGGGCAGGACGTCGAGCGCGTCGTCGAGGTTCCACACCGGCCCGCGCAGGCTTTCCAGCATCTGCGCCGGGTCCGAGTCCGGCAGGTCGGTGCGCCCGATCGAGCCGCGGAAGAGCACGTCGCCGGAGAACACCACACCGTCGGCGACGAGCATGACGCAGCCCGGCGAGTGGCCCGGTGCGTGCACCACGTCGAAGGTCACGCCGGCGACGTCAAGCGGCGCGCCGCCGGCCAGGTCGTGGAGGTGTTCGACGGGTTGCATGCCGGAGGCGTCGTAAAGCACCCGCGCCTCCTCGCTCACCCCCTCGCCGCGCTCGAGCATGAAGTCGTCCGCGGGGTGGATGAACGTGTCCACGCCGAACTTCGCCGCGTCGCGCGTGTGGTCGATGTGGCCGTGCGTGAGCACCACCGCCTCGAGGCTGGCGCCCTCGCACGCGAGGTGCTCGGTGACGGCTTCGTACGCGCCGAGCCCCGGGTCGACGACGAGGGCGCGCCCCCGCTCCTCCACGATGTAACAATTGGTTTGGAACGGACCCGCGGCGAAACCGGTGATTCTCATGCTGGCCACTGTATGCCGGCTGCTAGGCTTTCACACCGTTCGCGCGGGGCAGTTGCGTATCGACGAGCTCCGCTTTCAACTAACCGAACCAGTGAGGTGCACGCCCAGTGGCAACGAACGAACAGCGCGGCAAAGACGCCCTGTCTGATCTCGAGCGCGAGCTCAACGCGCGCGACAGGAAAGAAAAGAACCGCCCGTGGACGGTTGCCGCGATCTCCGCGGCGGTCATCGCCCTCGTCGGCGGCGGCATCTTCTTCGCCGCCACGAAGGACGACGGCGACAACACTGCCGCGAGCGAGACCACCGCGACGGAGAGCGCGGACACCTCCACCACCGAGCAGGAGCCGTTCGACGCCTCGAAGTACGAGCCGATCGCCACCACGCGTGACGTCGCCCTGCCGCCGACCGTCAACTGCACGTACAACAAGGCCAACGACGGCGGCGACGGCGTGAGCGCGCCGCAAACCGACGGCATCTCCACCGAGGGCACCGTCACCGTCGAGCTGGACACGAACCAGGGTCCGATCGGCATGGAGCTCGACCGCTCCGCCTCCCCGTGCACCGTCAACGCCATCGAGCACCTGGCCAAGGAGGGCTTCTACAACGACACGGTGTGCCACCGCCTGACCACGGGCGACGGCCTGAAGGTGCTGCAGTGTGGCGACCGCGCCGGCACCGGCGCCGGCGGCCCGGGCTTCCAGTTCGACAACGAACTGCCCACGGACAAGGCCCTCGACGAGGTGGATATGTCCGGCGTGAACATCCCTGAGACCGCCACCGACCAGGAGAAGAAGCAGACCCGCTCGATGATGCTGCAGCAGGTCGCCCAGCCGGAGCGCTACGAGCGAGGCACGATCGCCATGGCGAATGCCGGCGTGGACACGAACGGCTCGCAGTTCTTCCTCAACTACGGTGACTCGGTGCTGCCCCCGCTGTACACCTACTTCGGCCACATCGACGACGCCGGCCTGTCCACCCTGGACAAGATCGCCGCGAACGGCGTCGAGGGCGGCTCCGAGGACGGCGCACCGGCCGAGGAGGTCCGCATCCAGAAAGCAACCGTGAAGTAGCCACCATCCATTGCACCGGGGGTGCGCAGCCGTTAGCATCCCCAGAAGCACACCGCTGTATTTTTTCGACTCCACTGAACGAGGTTTGACGCAATGAAGGCCCGCACCAGTCTCGCAGCCGCCGCCACCGCCGCAGCCGTCACCGTCTCCGGCGTTACCGCCGCGGGCGCGGTGACCGTGAACGACACCCCCGAGAGCAAGGCCCAGGAGACCACGAAGGAAAAGAGCGGGGGTTCCTCGTTCTCCGACATCTCCGAGATGAGCATCGACGAGATCAACGACTGGATCGCCGTGGTCACCGCCATCGTCGGCCTGATCACCCAGGTGCTCACCGTGGTGAACAAGTTCGCCCGCTAGCCCAAGCGTTCCCGCACCGACCGCGCCGCCTGGCCGGTCGGTGTCGTGCATTTCGGCACCCCACAGGGGCACAGGGACACAGCAACACCGCCGGAACCCCCGAGTAGGGACTCCGACGGTTTTCGCTTTTGCTACGCGCTAGGAGATCTTGGCGATCGGGCCGAGGATGCTATCGATCGGGCCGGCCAGGAACACGGCGAGCACGCTGAGCAGCGCGACCATGCCCGCGATGATGACTGCGAGCGGGGCGTTGCTGGAGCCGTTCGAGCTCGAGCCGTCGGAGCTGGAGCTGGAGCCCTTCGCGGTCGTCGGGGCGGGGGAAGTGGTCGTGGTGGTGTTCGTCGGGGTCGGTTCCGGCGTCGGCGTCGGCTTCGGATCCTGCGCCGGGGTCGGTTCCGGGGTCGGGGTCGGTTCCGGGGTCGGGGTCGGGGTCGGGGCGGCGGCCACCGTGACCGGGAGCGTGACCTTCGTGCCAGCGTTGGTGGTGATCTCGAGGGTCTGCGCGCCAGAAGCGTCCGCCGGAATCTCGATCTCGACCTTCGCGCGGCCCTGCTCGCCCAGGCCCTTGTCGGCGTCGGTGACGTCGTTGTTCACCGTTGCGGAACCGGTCGCGCCACCGAGCTTCACGTCGACGGTGCTCGCCTTGGCCTCGCCGTCAGAGGAGTAGCTCAGGGAGGTCAGCTCGATGGTGTTCTTCTCGCCGGCCTTGAGGCCGCCCTCCGGCAGAACCACGCCGACGTCCTTCTGGCCCTCGCGCACCTTCGCATTGCCGGTCTGGAGGTAGTCCACGAACGCCTGCAGGTCATTGTAGCCCACGTCGTTGCGGTCGCGGACCTCGTCCTTGTTGATCAGGCCGTCGCCGCCGTCGAGGAGGAACGTCGATGCCGCGACGGTGTAGTCCTTCTTCGGGTCGACGGACTCGCCGTTGATCTTGATGTCGAGGATGCGGTTGCCGCGCTCGGCGTTCGGGTTGTAGGTGTAGGAGACGTTGTCCGACAGGCCCATGTCCAGGCGCGGGCGGCCGGACTTCGCCTCGGCCTCAGCCGTCCGCCACTGGTTCTCCAGCGCCTCCTTGATGGCGGCGCCGGACAGGGTGGCCACCGCGATGTTGTTGCCGAACGGCTGGACGGTCGCGGCCTGCTCGTAGGTCACGTCGCCCTTGGAGAGGTCATCGCGGACGCCGCCAGCGTTCATCACGCCGAAGTCGATCTTCGTGTCCAGGAACGCAGAGAGCGCCGCGACGGCCGACTGGGCGAGCATGTTGTTCGCGGTGGACTCGGTGCCGCGGTTGGTGCCGGGCTTGTCACCCGGGTTGGAGCCGCGCTTGAAGTCAGCGTCGATGGTAGCGATGACCTTCTGGCCGCGCTCCTGGGAGATCTTCTCGGCCTCGGCGACGATCTTCTCGACCTCCGGGTCCGGGGTGATGCCGAGGTCGGCGAGCTGCGTCGCGTCGATCTGCTTTGCGTCGACCTTGACAACCTTCTTCTCGGCTTTGTCGTAGGTGAAGGTGACGTCGGTGACAACCTTGCCGTACTCGTAGGACTGCGCGAACGGCACGGCCGCGTTGAGGTCGAGGCGCTTGATGTGGTCGTCGCCGCCGAAGACGAAGTCGACGTACTTCGGGTCGAGCTTCGGCGAGCTGGTGTCCGCCGGATCGTGGATGAGGGCGATCACCATGTCGGCCTCGCCGTTGTCCTTGATCTTCTTCGCCTCGACGTTGACCTGCTCCGCGGAGTCTTTGAAGTCGATGCCGGCGACGTTGGCGGGGCTGGACTTTTCCGGGGTGAGGTTGGAGGTGGTGCCGACGAGCGCGACCTTCACGCCGTCCTTCTCCACGATGGTGTACGGCTTCACGGTCTGCTTGCCATCGACGAAGATGTTCGCGCCAAGCTGCTTGTCGTTGGTGCCCGGGACGATGCGGTCGATGAGGTCCTTGTAGCCCTTGTCGAACTCGTGGTTGCCCACGGCGGAGCCGTCGGTGCCGATGGCGTTAATGAAGTCCATCGTGTACTTGTCGTCCGAGATGAACGAGACGAATGCGGAGCCGCCCTGATTGTCGCCGGAGGAGGTGACGATGGTGTTCGGGTTCTGGCCACGCAGGTAGTTCATGATGCCCGCGACGTTCGCGGCACCCATCTCGTCGGTGCTCTTCGGCGTGAGGGCACCGGTCTCTTTGTCCTTGGTCAGGTTTGCCTTGAGACGGCCGTGGAAGTCGGTGATGTTGGCGACGTCGATGGTCACCTGATCCGCCTCAGCGGCGGAGACGAACGGGGTCGCCGTCAGCACAACGGCGGTGGTGGTCGTGGCGGCGATCAGCGCGCCGGCGCGGCGGAAATCGAACACGGTGACTCCTCAGGAAGTTGGGATAGTGGTGTCTCCCTTGTAGTCCCATTTCCGCATTCGCGCAGCAAGTTAACCGTTGAGCGACGGACGTGAACTGCGAAGATAACCGGCTGTCCACCAACATTTCACCGCACGGTAACCTCAATCCAACCTGTGCGAAACCTATTAAGCCGTCACGCGATACACGTCGAAGACACCCTCGATGTTGCGGATCTGGTTCATGATCGAGCCGAGCTGCTTGATGTCGGAGACCTCGATGGTGAGCCGGATCGTCGCGATGCGGTCGTCGCCCGCCTGGGACGACAGCGCCAGGATCGGCAGCTTCGCGTCCGAGAGCACGCCCGTTGTCTCGGTGAGCAGGCCGTTGCGGTCGAGCGCCTCGAGCTGGATCGTCGCGCGCGAGGCATCGCGGCTGGAGCGGGCGGACGCCCATGCGACGTCGACAAGCCGCTCGGGCTCCGCCTTGAGCTTTGCCGCGTTTGTGCAGTCCGCGCGGTGGACGGAGACTCCCCCGCCGCGCGTGACAAAGCCGAAGATCGCGTCGCCCGGCACCGGCTGGCAGCACTTGGCCAGCTTCGCCATGACGTCCGGGCTGCCCTCGACGAGGATGCCCGGCCCGTCGCCGGCCGCCTTCGGCCGCACGAGCGCCGACATCGGCGTGCGCGCGGTGAGGTCGTCGACGGCGTCCTCGTCCCCGCCGAACATGTCCATGAGCGAGCGCGCGACGTGCTGCGCGGAGACGGTGCCGGCGCCGATCGCGGTGTAGAGGGCGTCGACGTCCGCGTAGTGCAGGCGCGTGGCCACCTGTCGCATCGACTCGTTCGTGAACAGGCGGTGGATGGGCAGCCCGCCGCGCTGGACTTCCGCGGCAAGCGCGTCGCGGCCCGCCTCGAGCTGCTCTTCGCGGCGCTCCTTGGCAAACCACTGGCGGATCTTCGCCTTCGCCCGCGGGGAGACGACGAAGTCCTGCCAGTCCCGCGACGGGCCGGCGTTCTGGTCTTTCGACGTGAAGATCTCGACGCGGTCGCCCGACTTCAGCTCCGTCTCGAGGGTGACAAGCTTGCCGTTCACCTTCGCGCCGATGCACCGGTGGCCGACCTCAGTGTGCACGGCGTAGGCGAAGTCCACTGGCGTCGATCCCGCGGGCAGATCGACGACGTCGCCTTTCGGCGTGAACGCGAAGATCTGCTGGCTGGTGAGGTCGTAGCGCAGCGAGTCGAGGAACTCGTTCGGGTCCGCGGCCTCCTTCTGCCAGTCGAGCAGCTGGCGCATCCACGCCATCTGGTCCACCTCGGCCTGGTCGCCCTTGTGCGAGCCTTTCGTCTCCTTGTAGCGCCAGTGCGCCGCGACGCCGAACTCGGCGTTGTAGTGCATCTCGTGCGTGCGCACCTGCACCTCGAGGGGGCGGCCCGTCGGCGTCATCACCGTCGTGTGCAGCGACTGATAGACGCCGAACTTCGGGTTCGAGATGTAGTCCTTGAACCGCCCGGGCATCGCGGAGTACAGCGAGTGCACCACGCCGATTGCCGCGTAGCAGTCGTTCACGGTGTCCACGAGGACGCGGATGCCCACGAGGTCGAAGATCTCGTTGAAGTCGTGCCCGCGCACCGACATCTTCTGGTAAATCGACCAGTAATGCTTCGGCCGCCCCATCACCTCGGCCTCGATACCGTTCGCGGCGAGCTCGCGCTGGAGGTCCGCGGTGATCTCGCGCAGCGCGCGGTCGCGCGACGGGGCGTGGTCTGCGACGAGACGGACGATCTCCTCGTACTTCTTCGGCTGCAGGATGGCGAAGGCGAGGTCCTCGAGCTCCCACTTCACGCTCGCCATGCCGAGGCGGTGCGCGAGCGGCGCGATGACGTCGAGCGTCTCCTGCGCCTTTTTCGCCTGCTTCTCGGGCGGCAGGAAGCGCATGGTGCGCATGTTGTGGAGGCGGTCGGCCACCTTGATCACCAGCACGCGCGGGTCCTCCGCCATGGCCACGATCATCTTGCGGATCGTCTCCGCCTCGGCCGCCGCGCCGAGGGCGACCTTGTCCAGCTTGGTCACGCCGTTGACCAGCTTCGCCACCTCCGGGCCGAAGTCCCGGGTGAGGTCGTCCAGCGTGAAGTCGGTGTCCTCCACCGTGTCGTGCAGCAGCGCGGCGACGAGCGTCGTCGTATCCATGCCGATCTCCGCGCAGATCGTGGCGACGGCCAACGGGTGCGTGATGTACGGGTCCCCCGACTTGCGGAACACGCCCTCGTGCAAGTGCTCCGCTGTCTCGTACGCGCGGTTGAGCAGTTCCGCGTCCGCTTTCGGGTGGTACTGGCGGTGGATGGACAGCAGCGGGTCGAGCACCGGGTTCGTGCGCGGACGGCCGCTGCCGGTCAACGAGCGCGCGAGGCGGGCCGACATGCTGCGCACCGACGGCCCAGAACGTTTCACCGGTTTATCGGACATGTCGTTCCTCCCATGGCGCAACAGGTCAGCCAGCTAAAAGCCCAATACTACGCCTGGTCGGGCTTCTCCTCGCCGAGGACCACCAAGGGTGCGCTGCCGAGCTTGTCGCGCCCGCCCAGCCCCGCGACCTCGGGGACGACGACGTACCCGGCGACCTCGCCGCCCGCGCGCTCGATGAGGTCGCGCGCCGCCACGAGGGTGCCGCCGGTGGCCAGCACGTCGTCGACAAGCACGATCTTCTTGCCGGCGATGTCCATGCCGTCGGCGGGGATTTCCAGCGCAGCGGTGCTGTACTCGGTGGTGTACTCCTGCGTGATCACAGGGGGCGGCAGCTTACCCTTCTTGCGGATGGCGAGGATGCCGGTGCCCATCTCGTAGGCGACGGCGGAGCCGAGGAGGAACCCGCGCGCGTCGAGGCCGCCGACGAGGTCGGCCCCGAGTGCGCGGCTCGCCTCCGCCATTTCGGCGATAACGACGTTGAGCGCCGCCGGGTCGGCGAGCACCGGGGTGAGGTCCTCGAAGAGCACGCCCTTTTCCGGGAAGTCGGGGACGTGGCGGATCTTGTGCTCGAGCGCTTCGCGTGCGTTGGCGTACGTCTTGCCGTTGATCGGTGTCGGGGCCATGGTGGTCGGTCTCCTCAAAGTGTGTTGTGGTGGGCTAGTTTGCGGTTGTCGTGGTGTCGGGCTGCACCTGCCAGCGGTCCATGTTCCACCCGATGCCGGCACGGCCCGTGTACGGCACCACGTTACGCACGGCACCGTCGATGGCGAAGGTACGCGGCTGGGCGGCAAGCGGGATGGACGGCAGGTCCTTCCACAGCTGCCCCTCCTGCGCCCGCAGCGCCGCGAGCTCCTGGGCGCGGTTGTTCGCAGCCGGGTGCTCCGTCATCGGGTCGACCGCGTGGATGACGGCGTCCACGGAGCCGTCCTGCTGCTCGGCATTGCCCCATTCGTCGTAGTCCACGCGCGGCAGGTCGGCGAGCGTCTTGCCGCCCTCCGTCGCGTCCACGATCTGGATGCCGGCGGGCTCGCACGTGCGGCGCATGGACTCGACCATCGCGGCGAGGCGGGCGTCCGGGTGCGCGTACCCGACGCGCAGGGTGGACCCGGAGAGCGCGGAGGCCGCCGCGATGTCCACGTCGAGGTGCGGCGTAGCGACGTCGGCAAGCCGCTGCGCCAGCGGGTCGCCGTGCTGCAGGACGTGCAGCGGAGCGACGGGGACCTCGATACCCGCGACCTTGCCCGACGCCTGCGCGACCGCGCGGGGGTCGATGCAGCGCGAGACGGCCTCGCGGTTCGCCGGCTCCGCCCACATACCGGACTCCTCAAAGGAGAGCACCTCGGTGAGCTCACCGACCTCGGTGGTCACCTTGAGGCGATTGCCCTCCGCGTCCGCGTCGTACCACGCCGGGTTGGCGTCGCGCAGGTCCCCGATACGCAGCGCGCCGGACTCCGCAAGCTCGCCCGAATCCGCCGACCCGGGCCACACTACGAGCTCCGGGATCTGCGGCGCGTCGCCGTAGTAGTACTCGTTGGCCACGAGGTGCACCTCGCCGCGCTCGCCGACCTCGGCGATCTTGAACGGGCCGAAGGAGACCTGCAGGTCTGGGTCGAAGTGCGCGAGGTCGAATCCCTCCCGCCAGATCTGTGCCACGGGCTTGAGGCGGGAGAAGTCGTCGGACCGGAGGTCGTCGATAAGCTGATCGACGCTCTCGCCCAGCTTCCCGGCGATTGCGTGGGCCGGCATGACCGTCCCCGCGCCGAAAAGGCCACGCCAGCGCGCGCCGCGGCGCTCCTTGAACGCGACGGTGAATTCCTTCGAGCCGGGGGTGCAGCTCAGGTCGGCGGTGTCGTCGAAGAGGGGCAGGTGGGCCCCGAAGAGGCTCGGGTACTGCCCCGCGGTGAACGTGAGCAGGTAGTCCGCGCACGTGACTGCCGTGCCGTCGGAGAACACGGCGTCGTCGGACAGGGTGTAGATCACCTTGCGCTGGTCCCCGGGCAGCACCTGCGTTGTCACCAGGTCGGTGTTCGGGATCATCTCCCCGCTCGGCCCCGGCACGTACACGCCGGGATAAAGCCTGCCGGAGAGGAGCTCCGCGTTGTCCGTCGCGCCGGCGAGCGTGCCAGCGTTCGTCGAGCGAAGGTCGCTCACCGCCTGGTAGCCGAAGTACTGCTTCGTCGCCTCCTGCTGCTCGGTGTGGTCCGAGCAGCCAGCGAGCAGCAGCGCTGCCGCGGCCGCCGCGGCGGCCATGCGTCGTCTCATCGCACGCCCCGCACTACCCGCGGTTCGTCGGGCGCCAGGTGCTCGACCCCGTCGCCCGGGTCTCGCCGGCGGCACGGCTCACGGGAGCAGCCACCTGCCGCTTCTCGACGACCACAGGCTCCTCCTCTTCCTCGACGGCCCCGCTGCGGTAAGCTTCGACCTCGGCGTTGTGCTCCTTGTATTTCTTCTCGCGGTTCACGATGGACACGAGCAGCGGCGTGGCGAGGAACAGCGAGGAGAAGATGCCCTCGATCACGCCGACGAGCTGGATGACCGCCAGGTCGCGCAGGGTGCCCACGCCGAGCATCCACACGGCGACGACCATGAGCGCGATGATCGGCAGGGCGGAGATCACGGAGGTGGAGATCGAGCGCATCACGGTCTGATTCACGGCGAGGTTGGCCTCCTCCGCGTACGTAGACCGGCGGGAGTCCAGGATTCCGGCCGTGTTCTCCTTCACCTTGTCGAAGACGATGACGGTGTCGTAGAGCGAGAAGGTGAGCACGGTGAGGAAGCCGATGATCATCGCCGGCGTGATCTCGAGCCCGAACAAGGCGTAGAAGCCGAGGATGAGCACGCCGTCGATGAGCAGCGCCGCCATCGCGGCGAGCGCCATCTCGCGCTGCAGGCGCAGCGCAACGTAGACGGCGGCGGCGACGAGGAAGACCACCATCGCGAGCAGCATGCGGTTGGTGATGGTGGAGCCCCACGACTCGGACACCGTCGAGTCACCGATCGCCTCGGGGCTCGGGTTGCCGTCGAAATCTTCGGGCTGGTACTCGTCGTAGATCGCCTGGCGCGCGGCGTCGATCTGCTCCTGCGAGAGGTGCTCGGAGTTGATCTCCAGCATACGGGCGTCACCCGAGCCGACGATCTGAGTGAGCTCCGGGGTGACCCCGGTGGCGTCGGTAAACGTCTGCTCGACTTCCTCCGCCACGAGGTCGTCCGCGGGCATGGTCATCTTCGTGCCGCCCTCGAAGTCGATGCCCATGTTGAAGCCGCGCAGCAGCATGGCGAGCAGCGAGATGACGACGAGCGCGAGCGTGATGCCGTACCAAAGCTTGCGGCGGCCGACGAAGTCGATCGTGCTCGTGCCGTCGTGCAGCGCCTCGGTGTCGCGCCGGCGCGACTGAACCTTCCGCGTGTTCTCAGTGTTCCCGGTGTTCCCGGTGTTCTCTGTGGAAGCGACTTTGGTGCTCGACATGGTTAGTTCTCCTCAATCGTTGCGGCCGGGGCGGAGACGAGCTCCGCCGGTTCCGTAGAGGTCTGCGCCGCCGTGCGGCGCTGCTCAGCCGTGCGGAACGCGTTGCCCATGCCGTTGACGCTGGGCTTGGACCAGAATGTGCTGCGCGAGGCGAGGATGAGCAGCGGCGCGGTGACCAGGAAGGTGACCACGAGGTCGAAGATGGTGGTCAGGCCCATCGTGAACGCGAAGCCCTTCACGTCGCCAATGGCGAGGAAGTAGATGATCACCGCGGCGATCAGGGTGACCATGTTGCCCGTGACCACCGTGTCCTTCGCGCGATCCCAGCCGGACGCGCTGGCGGAGCGGAACGTCTTGCCCTTGCGCACCTCGTCCTTGATGCGCTCGTAGATGACCACGAACGAGTCGGCCGTCGCGCCGATGCCGATGACCAGGCCGGCGATGCCGGACAGGTCGAGCGAGTAACCGATCCAGCGGCCGAGCAGCACGAGCGTGCCGTACACCAGCGCGCCGGAGGCGACGAGCGTGAGCAGCGAGATGAGGCCGTAGAGGCGGTAGTACGCGAGGACGAACAGCGCGACGAGGAGCAGGCCCACCAGGCCCGCGTACAGGCCGGCCTTGAGCGAGGCCTGGCCGAGCGACGGCGGCACCGTCGTCGCCGTGCCGCCCGGCTCGCCGTTCTCGCCGGCGAAGGACAGCGGCAGCGCGCCGTAGCGCAGGTTGTTCGCCAGGCTCTCCGCCTCGGCCTGCGTGAAGCTGCCGGTGATCGACGTCGCCGAGCCGACCGGCGTCGCACCCTGGATCACCGGGGCGGAAATGACCTGCGAGTCGAGGGTGATGGCGATCTGCTTCTGCAGCATCTCGCTCGTGAGCTTCGCCCACGTCTCGGAGCCGTTCGGCTCGCCGGCCTGGCTGAACGCGAAGCTGATCTCCATCTGGTTCGACTTCGGGTTGTAGCCGCCCGTGATCGCGCGGGAGGTGTCAATCTGCTCGCCGGTCAGGCGCGGGCCGTTCGGGTCGGTGACGCCGTCGAGAAGCGGAACCTCGTCGAGCAGCAGCGCCTGGCCGGTGTTCGAATCGCAGGCGACGAGCGGGAGGTCCTGGCGGTCTGAACCCGCGAGCAGGTCCGTCTTCTGGCCCATGCAGCGCGCGGACATGAGCGTCAGGGCCGCGTACTGCTCGTTCGGGTCCGTGGACTGGCGGGTGCGGCGGAGCATGTCCGTCGTCTCCTGGCGGCGCTCGGTCGCCTCGACCGGGCCGTTCGGCTCCGGCAGCGGCTTCTCCTTGAGCTGCGGCACGTCCACCGGCTCGGACGGCTGCTCCGACTCGGTCGGGGCGACATCCTTGCCCGCCTCGTCCTGGCCGTCGGCCTTGTCACCCTTCTCCGCGGCCTCCTTGGCCTGCTTCTCCGCCGCCTGCTTGCGCGAGGCGATCTGAGTGAGCACCGCCTGGCCCTCCTGCTCGGAGAACACGCCGTACTTCACCCACTCGTTGGTCATGTCGTAGATCGTGTCGTCCACCTTGGCGGGGTCCGCGGCCGGCGGCTGGAGCACCGGGCGGAAGAACAGCTGCGAGGTCTGGCCGATGTTGCGGATCTCGGACGTATCGTCACCCGCCGCCTCGATGACGATGGTGTTGCCGTCCACCACCACGCTCGCGCCCGAGACACCCATGCCGTTCACGCGGTTTTCCAGGATGTTGCGCGCGTCGTTCAACTGGTCCTGCGTCGGGTTATCGCCCTGCGGCACGAGGGTGACGCGGGTGCCACCCTGCAGGTCGATGCCGAGCTTCGGCTCCGGCGATTTCGAACCGGTAAAGAACACGAGCGCGTAGACGCCGATGACCAGGATGGCGAACAACGCCAACGCCCGCGCGGGCCACTGCCGCTTTCGTTTCGCCTCGCCGGAACGCCGAGTGGTGTTGGACACTGAGCTGACTCCTCTGTTTCCGAGCTCCAATATTCACTTCGCCGGACCTCCCCCGCGCCCCGGTTCGGAGCATGGGAGAACCAAGTGCCGGCGAAGGCACAACGGAACATGCTACGTCATGGGCCCCGGAATGCTTACACGGTGTCCGCGGACGGGACGGCGGGACGCTCCCCCGCCGGGCCCTCGATGCGCTTCATCACACCCGCGGACTCCATCTCCACCTCGACGCCGGGCGCGAGCTCAACGAGCATCGTCTCCCCGCGGTTTTCCAGCACGGTGGCGTGGAAGCCGGCGACGTTGACCACGCGGTCGCCCGGCTGGATCGCAGTGCGCATGGCCTCGACCTCGGACTGCCGCTTCTTCTGGGCCCGCCCCATGAGCAGGGACGGCAGCATGAACACGGCGAGGATGACAACGAGCAGAACAATCTCCATGACGCACGAGTATCCCACACGGCCGCCGCCGGTCACCGCGCAGCTAGTAGAGCGGCAGCTGGCCCGGCGCATCCGGCGGCGCCTGCAGGCTGAGGTGCTCCCATGCGGCAGCCGTCGCCACGCGGCCGCGCCCGGTGCGCGACATCAACCCAGCGCGCACGAGGTACGGCTCGCACACCTCCTCGATGGTGCTCGGCTCCTCCCCCACGGCGATCGCCAGCGTACCGACGCCTACCGGCCCGCCGCCGTGGCCCCGAATGAGCGAGTCGAGCACCGCCCGATCCAGCCGGTCCAGCCCGAGCTCGTCGACGTCGAACACGTCGAGCGCGGCCCGCGCCGCGGCGACGTCGACGTGCCCGTCGCCGTGCACGTCAGCCCAGTCTCGCACGCGGCGCAGCAGCCGGTTCGCGATACGCGGCGTGCCGCGCGAGCGCGACGCGATCTCCACCGCGGCGTCCGGGTCGATGCGCACCCCGAGGATGGTGGCGGCGCGGCTGACCACCTTGGTCAGGTCGTCCACGTCGTAGAACTCCATCTGCGCCGTGAACCCGAAGCGGTCGCGCAGCGGGCCGGTGAGCATACCCGCGCGCGTGGTCGCCCCGACCAGCGTAAACGGCGGGATTTCCAGCGGGATCGACGTCGCGCCCGGCCCCTTGCCCACGATGACGTCGATGCGGAAATCCTCCATCGCCATGTAGAGCATCTCCTCGGCGGGGCGCGCGATGCGGTGGATCTCGTCGATGAACAGGACGTCGCCCTCCATGAGGTTCGACAGCATCGCGGCGAGGTCGCCCGCCCGCTCGAGCGCCGGGCCCGACGTCATGCGCAGCGAGGTGCCCAGCTCCTGCGCCACAATCATCGCCATCGTGGTCTTGCCCAGCCCGGGCGGGCCGGACAGCAAGATGTGGTCCGGCGTCACGCCGCGGCTGCGCGCGCCGGCGAGCACGAGGTTGAGCTGCTCGCGCACCTTCGGCTGGCCGATGAATTCGTTGATCGATTTCGGGCGCAGCGACCGCTCGACGTCGTGTTCGTCGGCCTGCGCGTGCGCGTCGATAGGCGAAGGCCCCCGTGCCGCGAACCCCTCCGGCAGCTCGAACTCGGTCTTTTCCACGTCCGACATGGGCCTTACCCTACTTCTTTCCCAGCTCGCTCAGCGCTGCGCGCAGCAGCACCGAGGTGTCCTCGCCCGGGCGCTCCTCCACGAGCGCGTCGACGACCGGGCGCGCGCTGCGCTCCGGGAAGCCGAGCCCCACGAGCGCCTCCACCACCTGCTCGGAGGCGAGGGAGGAGCCCCCGCGTATCGACGCCGCACCAGCGGCAGCCCCCGCCGGCTCGGGAGGGAGGAACGCCTCTACCTTGTCCTTGAGCTCGAGCACGATGCGCTCCGCCATCTTCTTGCCCACGCCCGGGATGGACTGCACCGCCTTCGCGTCGCCCGCCGCGATGCGCGAGGAGAGCTCGCCGGCGTCGAACACCGACAGTGCGGCGAGCGCGAGCTTCGGCCCGAGCCCGGAGACCGTCTGGAGCTTGTGGAACATCTCGCGCGCGTCCGTGTCGCCGAAGCCGTAGAGCGTCACGCCGTCGTCCTTGACCACCATCGTGGTGAGCACCCTCGCCTGCTGCCCGCGGGCGAGCCGGCCGAGCGTATGCGGGGTGGCGAGGAACCGGTAGCCGACCCCGGCGCACTCGATCACCGCGTGGTCGAGGCCGATGGAAAGCACTTCGCCGGAGAGAGAATCAATCATATGTTCGCCGCCTTCTGCGTGAGGTTGGTCGTGCGGGCGATGAGCGGGGCGCGCCAGCAGTGGCACACCGCAATCGCCAGCGCGTCCGCAGCGTCCGCGGGCTTCGGCGGCTCCGAGAGCCCAAGGATGCGGGTGATCATCGCGGTCATTTGCTTCTTGTCCGCCCGGCCGTTGCCGGAGATGGCCTTTTTGACCTCGGACGGGGTGTACATGTGCACCGGGATGCCGCGCTCCGCGGCGGCGAGGACCATCACCCCCACCGCGTGCGCGGTGTGCATGACAGTGGAGACGTTGCCGCGCTCGAAGATGCGCTCCATGGCGACGACGTCCGGCCGGTAGTCGTCCATCCACTCGCCCACGGCGCGCGAGATGCGCAGCAGCCGCTCCGAAAGTTCGGCGGTGGACGGTGTGCGCACGACGCCGACGGCGACCGGGATGATCTGGCGGCCGCGGCCGGCCTGCACGACGGACAGCCCGCACCGGGTCAGGCCCGGATCGATGCCCATGACGCGCAGGCCCTCGAGATGCACGGCGCTGTTCATTCCGCCTCCCCTTCGCTCGGCCGGCACATGTGACACATATGTTCTACCACACGCGCCGGACGCGGCGGTGGCAGCTGGCGCCGCACGGAGCGTCGAGACGCAAAACGGGCACCCCTGCGAGGGATGCCCGGGTCGCGGCGGCGCCACGCTAGTCGTCGAGCTGCGCGGCGACCTCGTCGGAGAACGTCATGTTCGTGTAGACGTTCTGCACGTCGTCGGACTCCTCGAGCGCGTCGATGAGGCGCATCATCTTCTTCGCGCCCTCGGCGTCGAGGTCGACCTCGACGCCGGCACGGAACTCCTGCTCGGAGTCCTCCACCTCGATGCCCTCGGCGGTGAGCGCCTCCTTCACGGCGGTGAGGTCGGTCGGCTTGCAGATGATCTCGAACTCCTCGCCGAGGTCGTTGACCTCGTCGGCGCCCGCGTCGAGCACGGCCATGAGCACGTCGTCCTCGGTGAGCTCGCCCTTCTGGATGGTGACCACGCCGGTGCGCTCGAACATGTACGCCACGGAGCCGGACTCGCCCAGGTTGCCGCCGTTCTTCGTCATCGCGGTGCGGACCTCGGTGGCGGCGCGGTTGCGGTTGTCGGTGAGGCACTCGATGAGCACGGCGACGCCGTTCGTGCCGTAGCCCTCGTACATGACGGTCTGCCAGTCCGAGCCGCCCGCGATCTCGCCGGAGCCGCGCTTGCGGGCGCGCTCGATGTTGTCGCCCGGGACGGAGGCCTTCTTGGCCTTCTTGATCATGTCGTCGAGAGTCGGGTTGGCGGCGGGGTCGCCGCCGCCGGTGCGGGCCGCGACCTCGATGTCCTTAATCAGCTTCGCCCACAATTTCGAACGCTTGGCGTCGTTCGCGGCCTTCTTGTGCTTCGTCGTTGCCCACTTTGAGTGGCCTGACATCGAGCACCCCTTTTCCTCGGTTGACGGTTGACAGACGGCAAGTATACGCACGCCCGCCCTCGCCGCCGCTACCGGTGGCCGCCTGCGAACTGTGGCAACGCCGCTGTACCGCCGAGATGGAGCGCGCGCACCGTGGGGCGCAGGCGCAGCGCGAGCGTGTCGTCGACCGCGTCGTTGTAGAACCGCATGGCGAGCTCGACGCGCGTATTCGCGTCCTGCAGCGGGGCCGGCGCGTCCCCGCGCTGCGCCTCGGCGACCGCGGACATGAACGCCTCCTCGCTGACCAGCCGCTCCGCGAGGTCGGTCGGGGTAAGGCGCATCTGCTCCACCTCCGCAGCGAGCGGCGCCAGCTGCGGGTAGAGCGCCGCCACCACCGCGCAGCGCCGGTCGAGCGCAGCCTGCAGCGCGTCGCGCGAGCGGTCGAGCCGGATGTGCAGTCTGTCTAGGCGCTGGGCAATCGAGTACAGCCACGTCAGCGTTGCCACGGCGAGCGCGACCACAATGACGACGAGTGCGACGTTGATCCCGCTCACCGCTCAATCCCGACTTTCTCGTTGTAGGAGACGGCCTGGTACACCGCGACCACCTGGCGGGCGACGGTGTTCCAATCGAAGGCCTCCGCGCGGGCGACGCCGGCGTCGATGAGGCGGTTGCGGGCCGAAGGGTCGTCGATAAGCCGCTGCATCTCACGCGCGAGCGCGGCGCTGTCGCCGGGCGGAACGAGCGCACCGGCGCCGTCGCACACCGCCGCGAATGCGGGGATGTCGCTGGCGACGACGGCGCACCCGGCGGCCATCGCCTCGACGAGGATGATGCCGAACGACTCGCCGCCGAGGTTCGGCGCGACGAAGATGTCCGCGCGGCCGAGGATCGTTTCCTTCTCGGACTCGGTGACGCGGCCGGTGAAGCGCACGCCGTCGACCTCGCGCGGGGTGCCCGCCCCCATGACGGTGACGCGCGGGCGCCGGGGCAGCTGCGCGACCGCGGCGAGGAGCACGTCGAGCCCCTTGCGCGGCTCGTCGATGCGGCCGAGGAAGACGACCTCGACGTCGCCCGTGTCGTTGCGGGGCCCGCGGGCGGCTGCGAAGCGGGCGGTATCCACGCCGTTGGGGATGATGACGGGGTCGGTGCCCACCTGCTCGGCCTGCCACTGCCACGCCATCTCGCTCACCGCGATGCCGGCGCGGATCTTCTCCAGGCTGCCGCGCAGGGCGGGCAGCGCGAGCTTGAGGGCGTACGAGGAATCGGCGGACGCGTGGTAGGTGGCCACGATCGGCCCGGTGGCCATGCGGGTGGCCACCATGGAGTAGCTCGGCGAGTTCGGCTCGTGCACGTGGAGCACGTCGAAGTCGCCGCGCTCGATGAACTGCTTCGTCGTGCGCCGCACGCGCGGGCCGAACGAGAGGCGCGCGACGGAACCGTTGTACGGCACCGGCACCGCCGGCCCTCCGCGGGTGACCCACTCCGGCAGTGAGATGTCCTCCGAGGCCGGGCCGAGCACTTCGCTGGAGTGGCCCATCGCGCGCAGCTGCGCGGCGAGCTCGAGGACGTGCGCCTGCACGCCGCCGGGCTCGTCGAACGAGTACGGGCAGACGAGGCCGACGCGCATTACCTGCCCCCTCGCCCGCGCGACTGGTGCTCGCGCACCCGGCGCTCGAGATCGCGCCGCCGGCTCGGCGCCGGCACGTCCGCCGGCCACAGCGGCTGGAGCATGTGCCAGTCCGCCGGGTGCGCCGCGATGTTGGCCGCGAACGCGTCGGCCACGCGCTGCGCGGTCTCCTCGAGCGTGCTTACCTCGAGCGGCGCCGAGACGCTCATGCCCCAGCCGGCGTCGGACGCTCGGTCGGCCGGGTCGCCGGTGAACCAGGAGTGCACGGCCAGCAGCTGGGCGCCGGTGTCGAGCGCGAGCTTCGCGGGCCCGACCGGGAACGTCGTGTCCTCGCCGAAGAACGTCACGGGCACGCCGTGGTGCCCGAGGTCGCGCTCGCCCATGAGGCAGACGATGCCGCCGGACTCGAGCACCTCTTTCAGGCGGGCGTACGGTGCGCGCTTCCCTCCCGTCAACGCAAGCACCTCGAAGCCGAGGGACTCGCGGTAGTCCACGAACGCGTCGAAGAGCGCCTCCGGCTTGAGCCGCTCCGCGACGGTGGTGAACTGCCCGTAGTGGCGCACGAGCCACATCCCCGCCATGTCCCAGTTCCCGGAGTGCGGCAGGGTCAAGACCACACCCTTGCCCTGAGCGACGGCCCAGTCGAGGTGCTCGCGGCCGGTCAGACCGGCGGTAAGCTTCGCATCCAGCTGCGGATCCCCCGCCAGGCGCGGGAGCCGGAACGCCTCGAGCCAGTAGCGGGCGTAAGAGCGTGTCGCGTCACGCACGAGCTCGCGGGTGACGTGCTCCGGCCCCACGACGCGGGCGAGGTTGCGGCGCAGCATGTCCATGCCCTTGCCGTCGTCGGAGACCCGGTCGGCGGCCGCCTGCGCGGCGCGGGCTGCGAGCCGCGGCGGCACGAGGCCAACCGCCTTCCAGCCGGCGATGTAGCCGGCGGCGGTGATCGCCTCGCGCGCGGAGCCCACCTACGCCCCCGCGGGAGGGGCGACGGCCGCAGCTGCACCCTCGTCGTGCGCGGCGAACTGCAGTCGCTGGACGACGGTGTAGGCGGAGCCGACCAGCAGGATCCAAAGCGCGACCTCGACGGCGTGCGGGACACCGAAGCCCTCGAGCGCGAGCCCGCCGAGCGCGAGGATGAGGCGCTCGGGCCGCTCGATCAGCCCGCCGACGATGTTCAGGCCCCCGGCCTCGCCGCGCGCCTTGATGTAGCTGATCACCTGGGACAACACAAGCACGGCGAGGCAGACCGCGACGTTGACCGGCGCGGCGTCCGCCACGTAGACCATCCACATCGCGATCGCGCCGAACAGTGCGCCGTCCGTGAGCCGGTCGCAGCTCGCGTCGAGCGTCGCACCGAACGCGGTGCCCCCGCCACTCAGCCGCGCCATCGTCCCGTCGACCATGTCGAAGGCCGCGAACAGCGTGCTCAGCACCGCCGCCCAGACGAGGTGCCCGGTGGGGATGAGCACCATCGCCGCAGCCATGGTGGCCACCGTCCCGGCGACGGTCGTGGCGTTCGGGGTCAGGCCCGCCTTCAGCAGTGCCTTCGCCACCGGCTCGACCACAACGGCCGCCGGTTTCCGTCCGTGCACGCTCAGCATCAGCCTCGCTCCTTTTCCTCGCGCTCGTCTCGCTCCACCTCGCGCCAACCCTCGGCCAGCAGCGTACGCGTTTCCCGCAGCACCTGGGGCAACACCTTCGTGCCCGCGATCACGGTCATGAAGTTCGCGTCGCCCGCCCAGCGCGGCACGACGTGGAGGTGGAGGTGGTCGCCCACCGAGCCACCGGAGGCCTTGCCCAGGTTCAGCCCGACGTTGACCGCCTCGGGCCGCGAGACCTTCTTCAGCGTCTTCACCGCCCGCTTCGCAAACACCATGAGCTCCGCGGTTTCCTCATCGGTGAGGGCCTCCAGGTCCGCGACCTTGCGGTACGGCACCACCATGAGGTGGCCCGCGTTGTAGGGGTACAGGTTGCACACCGCGAACACCGTCTCCCCACGCGCGACGACGAGGCCGTCCTCGTCGCTCATCTGCGGGATCTCGAGGAACGGATCGCCATTGCGTTTCGACGCCTCCGGCTCCGCCGCGATGTAGCTCGAGCGGTACGGCGCCCAGAGCCGGACGAGGCGGTCCGGATCCCCGGCGCCGGTGTCCACGTACGTGCCCTGCGCCTCGTCCGGCGCGCTACTGCCCGAGTGCTGCAACGTTGTCCTCGCTGGGCTGGTCGTTGCGCTTCGAGGCCACCCACTCGGCGATGATGTCCACCGCCTTATCCACCGGCACGCCGTTGACCTGCGTGCCGTCGAGGAAACGGAAGCTCACCGCGTTCGCCTCCACGTCGCGTTCGCCGGCGAGGAGCATGAACGGCACCTTGCCGGTGGTGTGGGTGCGGATCTTCTTCTGCATGCGGTCGTCCGAGTGGTCCACCTCGGCGCGGATGCCGCGCTCGCGCAGCGCGGCCACGACGCCGTCGAGGTGGTCGCCGTACGCGTCCGCCACCGGGATGCCAACCACCTGGTGCGGCGCGAGCCACGCGGGGAAGGCGCCGGCGTAGTGCTCGAGCAGCACGCCGAAGAAGCGCTCGATCGAGCCGAACAGCGCGCGGTGGATCATCACCGGGCGCTTCTTCGAGCCGTCGGAGGCGGTGTAGGTGAGGTCAAAGCGCTCCGGCAGGTTGAAGTCGAGCTGCACGGTGGACATCTGCCAGGTGCGCCCGATCGCATCGCGGGCCTGCACGGAAATCTTCGGGCCATAGAAGGCCGCACCCGCCGGGTCCGGCACGAGCTCAAGGCCCGACTTCTTGGCCACGGATTCCAGAATCGCGGTGGAGCGCTCCCAGATCTCGTCGTCGCCGATGTACTTGTTCGGGTCCTTCGTGGACAGCTCCAGGTAGAAGTCGTCGAGGCCGTAGTCCTGCAGCAGGGAGATGATGAACTCCAGCACGCTGGTCAGCTCGTCCTCGAGCTGGTCCTCGGTGCAGTAAATGTGCGCGTCGTCCTGCGTGAAGCCGCGGGCTCGGGTGAGGCCGTGGACCACGCCGGACTTCTCGTAGCGGTAGACGGTGCCGAACTCGAACAAGCGCAGCGGCAGCTCGCGGTAGGAGCGCCCGCGCGAATCGAAGATGAGGTTGTGCATCGGGCAGTTCATCGGCTTGGTGTAGTAGTCGACCGGCTGCTTGGTCACGTTGCCGTCCTCGTCGACCTCCCCGTCCAGCTTCATCGGCGGGAACATGCCGTCGGCGTACCAGTCGAGGTGGCCGGACTTCTTGAACAGGTCGCCCTTGGTCACGTGCGGAGTGTTCACGAACGAGTAGCCGGCGGCCAGGTGGCGCTCGCGGGAGTGCTGCTCCATGGTCATGCGCACGATGCCGCCGTCCGGGTGGAACACCGGCAGGCCGGAGCCGACCTCGTCCGGGAAGGAGAACAGGTCGAGCTCGTTGCCCAGGCGGCGGTGGTCGCGCTTTTCCGCCTCCTCAAGCATGGTGAGGTGCTCGTCGAGCTTTTCCTTCGACTCCCACGCGGTGCCGTAGACGCGCTGCAGGCCCGCGTTGTTCTGGTCGCCGCGCCAGTAGGCGGCGGACGAGCGGGTCAGCGCGAAGGCGGGGATGTACTTCGTGGTGGGCACGTGGGGGCCGCGGCACAGGTCGTGCCACTCCACCTCGTCGGTGCGCGGGTTGACGTTGTCGTAGTGCGTCAGCTCGCCGGCGCCCACCTCGGTCGCCTCGTCCGAATCCGGGTCGACGTTGCCCTTGTCGTTGATGAGCTCGAGCTTGTACGGCTCGTCCTTGAGGTCCTCGGCGGCCTCCTCCGGCGAGGCGTAGACGCCGCGGACGAACTTCTGGCCAGACTTGATGATCTTCTTCATCCGCTTCTCAAGCGTCTTCAGATCCTCGGGCGTGAACGGCTCGGCGACGTCGAAGTCGTAGTAGAACCCGTCGTTGATCGCGGGGCCGATGCCCAGTTTCGTGCCGGGGAACTCGACCTGCACGGCCTGGGCGAGCACGTGGGCGCAGGAGTGGCGGATCACGGAGCGGCCGAGCTCGGTGTTTGCGGGCACGGGCATGAACGTCGCCGTCTCATCGGGCACGTGCGAGAGGTCCTTGAGGTTGCCCGCTTCGTCCTGGACGCAGACGATCGCGTCCTCCCCCTTGTTCGGCAGGTTCAGCTCCCGCATGGCGGCGCCCACGGCGGTGCCGGCGGGAACCGTAAACGGTGCGAACTCGACTGCTGCTTCGGTAGACATATCTGTCGTGCGCTCCTTTGCGCGTCATTGGGCTGCGTCATACCTGGACGCAGCCCATCGTGCTGTTCACTGTCCCGACGGCGCACTTGGCGCGCCGGACCCCAAGAATCCTACCCCCGGCCGCCCGCCAGCACCGTCTCACCCCAGTAGGCGTCGCCGCCGCCGCGCTCCTGCGACGCGCCCGGCTGTGCAGTGCCCGGCTGTGCAGTGCCCGGCGGCAGCCAGTACACCGCCGAGCCGATATGCGTGGTCCACTCGTTGAGCCGGTCCGCCTCCATGAGCCGTCGCAGTACCGGGGTGAACTGCGCTTCCGGGTCCTTCTGGTACGCAAGGAAGATCAGCCCCGCGTCCGACAGCGACTCCGACCCCGGCGCCGGGGGCAGGTTGTAGTTGTACGGCCGGCGAAGGAAGCGCTGCTCCGGGTGGTCCGCGGGCGGCATCGCGCGGGCCATGTGCGAGTTCGGGTCGATGACGGGCAGGCCGAACTCGTCGCGCGCGGACAGGTCGGGCGCGTCGTGCTCGTCGTGGCCGGTGAGCGGGGCACCGTCGTCAAGCCGGCGCCCCACGACCTGCTCGCGCGACGCGCGGTCGAGCCGCTCCCACCCGTCGAGATCCATCGCGATGCGGCGCACGACGAGCGAGGACGACCCGTCCGGGTTGAACACCTGCTGCGCGAAGTCGTCGTCGGTGCTGGGGTTGACGGTGCCGTCCACCTGCCCGAAAAGGTTGCGCGGGGTGCGGCCCTTCGGGATAGAGCCGTAGGCGTTCATGAACCCCTGCTGCAGCCAGGCGATCCGCGCGTAGTCCACACCCGCGCGCGTCATGTGGCGCAGGGCCCACGCGCACATCACCGGGTCGTCGGCGCAGATCTGCAGCACGAGGTCGCTCTGGCCCCACTCCGGGCGCAGCGCGTCGCGGCGCATCGCCGGGATGCCGCCGAGCCAGGCGGGCGCGGCGTCGGGGGCGGCGAGGGCGAACACGCGCGGGCCGAAGCCGCAGGTGATGGTGAGGTTCGCGGGCCACTCCACCATCTCCGGCTCGAGGCTGGACAGCGGGTTGCGCCCGGACGCGAGGGCGCGAGCGTCCTCCGTCCACAGCCGCATGAGCCGCCGCACGCCCGCGGCGTCCACACCGTCGCGCAGGTTGAAGGCGGCGAGGTTGAGGTGCGCCTGGGTCGGCGTGCGGATGCCGGCCTGCGTCGCGCCGTCGAACGCGACGGCGGCCCCGGTGAGCGGCTCGTTGTTCGGCGCGGAGTTGCTCTCCTCGCCCGCGGGCGCGTCGTCGCAGCCCGCGAGCAGCATGCTTGTCCACGCCGCCCCGGCCGCCCCGGCCGCCCCTGCAGCCCCAGCCAAAAACCCCCGCCGGCTCACGCCCGGCATGGCCTCGCCCTCCTAGTGGTTGTGCTCTGCGTGGGCGGCGTGATCCGCGTGATCCGCCTGGTCGCCGTAGTCCTCATCGCCGGGCAGCATCGTGCGCACGGCGACGTCCGGGATCGACACGGTGGAGCCGCCGTCGAGCAGGAGCGTGAGGTCGACGGTGTCGCCGGCCTCGATCGCGGGGGCGTAGTTGAGCACCATGAAGTGGTCGCCGCCGGGGATGAGTTGGTGCCCGCCGCCGGCGGGGATGTCGAAGCCGCCCGCCTTCTCCTGCATCTTGCCGTCGACGACCTCGTGGATCTGGTACGTCGCGTCGCTGAGAGAGGTGGTGAAACCGACGACGGTGATGTCGTGATCCGTAGTGTTGCGCAGGTTGCCAAAGATGGCGGTCATGTCGCTGCCGTCGGGCGCGTCGCTCGCGGCCTTGGCGCGCACCGTGCCCTCGTCGAGAACCACGTCTCCCTCGCCCACCTCGCCCGGGGAATTGCCGGTGGCGGGCTGGGTCTTTTCGGCCGACATCGACGGCGTCGTGGCCACGGCGTCCTCGTCGGCGGTGTCGGAGCACGCGGCGAGCGCGAGGGCGGCGAGGCACGCGACAGCGGCGGCGGTCATTCGGTTGTGCATGGGTACTCCCTAGAGGTCTGCGGATCCGGTGGTGTCAAGGCGCTTCACACGACGGTACTTCACCAGCGCCGCGACAAGCGCGCCGAGCACCACAAGCACGCCGGCCAGGCTGAGCAGCACCTTCGCCCAGGTACTCATGCCCTCCTCGCGCACCTTCGTTTCACCGTCGGAGGCGCGCTCGCTTGTCGACGTACCTTCGGCCCCCTCCCCGGATGTGTCCCCGGACGCGTACTCGAACGTGGTCATCCCCTTCGTGGAATGCCCGTCCGAGGAGACGATCTGGAACCCCACCTTGTACTCGCCAGGCTCCGGGTGGAGGTCGTCAGGCAGGTCGAGCGTGACATCGCGGCCCTGCACGGTGGGCTCGCCGGAGTAGAGCACCTCGGACTGGCCGTCCACCTCGCGCGAGAGCGCCACGGTGTTGAAGCCGTCCTGGATCTCGCCGGAAAACTCGAGCTCGATGGCGCGCGGGAACTCGCTGACCACGCTGCCGTCTTTCGGGTTCGAGCCGATGACGGAGTCGTGCGCGAACGCGGGGGCGGGCATAAGGGCCACGACGGCCACCACCGCGGCCGCCGCTCCCCCGCGTCGGGCCAGTGCCGGCATGTGCATAGCGCCTCCTTGCGTGAAACTGCGTGTAACGCACCACAGTGTAGTTCGCGCGCTCCGCGGGAGGAAACTCCCACGCCAGCCCCATGCGCCGCAGCTGCGCGGGGTGGGAAAAGCAAAAAACCGCCTGTTGCCAGGCGGTTTGTCGTGTGGTCCTAGCTGGGATCGAACCAGCGACCTTTCCGGTGTGAACGGAACGCTCTTCCACTGAGCCATAGGACCGAACGAGTTGGTAGATTACACGCTGGTGGGCGAACCAACGAATCCCCAGCTCACAGGCTTCTCGACGGCGGGCCGGAGGTGGGGACGTCGATACGCAATGCCCTGCTTGAAAATCACACCGGTGCAATTCCACTTCGGCGCTCTTCGACGGCGCCGGGGCGCGCGTTGAACAGCGGATTTGGAACGTCGAGCGCAATGCGGATAAGGTTTGTTCTCGCACTCGGCGCGAACAGTGCCGGAGCGCATGCGGATGTAGCGCAGTTGGTAGCGCATCACCTTGCCAAGGTGAGGGTCGCGAGTTCGAGTCTCGTCATCCGCTCCAGTTCCCTTGCGGAACGTCGAGCGCGATTAGCTCAGCGGGAGAGCGCTTCCCTGACACGGAAGAGGTCACTGGTTCAATCCCAGTATCGCGCACAGAGGGTGTTGCCCTCGCGAACTGAATACATGCGGATGTAGCGCAGTTGGTAGCGCATCACCTTGCCAAGGTGAGGGTCGCGAGTTCGAGTCTCGTCATCCGCTCCAAGTACTTCGGAGCACACCGAATACTTCGGAGGTAACTCCACGGTGGATTGGTCGAGTGGTTAGGCAACGGTCTGCAAAACCGTGTACACGGGTTCGATTCCCGTATCCACCTCCAAGCTGTCACCAGCCTTGCGCGTTTAGCTCAGCGGGAGAGCGCTTCCCTGACACGGAAGAGGTCACTGGTTCAATCCCAGTATCGCGCACCAGGATCCCCCCCCCCGGATCCCCTGTGCGGGCGTACGCCCGCGCTGCGGATGTAGCGCAGTTGGTAGCGCATCACCTTGCCAAGGTGAGGGTCGCGAGTTCGAGTCTCGTCATCCGCTCCACCTCAGCTCCGTCGCCCCCGTTCCCGGTGCGGCGGGGTTTTAGCGTTGCTCGCCCCGCAGGCGCTCTAGGTACAGCCGCGCCACCGTGAACTCCAGGTCCTCGTCGAGCGGCGAGGAGTAGGTCCGCTCCCCGAAGTCGGCGGCCAACCGGCGCCGGGCCGCGGCGACGACGTCGCCGACGACGCCCGAGGACACCTGCATCGGGTTCTTCCCCGCGTTCGCGACGTCTGCGGGTACGCCGCGCTCCACCGCCAGCTCGCGGAACAGCAGCTTGTCGGACTCCTCCCCGTCCCGCTGGAACAGCGCCGGGTCGCACCCCTGCGCGAGCTCGACCGCGGCGTGGGTCTGCCAGACCTGGATGTGGCGCTCGGGCTGCGGGATGAGCCGTTCGTAGAAGTCGGGGATGAACCGGCGGCGGGTGAAGTTGCGGGACACGTTCGCGCGCAGTGCCTCGTCCCACGCCGCCGCGAGACGCTCCCCTGCTCGCGGCTGAATGCGTTTGCCGCCCATGAACAACGCGTCCGCGCCGGCGCCGGACAGCAGCGCGCCGTCCGCGCCACGTTCCCGCGCCGCGCGGTCGACGGCCACGAGCACGACGCCCGCGGCGATCTCCCACGGCTCCGGGTACGCCAGGGCACGCACCGTGCCGGCGAGCAGCGCGTCGAACTCCTCAACGTCGGGTTGGACGACGCAGTGCTCGAACCCGTACAGCGCGGCGACGCGCGACGCCCGCTCGAGCTCCTCGTCCGCGTCGCCGCTGCTGTACGTCACGGCGAGCGCGGCGGGGGCGATGTCCGCAAGGTAGCTCGCGATGAGGATCGAGTCGATGCCTCCGGACAGCTGCAGGACGGGGCGGCCGGGCCAGCGCTCGACGGCCGCGGCGAGTCGTTGCCGAAGGTAGGCGTCGATACGCTGCATCGCCTCTGCGGCGTCTGCAATGTCGTGGGAACCCGGCGCGAGGACGCGCTCGTCGGCGACGAACTCGGCGGGTGTGGCGTTGACGGCGTACATGCGCTACTCCCCTGTCGGCTCGCTCGGGCCGGACAGCAACGGCGCGAATTGGTAGTTGGAGCGCCTGAGGCGGGCGACGTCGTGCTCGAGCTCGTCGATGCGCTCCTGCATCGCCGCCGTCTTGCTCGGCCTGCGCAGCGAGAACCGCTGTGCGCGGGTGCGCACCTCCTCCTGCCCGGTGCGGTCGTCGCGCACGCGGAAGACCGTGTTGCGCACGAGGAGGAAGAAGCCGACCATGACCACCGCCATGAGGACGATGAGGCCGACGCGCTCGGCGGTGGAGATGCCCTGGATCCCCAGGACGCTGATGTTGGTGATCAACAGCCCCATGAGCGCTGCGAAGAGCGAGAGCACCTCGACGGACTTCCACACGAGCTTGTTCGATTCCGCCTCGAGCTGGCGCGAGAGCTCGAGGACCTTCGCGTCGACGTTGGCCACCTGCTGCTCCACCGCGCTGCGAATCGCGGTCTGCACCTGCCATTCGGTGGACACGAGCAGGCGGTAGTTTTTGTACTCCTCGTGGAGCCACAGCTGCTGCGGGTCGAGCACCCGGATCGCCATGTCGAGGGACTCCACCGCGCGCCGGTAGCAGTAGTTTTGGTCCTCGAGCAGGGTGGGGTCCGCATCAAGGCTCAGCTCGAGCTCTGGCGTCTCGACGACGGCCGAGCCGGGTTCGACGTCCCACTGCGTCGCGGCCGCGATGCGGCGGTACGCCTCGCCCATCCGGTAGTAGGCGTTGCCGTCCTTCGGGTCGGACTTCACTAGGGATTCCGCGAGGATGAGCATCTCCACCCCGTAGTAGCGGAACGGGAACAGCCACATGCCGTGCAGTAGGAGGTGGCGCAGCTTAATGGGCACGCGGTCGAGATCCCGGGCGACGTTGGAGGCGGCGTCGAGCTCGAGGCCGATGGAGGCGAACAGCGCCGCGGCGCTGACGCGCTTGCCCGAGCTGAGCTGGGCGAAGGTGAGGTAGATGCCGTTGAGGTCGTACGGCCCGACCTGGAGCGGCGCGTCGTCGGCGCGGCTGAGGATTTCGTAGATGCCCTCGTAGTTGAAATCGAAGCGGTACAGCTGTAGCTCGATGAGCGCGGTGGTGAGATACGGCAGGTGCGGTTTGCCGATGCTGCCGTGGCGGCGGCGGCTTCCTCGGCGAAGACCGCGTCCGCGAGCGCAACGAGGCTGTCCTTCCACGCCTGCGCGACGTCGCCGTCTGTGCCGTCCCCACCGGCGCCGTCGAACAGCATCGCGTACAGCTCGGATTGGTCGGCGTCCGAGGTCCATCCCTCCCGCGCGACGGTTGCGGCTGCCGCGATGTCGAAGGCGTTTCCTGTAGGTTCCACAACATCCCCTTCACAAGACTGAAAGTTCAGTGTAATGACTCACTCGGCCACCCGCCCGTGCCCCGATTCGATCGACCCCGCGGAACTCATCGGACAGGTGCGCCCGGTCGGCGAGCCGGAGCTGCGACTCATGGGAATCAGCGCGCTTACCGGGGCCGCGACGAGCGACGGCACCTCGTCGGGGTTGGGCAACGACACCGATTTCGCGCTGCTCAACGCGCTGCGCGTCTGGTCGGACGCCGTGCTCGTCGGGGCGGAGACCGCGCGGAAGGAAAATTACTTCGGCGTGAAAGTAAGCGAGCAGCAGCGCCGGGAGCGCGAGGCGGCGGGCCAGCAGCCCGTGCCGCCGATCGTGGTGGTCAGCCGCAGCCTCGACTTCGACACGGACACCCAGCTAATCACGGACACCGCTGTCGCCCCGGTGTTCACGGTGCCGAATGCGGCGCTGGACGGGGGCGACATCGCCGCGCGGGCCGACGCGATCCGGCGGGCGGGCGGGGAGATCCTCCCGGTCGGGGGCGACTCGCTCGCCGCCGTCGTCGGCGCACTGCGCGAGCGTGGCCACGCGCGGATCGTGTGCGAGGGCGGTCCGAGCGTGAACACGCAGCTCGTGGAGCAGGACCTGGTGGACGTGTTCCACTACACCATCAGCCCGCTCGCGGTGCAGCCCTCGGCGGTGCGGCTGTTCGGGGAGTCCGATGAGACCTGCGAGCGCCGCTTCGAGCTCGAGGCGGTGCATTGCACGAGCGATTCCCTCCTCTTCTGCCGCTACCGGAGCGGGCGGGACAGCTCGCCGCAGCGCACCCGGTAGCGTTAGTCGGGTGACTACGCACTCCCGCCTCGATTCCTGGCTGACCGCCCCGCCGCCGGCGGACACCCGCGATCCCAGCTACGGGTCCGGACGCGACTCCGGCGCAGCGTTTGGGCGCGGGGCGGCGGCGCTCGCGTGGCCGGCGGCGGTGCTGCTCATCCTCCATCGCGTCCTGGTGCTCGCCCGCGCAGGGTCCGTCACGGACGACTTCACCACCGTCTGGTCCGCCGCGCGCCGGTTTATCGACCGGGTGCCGGTGTACGACGAGGTGTACAGCCACGTCAACCCGCACTACCTGTACAACCCCGGCGCGACGCTACTGCTCGCCCCGCTCGGCCTCCTGCCCAGCGCCGAGGCGGCCCGCCCCTGCTTCGTGGCGCTCAACGCCGTGTGCATCATCGCCGCGCTCGCTTGGCTCACCCGCCTCAGCGGGCGCCGCACCACGGACGCGGTGTTCCCCGTCGCGCTCGCGCTCGCCTTCGCGACGGAGGCCGTCACCAACACCCTCGTGTTCACCAACATCAACGGCATCCTGTTGCTCGCGCTCACCGCGTTTCTCGCGCTCTTTGTGCACGGGCGCGACGTCGCGGCGGGGGCGGTGCTGGGCGTAGCTATCGTCGTCAAGCCGATGTTCGCGCCGCTACTCTTGCTGCCGCTGCTGAAGCTGCGGTGGGGCGCATTCGTCGCCGGGGTGGCGGTGCCGGTCGTGCTCAACCTCGTGGCGTGGCCGCTCACCCCGGGGGCGCGCGATTACCTCGACGTGGTGGTGCCGTACCTCGGCGAGACGCGCGACTACGCAAACTCGTCGCTGTCCGGCCTCGCGGTGTACTTCGGCATGCCCGGGTGGGCGCACGCGGTGCTCGCCGCGGTCCTCGCGACCGCCGTCGCCGCAGCCGTGGTCGGACTCGCGCGGTGGCGGCGCAGCGACGAGTGGCTCTGGCTCGCCATGAGCACCGGCGTGCTGCTCGCGGGCGTGTGCCTGCTCTCCTCGCTCGGCCAGGCGTACTACTCGATGATGCTCTTCCCCGCCCTGTTCACGGCGCTCCACCGCGCGAGCCCGATGCACGGCTGGCCGGCGTGGGCCGGCGCGCTGCTCTGCCTCGCCCCGCTCGACTGGGCAAGCCCCCTGCACCCGCTCGCGGGCCAGTGGCTCAACACGTTCCTGCCAACCGCGGGGTGGGCCGTGTTTATAGTTGCTGTAGCGGCGTGGGCATGGGCCGTGCCCACCGCGACTGCGATGCAACCCGCACCTTTGGAGGAGGAGACCCGCCCATGAACGAACCCATCGACTTCAAAAACCTCAGCGAGGACCAGTGGCGGGCGCGCCTGACGCCGCAGGAGTTCCACGTACTCCGCGAGGCGGGCACCGAGCCCCCCGGCGTCGGCGAGTACACCGACACCACCACCGAGGGCGTCTACCGCTGCCGCGCCTGCGGCCAAGAGCTCTTCCGTTCGAGCGAGAAGTTCGCCTCGCACTGCGGCTGGCCGTCTTTTTTCACCCCGCTCGCCGGCGACAACGTCATCGAGCGCGAGGATACGTCGCACGGCATGGTGCGCACCGAGGTGCTCTGCGCGAACTGCGGCTCCCACCTCGGCCACGTGTTCGCCGGCGAGGGCTACGACACCCCCACCGACCTGCGCTACTGTATCAACTCCATCTCGCTGACGCTCGACGAGGGCGAGGAAGCGTAACGACGAGCTCCGCCGCGCCGACGCGCTGCGCTAGGGCACACGCGCTGCGCTAGGGCACACGCGCTGCGCTAGGGCAGCATCCCGATGATCTCGGCGATGTCGTCGACGCGCCGCCCGGTCTGGAACGGGATCTCCTCTCGCACGTGCAGCCGGGCCTCGGTGTAGCGCATCTTGTGCATGAGATCCTCGATGCGCTCGAGGCTCGGCGCCTCGAACGCGAGCATCCACTCGTAATCCCCGAGCGTGAACGCCTCGACGGTGTTCGCCCGCACGTCCGCGAAATCGCGCGCCGCCATGCCGTGCTCGGCGAGGATGCGACGACGCTCCTGCGGGTCCATGATGTACCAGTCGTACGAGCGCACGAACGGGTAGACCGTGATCCAGGCGCCGGGCTCCTCGCCCATGATGAAGCTGGGCAGGTGGGACTTGTTGAACTCCGCGGGGCGGTGCAGGCCATTGCCGATCCAGCTGAGCTCCACGAGCTGGCCGAACGTGGTCTCGCGGCGGAAGTCAGCGAGCGCCTTCTGCAGGTGCTCGAACTCCTCGGCGTGCCACCAGATCATGAAGTCCGCGTCCGCCCGGATGCCGGTGTTGTCGTAGATGCCGCGCACCACCACGACGCCCTCGCGCTCGAGGCCGTCGAAGAAGGCCCTGGCTTCGTCGATAATCTCGGAGCGCTCCGAGCCCAGCGCGCCGGGGATCGCCCGGAAGACGGCGAACTGAAAGAAACGCTGCGTCGCGTTGAGCTTCTCGAAATCAAGCTTGGCCATGGTGGTCTCCTCTCCTGCCGGTGCGGCAGATCAAACGAAAGTCTGAGGCAATCTTACGCCGGGGCCCGCCCCCTCCAGCCCCGGCTCCGGCGCGCCTCCCCCACCGCGCCTGCGCGCTGGATAGTTTTGAGCCTGTGATGAATCCGGACACCACGCCCCTGCACGACGCGGGCTCCGCCTCCTCCACAGCCGACCACGGTTCTGACGCCTGGCCTGCGGATTTTTCCGCCGCCGTCGAGTCTATGCACGCGGCGTCCCTGCGCCCCGAGATTACCCTCGGCACCATTCGACCCCCGCAGCGTCCCGCCCCGTTCAGCCACGCCATCGGCCTCGAGGTCGCGCACCCGGACGAGGAGCACGTCCCCGTCGACTCCGAGGGGGACGCGTTCGGCCGCCTCATCCTGCTGCACTCCCCGGCCGCGCAGGAGGCGTGGGAGGGCTCCATGCGCCTCGTGGCCTACATCCAGGCCGACATGGACGACGCCGTGGCGTCCGACCCGTTGCTGCCCGACGTCGCGTGGCAGTGGCTCAACGAGTCCTTCGCGGAGAAGGACGCGCGCTACACCAACCTCGGCGGCACCGTGACGTCCACCGCCTCGGTCCGGTTCGGCGAGATCGGCGGCCCGCCGCGCGCCTACCAGCTTGAAATGCGCGCTTCCTGGACGGCGGAGGGCACGGACCTGAGCCACCACGTCGAGGCGTTCGCGAACGTCCTCGCCCACGTCGCTGGCTTGCCGCCGGAAGGTGTGACGCAGCTCGGCGCGCGCTAGTTTTGTCCCCATGAGTGCACGGCCCGAGTATCAGCTCGTTGACACGCCCGCAGCCTTCGCCACGGCTGCGGGCGCGCTCGCGGGCGGGCGCGGGCCGTTAGCCGTGGACACCGAGCGCGCCTCGACCTACCGCTACGGCGACCGCGCGTTCCTCGTGCAGGTACGCCGGCGCGGCGCCGGCACGTTCCTCATCGCACCCGAGGGCCACCGCGACGCGGCCCGCGACGTGTTCGGCGAGGTGCTCAACGGCGAGGAATGGATCATCCACGCCGCCAAGGAGGACCTGCGCAGCCTCGCGGAACTCGGCCTGCACCCGGGCCGGCTCTTCGACACCGAGCTCGCCTCGCGCCTCGCCGGGTTTTCCCGGCCCAACCTCGCCGCCATGGTGGAGCGCTTCGTCGGCGTGGAACTTGAGAAAGGCCACGGCCACGAGAACTGGTCCACTACCCCGCTGCCGCCCGCCTGGCGGGAGTACGCCGCGCTCGACGTGGAGTACCTGCACGACCTCGCCGAGGCGCTCACGGAATACCTCGACGCGTCGGGCAAGCTCGACTTCGCGTTCGAGGAGTTCGAGCACCTCATGCGCGCCGCAGCCGAGTCGCCGGCGCCGAAGACGTGGCGCGATGTGAAGGGCGTGTCAACGCTGCGCTCGAAGGCAAGCCTGCAGGTCGCCCGCGAGCTGTGGCGCGAGCGCGACGCACTGGGGCGCGACACCGACACCTCACCCTCGCGGCTGCTGAGCAACCAGGCGATCGTGGAAATCGCGCGCGCACAGCCAACCGCCCCCAGCGAATTGACGCGCCTCGCTTCCCGCGACCGGATGCGCCCGCGCGACGCCGCGCGCTGGCTCAGCGTGGTTGAGCGTGCCCTCGCCGCAGACGCTGCGACGTGGCCCGAGATCCAGGCGCCAGACCCGGCGGCGGCTCCGTCGAAGTCCTCGTGGGAGCGCTACCACCACGAATCCTGGCAAGTGCTCCAGGCGTCGCGTGCCTCAATTGCGCAGCTCGCGGAAGACATCGAGATGCAGCCGGAAGTACTCCTTGCGCCGGCGGTGCTCCGCGAGGTGATTTGGCAGGCGCCTGAGTCTGGCCCGCACTGGGGCACGCATGCGGTTGCCCGCAGTCTCGCAGAAGCGGGGGCGCGGCCCTGGCAGGTGGACTACACGGCGCCGCTCATCGCCGCCGCGCACGCTGCGGTGCGCGACGCGTAACGCGCCCGTCCCGTTACTCGGCGTCCGGATCCGCGAGCGTGGCGGCCCACTGCCGCACCTGTCGCGCCGCGGCGTCCGGGGCGAGGCCGTACTCCTCGAGTACCTCCGCGCGCGAGGCGTGCTTGGGAAAGATGTCCGGGAACGCGAGCTGGCGCACGGGCGTGTCCACCTCGGCGGCGCTTAGGGCCTCGCCCACCGCGGACCCGACGCCGCCGCGCACGATGCCGTCCTCGTACACCACCACGAGATCCGCGTCTGCTGCCAAGTCGAACACGTCCGCGCTCACGGGCACGACCCACCGCGGGTCGACGACGGTGACGCGGATGCCGTCTTCGGCCACCGCCTCGGCCACCTCGAGCGCGTATGCGGCGAACGGCCCGACGGCCACGAGCAGGATGTCGACTTCGTTTTCCTCCGCCTCGCCCTCCACGGTGCGCAGGATGTCGGCGCCGCCAGCGAGGCGTTCGAGCGCGGGGATGTCCGGGCCCGCCGCACCCTTCGGGAAGCGGACGATGGTCGGTCCGTCGTCCACGGCGAGCGCCTCGTTGAACTCCTCCCGCAGCCGCGCGGTGTCGCGGGGTGCGGCGATGCGGACGCCCGGCACCACCGACGCGATCGCCATGTCCCACACGCCGTTGTGGCTCGCGCCGTCGGACCCGGTCACCCCCGCCCGGTCGAGCACGAGCGTGACCGGCTGGCGCAGCAGCGCAACATCCATGAGCAGCTGGTCGAAGGCGCGGTTGAGGAAGGTGGAGTACACCGCGACCACGGGGTGCAGTCCGCCGAGCGCCATGCCGGCCGCCGACGTCACGGCGTGCTGCTCGGCGATACCGACGTCAAAGAAGCGCTCCGGGAACTGCTCCGCGAACGGCTGCAGCCCCGTCGGCCCGGCCATCGCGGCGGTGACGGCGACGATGTCGTCGCGCTCGTGGCCCGCTCGCAGCAACTCCTTGGTAAACGCCGCGGTCCACCCCGGCTCGGACGTGGCGAGCGACTCGCCCGTGACCGGGTCGATCACGCCCGTCGAGTGCATCTGATCCGCCACGTTGTTCACGGCCGGCGCGAACCCGTGGCCCTTCTCTGTGACCACGTGCACGATGAGCGGCCCGTTGTAGCGCTTGGCGTACTTGAACGCGCCGAGCAGCGCCTTAAGGTCGTGGCCCTCGACCGGCCCCACGTATTTCATCCCCAGCTCGGGGAACATCTCCGTGGGCAGGACCTGGTACTTCACGCCCTCTTTCAGCGCGTGCAGCGCGTCAAACGTGCGCTCCCCGACCCACCCCATGGACTTCAGCGTCTTCTTGCCGGACTCCATCACCTCGTCGTAACCCGGCTGGATGCGGATCGCGGCGAGCTGGTCACGCAGCTTGGTCAGGTTGTCGGCAAAGCCGCCGATGGTCGGCGAGTAGGACCTGCCGTTGTCGTTGACCACGATGACCACGTTGCGGTTGCCGGCGGCGATGTTGTTCAGCGCCTCCCAGCACATCCCGCCGGTGAGCGCACCGTCGCCAACGACCGCGACCACGTGGTCGCCCCCGCGCCCCGTGAGCTCCTTCGCCTTCGACAGCCCGTCCGCGTAGGACAGCGCCGCGCTCGCGTGCGAGGACTCCGTCCAGTCGTGCTCAGACTCGCCACGGTCCGTGTACCCGGACAGCCCGCCCTTTTTGCGCAGGGTGTCGAACTGGTCGGCGCGGCCGGTGAGGATCTTGTGCACGTACGACTGGTGCGAGGTGTCGAAGACGATCGGGTCGTTCGGCGAATCGAAGATGTAGTGCAGGGCGATGGTCAGTTCGACGACGCCCAGGTTGGGCCCCAGGTGCCCGCCGGTGGCGGCAACCTTCTGGATGAGCATCGCGCGGACCTCGTCCGCAAGGTCGGACAGCTGCGCTGGGGTCAGCTTGCGGACATCCGCCGGCGTGTGAATGTGCTCGAGCAGTGTCACAGTCCTGTGGTTCTCCTTCGCGTGGAATGTTCCCGCTAGTTTACACGCCGCCCTTACACGGCCGATTCGCCGCCGCGAGCGGGTTCAAGCTGGGCGATCACCTCGAAGTGATGGGTGTTCGGAAAGGCATCCACCAGGGCGAGTCGCTGGACGACGAACCCAAGGCCCCCGAACGCGGCCGCGTCGCGGGCAAACGTCGCCGGGTCGCACCCGATGTGGATGACGCGCTCCGGCTTCGCCTCGGCGATCGCCTCGATCACACCCGCACCCGCGCCGGAACGCGGCGGGTCGAGCACGACGAGCCCGGGGGCGGGCAGCTGGGCGACGACGTCCTCGACCTTGCCGTGGTGGAAATGGGCGTCGTACGTGGCGAGCCCTTGGTGGCGTCGAGACGCAGCTGCGCCCGAATAGTCCACCGACTCCACGAGCCCGCCGCCGATCGCGTCGCTGATCGCGGGGACGAACGCGCCGACGCCGCCGTAGAGGTCCCACCCGGTGCGGGTGGCGTAGTCGCCCCGGCCCCACGCCGCGACGATGTCGCTGTACGCCTCCGCGGCGCGGGTGTGCGCCTGCCAAAACGCCGTCGCCGGGAAGACGAACTCGGCGCCGCGCACGCGTTCGACGACGTCCTCGGTGCCCTCCACGGTTCGCTCGATGAGCTCGACGCGGCGGCCGCGCTGCGCCGACGTCGTCTCCACGATGTGGCGCTGCCCGTTGGCGTCCATGACCGCGACGAGCTCCGCGCCCGGCGTGAACCGGGCGTCGGCGCCGGAACCCGCGACGCCCTCGAGCAGTCCCGCCACGGGTTGTGTGCAGGTCTCGCTCGCGACGACCTCGGTGGATCGCGCGCGGCGCAGGCCGGCGCGGCCCTCGCTGTCCACGCCGAGGCGGACCCTGGTGCGCCAACCCGTCAAGGGTTCGAGCTTGATTACCTCGATGTCGTCGAGGTCGAAACCCTCGAGCACGCCGGAGCGCCCCGACAGCGTGGTGAGCTGCCCGGCCAGCACCTCGCGCTTGAGCTCGGCCTGGGCGTGCGGCGCGATGTGCGCATAGTCGCAGCACCCCGCCCCCGCCGCCGCGGCCGGGCAGGTGGCAGGTACGCGCAGCGGCGACGGTTCCACGACCGCGCGCAGCTCGGCGCGGGCCCAGCGCTTCTTCACCTTCACCAGCTCCGCGTCGACCGTGTCGCCCGGTACTGCGCCGCGGATAAAGACCACCCGCCCGTCGGGCGCGTCGGCGATGCCTTCGCCGCCGTGCGCCATCGCGCGCACGGCGAGTTGGAGCCGGTCTCCGACGCGGTCCACTACGCGTTCGGCGACTCGGGGGCGGCGTCGCCCCCTGCCGCGCGAGCCTTGCGGGCCGCGTCGCGCTCGGCGTCGCGCTTCGCGCGCAGCTCCTGCAGCTGCTTCTGGTTCTCCGCGTTCTGGGCAATGATCTGCTGCAGCGCGTCGCTCAGCGCGTTCGGGTTGCCGGCGGCCGGCGCCTGCTCAGCCGCCTGGGCCTGCCGCGCGCGGGCCTCGGCGGCCTGCTGCACCTGCTGGGCGAGCTGCGCGGGCAGCACCACCGGGAGGGAATTGCCGGCGAGAATCGGGTCGTCGCCGCGGTAGATGAAGGAGCGGGCGACGGTCTCGCGGCCGATCTCGGCGAGCTGGTCCTCGGAGCCGGTCGGCGCGGCGAGGGTGACGCGGTAGAGCCAGCGCGGACCCTCGACGCCGATGATGCGGATGACGCCGTTCGTGCCGGTGCCCACGATCTCCTGGCCCCACGGGCCCTGCTCGAGCGCGACGGGCATGCCCTCGGAGCGCATGCCCTCGATGATCTCTTCGGTGGACTCGGCCCACAGCCCGCCCGTGCGCGGCGCCGCGAACGCGACCGGGGTGATGCGGCCGAACCGGGTGACCACGTGCACCATCTTTGGGCCCTGCTCGCCCATCTCCACCTGCACCTGGGATTCCTTCGGCAGCGGCACGCGCATGGAGCCGAGGTTGAGGGTGACCGTGGAGAAGTCGGAGAAGTCAAAATCGTCGATGTCCACGTTGTCGCCGTCAAACGGGCCGGTGGAACCGCCCACTGGGTCGTAATCGGTCAGCGCCGCCACGCTGGACGCGGCCGACGCCTCCGCGGACGGCGCGACGCTCTTGCGCGCCGCGGCCTGCGCGGTGGTGGTTTCCTCCGGCTCCGGCGCGGTGGTTTCGTCCTGCGCGGCGGGCGCGGCCGGCTCGCTCACGGCGTCCTTGGCGGGAGCGTCAGCGGTCGCGGTCTCGGCAGGCTCCTGCGCCTGTTCGGCCTGCTCCGCGCCCTGCTCCTGAGTCCGCTCCAGGGCCTCTTCCTGCTGCTTTTTCTTTTTCTTGCCAAACGGCCAAAACGCCATGGTCGCCTCTCTCCTCGTTAGTTTCTCCTGCCCAGACGCCGCGCGTGGGGCGCGGTGCGGGCGTTCGCTCGTGTCATTCGCGGTCGTGTATGCAATTACCGACTGTAGCCCGCGGTGCCGTGGCGGTCGCGGGCGCACCGTCGATACGCAGTGCCCGCCCCGAATGCGACGGGTCAGTGGGTCCCGGTGGAACCGTAGCCACCGCTGCCGCGCTCGGTGTCGTCGAGCTCAGTGGCCTCAACGAAGTCCACGAGCTCGACGCGCTGCACCACGAGCTGGGCGACGCGCATCCCTCGTGTGATGGCAACCGGCGTCTCGGGGTCGGTGTTGATGAGGCAGACCTTCAGCTCGCCGCGATACCCGGCGTCGATGGTGCCGGGGGTGTTCACGATGCTCAGCCCGTGCTTCACCGCGAGCCCGGAGCGCGGGTGGATGAGCCCGACCGTGCCCACCGGCAGAGCGATGGCGATGCCGGTGCCCACCAAGGCGCGCTGCCCGGGCTCGATGACGACGTCCTCCGCCGCGTACAGGTCTGCGCCGGCGTCCTCCGGGTGCGCGCGCATCGGCAGCGGGACGTCGGGGTCGAGTCGCTTCACCGCGATTGGCGGAAGCTGGTCCGCCGGGTTGTGCTGGGGGTGTTGGTGTTCCATCGGCCCTACCTTACGTGTGCCTGGGCGGGGCGTCCCGCCTAGAGTGATGGGCGTGAGTGCACGCGTCCCCACCCCAGACCACACCCCCGCGAGCCCGGCCGGACAGGCCGCCGAGCCGCGGTTGCTCTACAGCGAGCGCCAATGGGTGCCGTGGTACTGGTGGGTCGCCGTCGCGGGCCTCGACGTGCTCCTCGCCGGCGAGCTCGCGCTCAACCGGAACGTCTGGTGGTTCATCGTCCCGCTCGTCGTTGTCGGCGCGCTACTCGTCTGGTTCCTCGTCTGGCTCTCGCGCACGACGGTGTCGGTGGAACAAGACGCGGACGGCACCCGCTGGCTCCTTGCCGAGGACGCGAACCTGCCGGACACCGCCGTCGGCCGCGCCACGGTCGTGCCCGCCTCCGCCCGCCAGAACGCTCTCGGGCGCCAGCTCGATCCGGCGGCGTTCCTCGTCTCGCGTCCCTGGGTGGCCGAGCACGTCCTCGTCGTCCTCGACGACCCGGAAGACCCCACCCCGTACTGGCTCGTCTCGGCGAAAGACCCCGAGGCGGTGCTCGAGGCGTTTCTCCCCGACCCGAGCCGGCGCCGGTAGCAGACGCCGGTAGCGGGCGCCGGTAGCGGGCGCATCAAAAGCGGCGGTCCACCGTTTCCGGTGGGCCGCCGCTGTGCGCCGTCGATACGCTGCCGCGAACGCGCGCTACTCGCAGTCGAGGCAGATCTTCGAGCCGTCCGGCTCCGTGTAGGCGAGACGGTTGTTCTTCTGCACGAGGAAGCAGGAGGCGCAGGTGAACTCGTCGTCCTGGCGCGGCTTGACCTCCACGTTGAGCTCCTCGCCGGAGAGGTCCTGGGTGGGCGGCTCGACCGGCTCGACGATCTCGCCGTCGTCGTCCATGCTGCTTCCCGCGACCTCCGCGGCCTTCAGGCCCTCGAGGGAATCGGTTTCGATGTCGTCGTCCACGCGGCGGCGCGGCGCATCGTAATCGGTGGCCATGATGGTTGTCCTCCAGCTCAACGTCAGCTCAGTGTGCGCCTTGTGCGCCGCGTTCGTGGTCGCGGCGCGCACGACTTTTGAGCGGAATACTAGGACATGCACATGCCCCTGTCATCTTCGCAGCTCAGAATCGGAATTTCGGTGGCGGACGGCGGGGCTGGCGCGGGATTTGTACACTGCGTTGCATGACGCAAGTTGGCACGGCAGAGGCACCCTCGTTTGGCTTCGGCATCGACGTCGGCGGATCCGGCATCAAGGGCGCGGTGGTCGACCTCGCGACGGGCGAGTTCGTTGGCGCACCGACGACCATCGCCACCCCGCAGCCGTCGACGCCGGAGGCCGTGGCGGGCGTCGTCGCCGAGATCGTTTCCGCGTGCGGGTGGGACGGCCCCGTCGGCATCACGTTGCCCTCCGTTGTCACTAACCACACCGCGCGCACCGCCGCCAACATCGACCCCGCGTGGATCGGCACCGACGTGCGCGCGCTGTTCGCGGGCGCGCTCGGCGGCCGCGAGGTCGCGGTGCTCAACGACGCGGACGCCGCCGGCATCGCCGAGGTCGCGTTCGGCGCCGACGTCGTCCGCGAGGGCGCCGTCATCTTCCTCACGTTCGGCACCGGCATCGGCTCCGCGTTCCTCGTCGACGGAGTGCTCTTCCCCAACACCGAGCTCGGGCATTTGCGTATCGACGGCACCGAGGCCGAGCACCTCGCATCCTCCGCGGTGCGCGACCGCGAGTCCCTGAGCTACGAGGCCTGGGCCGCCCGCGTCGACGTCGTACTGCACGAATACGCCCGCCTCTTCAACCCCGCCGCGTTCATCCTCGGCGGCGGCATCTCGCAGCAGGCGGACGAGTGGCTGCACCACCTCACGCTCGAGACCCCCGTCGCCGCCGCAACGCTACGCAACCGCGCCGGCATCGTGGGCGCCGCAATGGCGGCCCGCGCTCATGTCGCGCCGTAGCCTGCGCGCGCGTGTGGGGTACGGTGGCCCCCATGATCACCGCCGAGGCGGGCGCTGCGCGGGGAGAAGGAATATACCTGACGGGTGCCTGTTAAGATAGTCGTTCTGAAAAATTTGAGACCCATACGTACCCTGGATTGACAGTGGTAAGTCCGATGACTCGAAAGGGCATACGTGGTAGCCAGCGAAGGTTCAAGCAATACAACCGACGACGCGACCGCAGTCGCGGCCGACGGTGGTGCGGGCAACGGTGCCGGAACCGGCGCAGCCAAGAAATCGGCTAAGAAGACCGCGAAGAAGACGGCCAAGAAGTCTGTGACGAAGACCGCCAAAAAAGCGGTAAAGAAGACGGCCAAGAAAGCCGCGAAAAAGACCGCCAAGAAGTCTGCGAAGAAGACCGTCCGCAAGACCGCCGCAAAGAAGACGGCGAAGAAGACCGGCGCTGCCGCCGCAACGTCGGCCGCTGAGGCGGACGAGGATCTCGTCGACGGTGCAGGCACGCTCGATGCGGACGGCGTGGGCGGCGACGCCTCGATCGACACCGGCGACAACGACGATTTCGATCCGGACCTCGGCGGCGACGACGACTTCGACGATGACGTGGACGACGTGGACGGCCTCGACGACGAGATGGACGACGGGGACGACGACCTGGGTGTCGAGGACGAAGACGGCCTCGGCGGCGGCTCCGACGATGACGAGGACGATGACGACGACGAGGACGGCGACAGCTCCTCCGTCTGGGACATCGAGGAATCCGCGGCGCTGCGCCAGGCCCGCAAGGACGCGCAGCTGACCGCCTCCGCCGACTCGGTGCGCGCCTACCTCAAGCAGATCGGCAAGGTCGCCCTCCTCGACGCCGAGCAGGAGGTGTCGCTGGCGAAGCGCATCGAAGCCGGCCTGTACGCCCAGTACCGCCTCGACGAGATGGAGCGCGCCGTCGCCGAAGGCGACACGGAGGCGAAGCTCGCCCCCGCGATGAAGCGGGACCTGCGCGCCGTCGCCCGCGACGGCCGCAAGGCGAAGAACCACCTCCTCGAGGCGAACCTCCGCCTCGTCGTGTCGCTGGCCAAGCGCTACACCGGCCGCGGCATGGCGTTCCTCGACCTCATCCAGGAGGGCAACCTCGGCCTCATCCGCGCGGTGGAGAAGTTCGACTACTCCAAGGGCTATAAGTTCTCCACCTACGCCACGTGGTGGATCCGCCAGGCCATCACCCGCGCGATGGCGGACCAGGCCCGCACCATCCGCATCCCGGTGCACATGGTTGAGGTCATCAACAAGCTCGGCCGCATCCAGCGCGAGCTCCTGCAGGATCTCGGCCGCGAGCCGACGCCACTCGAGCTGGCGAAGGAAATGGACATCACCGAGGAAAAGGTCCTCGAGATCCAGCAGTACGCGCGCGAGCCGATCTCGCTCGATCAGACGATCGGCGACGAGGGCGACAGCCAGCTCGGCGACTTCATCGAGGACTCCGAGGCCGTCGTCGCGGTGGACGCCGTCTCCTTCACTCTTCTGCAGGACCAGCTCCAAGACGTGCTGCACACCCTCTCGGAGCGCGAGGCGGGTGTCGTCCGCCTCCGCTTCGGCCTCACCGACGGCATGCCGCGCACGCTCGACGAGATCGGCCAGGTCTACGGCGTCACGCGCGAGCGCATCCGCCAGATCGAGTCGAAGACGATGTCGAAGCTGCGCCACCCGTCGCGCTCGCAGGTGCTGCGCGACTACCTCGATTAAGGCACTGCGTATCGACGGCTGAAGGGCCCCCGCCGAAGCGGGGGCCCTTCGCGTTGGTGCGCTGTTGCGCGCTACTTCTCAGACGTGCCGTTCAGGCTGCGGTCGATCTCGTCCTCGAGGCACTGCTGCTGCTCCTGGGAGCCGGGCTCGAGGTTCTGGCAGGCATCGACGACGCCGTCGTCGATAAGCTGCTTGGCGATGTTCACGCTGAAGATGAGCATCAGCGTGGAGATGACCAGGGCGATGGCGCCCATGACGATGCCGGAGATGGCCATGCCCCGACGGGCGCCGGGGCCAGTGATCTTGTCCGCCTTGCGCAGGCCGACGATGCCGAGAATGAGGGCAATGAGGCCGAAGATAAAGCCGCCGACGATGGTGAGGATGCCGAGCAGGCCGATGATGCCCAGGATCATCGCCGCGAGCGCGAGGCCGTTCTTCTGCTCCTGAGCCGGTGCCGGCGTGTAGCCGTACGTGGTCTGCTGGTCCTGGTATGCGCCCGCCATACCGTAGCCAGGGTAACCCGCCTCGCGGCTGGCGTAGTCAGGCTGCAGCTGCTCGTGGTAGCCACCGTAGTTCTCGCCCTGCGCGTATTCCGCCCCGTATTCACGGGCCTGTTTTGGGGCATGTTCTGGGGCGGTGCCGTACGGGTTCTGCCAGCTGGGGTCGTCGGAGTTGCGACCGTACGGCTCGTTCGGGTTCTGGCCGGAGTTGTACGGGGTGCTCATCGTTGATCGGTGTCCTTTCTGGGATATCGGTCGTAAGCCCACCCTACCGGCAAAAACGGCAACCGGCGCTACCCCGCTACTCCCCCAGTGCTACCAGTCCCGGAGAAACGCGATGCGTTCGCGCAGCTGCTCGGCGCTGCACAGCGCGGTGGGTGGGCCGCCGCAGGCCTTGCGCACCTCGGTGTGGATCGCGCCGTGGGGCCGGCCCGTCTTGCCCGCGGCGATGGCGACGCGGGCGTTGAGCTCCTTGCGCAGCTCCGGGATCTCGTCCGCCGCGGTGGCGCGCGCGTCCTGGGTGCCGCGGGCGCCCTGTTCGCCGGCGGGTGCCGCCTGCCCCGCTCCCCTATCCGGGCTCTCGCCGAGCACATCGGCGCGCTCCCGAGCCTTGCGCTCCGCCGCCCGGCGCGCCTTCTCCTCCGCGTCGCGGGCGTCGAGCTGGTCGCTCTGCCGCTTGGCCAGGAGCGTGCGGACCTGGTCGGCGTCGAGGAGGCCGGGCAGGCCGAGGAAGTCCTGCTCCTCCTCGGAGCCGGCGACGGTGGGTGTGCCGTAGGTGGAGCCGTCGAAAATGAGCGAATCGAGCTCGGCGGAGGCGCCGATCGCCTCGTAGTTCGGGTTGTCGTCGGGCTCGGTCTGCGTCCGGTTCGCCTGCTCGAGGAGCTCGTCGGACCAGCCGGACTCGCGGTGCGGCTTGCCCAGGACGTGGTCGCGCGAGATCTCCATCTCCTCGGCGAGGCGCAGGAGCACGGGGACGGACGGCAGGAACACGGAGGCGGACTCCCCGGGCATACGCGAGCGCACGAAACGGCCGATGGCCTGGGCGAAGAACAGCGGTGTGGAGGCGGAGGTGGCGTAGACGCCGACGGAAAGGCGGGGCACGTCGACGCCCTCGGACACCATGCGCACGGCGACCATCCACTCGTCGCGCGAGGCGGAGAACTCGTCGATGCGCTCGGACGCACCCGGCTCGTCGGAGAGCACGACGGTTACCGGCGTGCTCGAGAGCTGGCTGAGGATCTTCGCGTACGCGCGGGCGGTGGTCTTGTTTGTCGCGATGACGAGCCCGCCGGCGTCCGGCATGTTTGCGCGGATCTTGGTCAGACGGGTGTGCGCGGCGGTGAGCACGGCGGCGATCCAGTCGCCCTTCGGGTCGAGCGCCGTCTTCCAGGCGCGCGCGGTCTGCTCGGCGTTGAGCGGCTCGCCGAGGCGGGCCGAGTACTCCTCGCCCGCCGAGTCCTTCCACTGTGCCTCGCCTGAGTAGGCGAGGAAGACGACGGGGCGCACGACGCCGTCGGCGAGCGCGTGGGAGTAGCCGTACGTGTAGTCCGACTCAGAAACGAGGTGGCCCTCGCCGTCCTCGACGTAGCGCACGAACGGGATCTGCGAGTCGTCCGAGCGAAACGGCGTGCCGGTGAGCGCGAGGCGGTGCTCCACGTCGTTGTATGCCTCGTAGACGCCGTCGCCCCAGCTCTTCGAGTCCCCAGCGTGGTGGATCTCGTCGAGGATGACCAGCGTGCGCCGCGCTGAGGCGACGGCGTGGTGCTTGAACGGGTGCATGCCCACCTGCGCGTAGGTGACCACGATGCCGTCGTAGGCGGCGTTGACGGCCGAGGAGTTGGTGAAGTTGGGGTCGAGGGACAGGCCGAAGCGCTTCGCGGCGTCCGCCCACTGGTGCTTGAGGTGCTCGGTGGGCACGACGACGATAACGCGTTGGACAGACTTGTCGTCGAGAAGCTTCGAAGCGAGCGTGAGGGCGAACGTGGTCTTGCCGGCGCCCGGCGTCGCCACGGCCATGAAGTCGCGCGGCTTCGTGCGCAGAAACGAATCGAGGGCCTCCTGCTGCCATTTACGCAGCGAAGGCCCGGCCGATCCGGTTGATGCGGACTGGGTCCCTTGCGACCTCACTTGCGGCGCAGCCCCTTGTAAATCCGTTCGCAATCGGGGCAGACGGGCGAGCCTGGCTTCGCCTGCTTTTTCACTGGGAAGGTCTCCCCGCACAGCGCGACGACCATCTTGCCGGAGATCGCGGAATCCACGATCTGGTCCTTCTTCACGTAGTGGAAAAACTTCGGGGCGCCGTCGTCGGTGCTCGACGAGGTGTCCTCCCGCAGATCCGGCCGCTCGAGTGTCTTCGTCGTCGTATTCACGCGATCCATCATGCCCCAAATGGGGCGGGACGTTAAGCCGGGGCGCTAACCTCGAGGTTCATGAGCGAACAGGGACGCCACCCCGACGAGGGCATCGTGGACATGAAGCCGGACGCAGGCCAGGTACCCGCGCCGGCTGCGCGACGCCACAAGTGGCGCTCGCGCTCGAAGCGGGCGCTCATTACCGACGCTTCGCACACCGCGGAACACAACCGCCAGTCGCGGGAGCGCCAGTACACGATCCTGCAAGGGCTGCGCATCCCGTTTATCCTGCTGGCGATTTTCGCGGCGTGGAAGAACTACTGGGTGCTCGCGTCGATCCTCTTCGTCGTTTCGGTGCCACTGCCGTGGATCGCCGTGGTCCGCGGCAACGCAGTCGGCGAGGTGCGGGATTCACGCACCCGCAACGTGTACAAGCCGGCGGCGGCGCGCGAGCAGCAGCGCATGGAGGCGCAGCGGCGGCGTGAACTCGGCGGTGCTGCGGGCGAGCCGGGCGAGCCGGGTGGCGCGGGCGGCGAGCACTCCCCCGTTATCATCGATGCCGACAATCACGGCCCGCACTAGCACCCAAAACAACCCCGAACGGAGCCCCGCGTGAACGACCCCGCCCCGCTGACCGCCAACCTCCCCACCGTGGCGGAGGAGCTGGCCCGCGAACTTGCCGCCGCGGGGTTTACCGCCGACGGCATCGCCGCCCACCTCGGGCCCGAGGCCACCGAGGCGCTCTACCGCCGCGAGCCGGGCGTCGTCCTCGACGCGTGCGGCGACGACTCGCGGCTCGCGGCGCTCATTCGCTTCTTCCTCCTGCGCCGCCCGGCGACCGCGGAGCAGCTCGCGGACATGCTCAACCCCCGACTCGCGCTGTCGCTTCTCGACGAATCCGTGGTCGTCCACTGCGACGACAGCAGCCTCGTGCGCCCCGCCCTCGACATCCGCCCCCACGTCATCGCGGGCACCCCGCGGCTCATCCTCTCCGACCTCGACGCGTCCATGACGGACCACGTGCCGGGGCGCGACCACGTGCTCGGCGTCGGATCCGCCTCGCTGTCGCTGTTGAACGCGTCGCCGCACACGCCCGTCACGTCGGTGCTCGACCTCGGCACGGGCTCCGGGGTGCAGGCGCTCGCGCAATCCGGCGCCGCCGAGCACGTGGTGGCCACGGACATCCACGGCCGGGCGCTGCAGCTCGCGGCGGCCACGATGGCGGCGAACGAGGTCAGCAACGTCGAGCTGCGCGAGGGCGCCTGGTTCGAACCCGTCCGCGGGCAGCGCTTCGATCGCATTGTTGCCAATCCCCCGTTTGTCGTCGGCCCGCCTGAGGTGGGCCACATCTATCGCGACTCGGGGCTCGATCTCGACGGCGCCTCCGCCCTCGTCGCGGCCGGCGCGCCGGAGCATCTCGCCGAGGGCGGCCGCGCGTTCCTCCTCGCGTCGTGGGCGCACGTCCTCGGCGAGACGTGGCAGTCGCGCGTGGCGTCGTGGCTGCCGTCTACCGGGGTGAACGCGTGGGTGCTGCAGCGCGACGTGGTCGACCCCGGAATGTACGTCTCCACGTGGCTGCGCGACGAGTCCATCGACCCGCGCTCGCCCGAGGGCGTGTCGCGCACCGCCCAGTGGCTCGAGCACTTCCGCGAGCGCGACGTCCACGCGGTCGGCTTCGGCTGGATCCTCATCGAAGACATCGGCAACGCGCCCAGCGAGGTCACGTGCGAGGAGCTCACCCAGCCGTTCACCGACCCGCTTGGCCCGGAGGCCGAGGAGTACTTCACGCGCACCGCATGGCTGCGCGACTCAGCCGCCGACGACGTCCTCGACGCGCGCTACGTCGTGCGCCCCACGGTCGCGCTCGAGGACGTCAAGCTCGCCGACGCGCAGCTCGGCATGGGCTTTGAGTCGCAGGCGCTGCGCCTCACGCGTACCGACGGCCCGAGGTTCACCCACGACATCGACGCCGGCGTGCTCGCCATCGTCTCCGGCCTCCACCCCGAGGGCCTGACAGTGCGCGACGTCGTCGGACTCTACGCCGCGTCGCAGGGCGTCGCCGACAGCGAAGGCGTCGCCGAGCTCGAGCGCGCATCCGTCTCCGTGGTCGTCGACCTCGTGCGGCACGGGCTGCTCCTGCCCGCCGACATCGCCCAACTCACCCACCTGTAGCAGGAAGGAACTGCCGTGAAAGCCGTGCTCACCCGCGTCACCAACGCCTCGGTCACCGTCGACGGCGCGGTCGTTGGCGCCATCGACTGTCCCGAGACCGGCGGCGTGCTTGCGCTCGTCGGTGTGGGCCGCGACGACGCGGAGGACGCGTGGCGCACCGTGGCGCGCAAGATCGCCGAGCTGCGCATCCTCGACGGCGAGGTCTCCGTCGGGGACGCGGGCGCCCCGGTGCTGCTGGTCAGCCAGTTCACGCTTATGGGACGCACGGCGAAAGGCCGCCGCCCCTCGTGGAGCGACGCGGCGCCGGGCGGCGTCGCGGAACCGGTCATCGAGCGCATCGCCGCGGAGCTGCGGCGGCGGGGTATCACGGTGGAGCAGGGCAGGTTCGGCGCGCACATGGAGGTGGCGAGCGTTAACGACGGCCCGTTCACCGTCATCGTCGAGGCGTAAGTCGAGGCGTAAAAGGTGGACAGGTTCCTAGGAGTTGGCTGAATTTTAATCGGCGATCTGGGAACAATGGCACGCTGGCAATCGTTGCCCCACTAGATTCCCCGCCGTCCATTTTATCCGAGGAGGCATTGGCACATGACCCAACCGGATCGCGCCGCGCAAGAGAACGAGGAAGCTGTCGACCGCGGCAGCCGCAGGAACCAGACAAACGACAATCCGTCCGCGGATCTGGTTCGTGTCTACCTCAACGGCATTGGCAAGACCGCCCTCCTCGACGCGGAAGAGGAGGTGGAGCTCGCCCAGCAGATCGAGGTCGGCCTCTACGCCCAGCACCTGCTCGATGACCCGGACGCGCACCTCACGCGAGCCATGAAGCGCGACCTGAAGATCCTGGCGAAGGAAGGCCGTAAGGCGCGCGCCCACCTCCTCGAGGCGAACCTCCGACTCGTGGTGTCCCTGGCCAAGCGCTACACGGGCCGCGGCATGCCGCTGCTCGACCTCATCCAGGAGGGCAACCTCGGCCTCATCCGCGCGATGGAGAAGTTCGACTACACGAAGGGCTTCAAGTTCTCCACGTACGCGACGTGGTGGATCCGCCAGGCCATCACCCGCGGCATGGCGGATCAGTCCCGCACCATCCGCCTCCCAGTCCACCTCGTCGAGCAGGTGAACAAGCTCTCGCGCATCCGCCGCGAGATGTACCAGTCCCTCGGGCGCGAACCCACGAACGAGGAGCTGGCGGAGGAATCCGGCATCGATGAGTCGAAGATCGAGATGCTGCTGCGCCAGTCCCGCGACCCGGTCAGTCTGGACATGCCGGTCGGCGCGGACGAGGAGGCGCCGCTCGGCGACTTCATCGAGGACGCCGAGGCGACCGACGCGGAAGACGCTGTGGTAACCACCCTGCGCCACGACGACATCGAGGACATCATCAACGGCCTCGAGCAGCGCGAGCAGGACGTCATCCGGATGCGCTACGGCCTGACCGACGGCGTGCCCCGCACCCTCGACCAGATCGGCCGCCAGTACGGCCTGTCCCGCGAGCGCGTGCGCCAGATCGAGCGCGAGGTCATGGCGAAGCTCCGCGCCGGCGAGCGCGCCGACCGCCTGCGCGACTACGCGCTCTAGCGCCACCGCGCCCCGCAGCCCAGCTACCCCGCCGCACGTCGGCAGTAGCTGGGCTACAGTATTTCTCTATCGCCCTGAACCGTCTCCGCAACCGCGAATAGAAGGATGAAGCATCGTGCGCGACCTCGTCGACACCACAGAGATGTACCTCCGCACCGTCTATGAGCTCGAAGAGGAGGGCATCACTCCCCTGCGCGCCCGTATCGCCGAGCGCCTCGAGCAGTCGGGGCCGACAGTGTCGCAGACGGTTGCCCGCATGGAGCGAGACGGCCTCATCGTCGTGGAGCACGACCGCTCGCTTTCGCTCACCGACGCAGGGCGCGAGCGCGCCACCGCGGTGATGCGCAAGCACCGGCTCGCGGAGCGCCTGCTTACCGACGTACTCAAGCTCGACCTCAGCCAGGTCCACGAGGAGGCGTGCCGGTGGGAGCACGTGATGAGCGACGAGGTGGAACGCCGCGTCGTCGCGGTCCTGGACAACCCGACGTGCTCCCCGTTCGGCAACCCGATCCCGGCGCTCGACGAGCTGGGGGTCGCCTCCCCGTCGTCGCCAGAGCTGGGAACGCGCGCGTCGGACCTGCGGCTGAAGGAGCCGGTGCGTGCACGCGTCGTCCAGATCAGTGAAATCCTCCAGGTGCCTCTGGAGGACGGTCTGTCCCTCGCGGCGACGGGCCACCTCGTCGGCGAGGTGGTCACGCTCAGCCCGCTGGAGGCAGGCGGCGTCGCCATCGATACCGCCGAGGGCAAACATTTCGAGCTTCCGGGCGATGTCGCCCACGCGCTGCGCGTGGAGCAGGAAGCGTAAGGCAGGAGAGGAAACAGCACATGAAGCTCGTAGTCACCGGCGGCGCCGGGTACGTGGGAAGCGTCTGCGCGGCGACGCTCATCGAGGCCGGCCACGAGGTCGTTGTCATCGATGATTTGAGCACGGGCAACCGCTACGCGGTGCCCGAGGGGGCGGCGTTCGTCGAGGGCAATCTCGTCGACGTGGCCGACGAGATCCTCGGCGGCGGGGACGTCGACGGCGTGCTCCACTTCGCTGCACGCTCCCTCGTCGGCGAGTCGGTCGAGGACCCGGCGAAATACTGGCACGGCAACCTCGACGTCACCCTGTCCCTGCTCGACGCGATGCGCCGCCACGGCGTGCACAGCCTCGTGTTCTCCTCCACCGCCGCCACATATGGGGAGCCGGACGTGGTGCCGATCACCGAAGACGCGGCGACCCGCCCGACCAACCCGTACGGCGCGACGAAGCTGGCCATCGACTACGCCATTACGTCGTACTGCAACGCGTACGGCTTGGGCGCGACCAGTTTGCGGTACTTCAACGTCGCCGGCGCGCACGACGGAGTGGGCGAGAACCACCTCACCGAGACGCACCTCATCCCGATCGTGCTCCAGGTGGCGATGGGCTACCGCGAGAAGATCATGGTCTACGGCGACGACTGGCCTACTAAGGACGGCACCTGCGTGCGCGACTATATCCACGTGCGCGACCTCGCCGACGCGCACCTCCTGGCACTGCAGTCGAACTCCCCCGGCACGCACCGCATCTACAACCTCGGCTCGGGCGACGGTTACTCCGTGCGCGAGGTCATCGACGTGTGCCGCGAGGTTACCGGCCACCCGATCCCGGCCGAGGTGGCGCCGCGCCGCGCTGGCGACCCGGCGGTGCTCATCGCGTCCTCGGAGAAGATCCGCAGCGATCTCGGCTGGGACCCGACGCGCACCGAGCTGCACCGGATCGTCGAGGACGCCTGGGAATTCACCCGCGCGCTCGGCGACCGGTCCCACTCCGCCCGGCGCTAGCCGTCGGCCTGCGCCGCCGCCCGTCGCTCGACCTCGCGCCAGGTGTCCCGGCAGCCGCGCCTGCTGAGTTCGATTAACGCGCCTGCCTGGCCGACGCCGAGGACGTTTGCCAGCAGCCCGGCGAGCGAGTGCGCCGGTACCTCGTCGTCCGCGCACATGAGCGCGACGCTTGCCCACCCGTGCAGCTGCTGCGAGACCGCGACCATCGCCCAGAGGCACAGGGCGTTGGCGCGGATGCGGCCGCTGAAGTTGCGCGCGACGCTCACCAGCACGGCGCTCGCGGCGCCAGGATGGTCGAGCGCGTGCTCGATGAGGCAGTCGCGCAGCATGTTGCGCGTGAGCATCGCGGCGACGAGCTCGACGTCGGCGGCGGAGGCGAACACGTCGTCGAGAATGAGGCTGCCCTCGCTGTCGATGAGCTTGACGTTCGGGGCTGCCAGGAACACGTTGGAGGCCGCCTTCATCTGGCGCAGCGCGAGCCACGGTGCCGACTGGGTGAGTTCGAGCAGCTCGGCGCCTTTCCGGTACGCCTCCGGCGCGATCGCCTCGCTCATCGCCACGTCGGCGTCGGAGACGGGGTCGAAATGGCGAAACACGTCGTCGCGGTGGAGCTCGGGCAGGACCCCGTGGGTGATCAGCGGGCGCATCGCGGCAGAGGCGGCGACGGAGGCGACGGTTCCGCAGTGGTACCCGGCGTCCCATCCCCACGAGTCGAATATTTCCGCATCGGGGCCGAAGACGAGCTGGTAGTGGGTGCCGTCCGCGATCTCGGAGACGATCCAGCAGGCCTCCACGAGCTCGCCGAACTCGTCGGCCGCCTGGTGCAGGCCCGCCGCGGCGGCGGCGACCATGTCCGAGTGCGGCACGCGGGTCACGATCACGGCGAAGGTGGCGACGTGGTTGCCCGCTGGAACGCGCTGGAGGGCACGCTGGATACTGGTGGTGCTGCCGAGGTCGGCGTCGAGGTACGCCCCCACGTCGAGCGCGCCAGGCTCGCCCGGGCGCGCGTAGAGGCTGACGAGGATCACGGCCTCGTTCGGGAAGTACCCGAGCGCGCCCGGGATGGAAGCGATGAGGTGGGACGGGGACTGGAGTGCGGCGGCGGTTTCGAACTGGGCAGTCTGATCGCCAGGCTGATTTGTTCCTTGCGGTTGCGGTTGAGTATTCGTCATAAGTATATGACGCAGAAACCACCCCTCCGGTTCCCTCGCGCACCGGAAAATATCGGCCCGCCGCGCCTGGGCGGGCCCGGCGTCGGGCACAATGGACACTCCACGTGGGCGGGCGCCGGGAATGATTCGGTTCCCCCGCCCGTTGTGCAGGTGGAGCGAGCCGGCAATCCGGCTCCGATGTTTGAGGAGGCCACACCATGACGCAGGATCGTCGAATGTACGAACTGGAGTACCCCGCGCCCCGCGTCGGCGAGGAATCGTCGCCGGGGCCGACGCTCGTCATCGCGATGCACGGCTACGCCGACGCCGGGCACGCGGTCGAGTCCGCGGCCGACCATCTCAAGGCCGCGCTGGAGTCCCGCACCGTCGCCACGTTCAGCAACGACGAGCTCATCGACTACCGCTCGCGGCGCCCGACGGTGACCATGGCGCATGCCGAGATCACCGACGTCGCCGACCTACAGCTGGATATGCGCGTGCTCCGCGACGAGCAGGGCGCGTCGTTCCTCCTGCTCTCCGGCCCCGAGCCGGACCTGCGGTGGGAGGCGTTCAGCGAGGCCGTCGCGGACCTCGCGGACCGCTTCGACGCCGCCCAGACGATCTGCCTGTACGCGGCCCCGATGGGTGCGCCGCACACCCGGCCGCTCGTCGTGTCCGCGCACGGCAACGACCGGGACCTCGTCGGGTCGATGTTCACCTTCGACGGGATGGTGAGCGTGCCCGGCTCCGCGTCGATCCTCATCGAGCGCGAGCTGCACAAGCGCGGGCGCAGCGTCGCCGGGTACACCGCCCACGTGCCCCACTACGTCGCGGCGTCGCCGTACCCGCACGCCACGTTCCAGCTCCTGCAGTCCGTCGAGGACTCGACCGACCTGCAGTTCCCGCTGCGCTCGATCGAGGCGGACATGGCTCGCATTTCCCAGCAGCTCGCGGAGCAGACCAACAACTCCGAGGAGATCACCCAGGTGGTGCAGGCGCTCGAGGAGCACTACGACCGGGAGATGGACGAGTACCGCAACCGCCACCCGCAGGCGATGATGCCGGGCGAGGCGCAGATGCCCACCGGCGAGGAGATCAGCGAGGCGTTCGAGAACTACCTCACCGCCATCGAGGACCGCGACCGCGGGGATCGCCGTGGCCTGCCCCGCAGCGAGGAGGACGACCAGCGCCTGCGGGACCACTACGTCATCGACCCCGACGCACCCGAGGACGAGACCGGCGGCGAACCCGGCGACGACCCCGGCGAACCCGGCGACCGCGGCTAGGCCCGCTCGGGCGGCCGGGGTCGTGTCGGGGCGTCGGCTACGGTTGAACGCGTGACGCTCACCGACATGCTTGCAGACATCGCCGAGGCCCCGGAAAACCTGTTCGAGGACGCGGTCTGGGATTCGTTCACCGCGTGGACCGCCTCCCGCGGGATCACCCTCTACCCGGCGCAGGAGGAGGCGTCCCTCGCGCTACTCGCCGGCGACAACGTCATCCTCGCCACCCCAACCGGCTCGGGGAAGTCGATGGTGGCCAACGCCGCGCACTTCATCGCGCTGGCGCGCGGGCAGCGGACGTTCTACACCGCCCCTATCAAGGCACTGGTGAGCGAGAAGTTTTTCGCGCTGTGCGAGATCTTCGGCCCGGAAAACGTGGGGATGATGACGGGTGATGCGACGGTCAACGGCAACGCCCCCATCATCGCGGCGACGGCGGAGATCGTCGCTAATATCGCCCTGCGCGAAGGGGCGAACGCGCGCATCGACCAGGTGGTGATGGACGAGTTCCACTACTACTCCGAGCCCGACCGCGGCTGGGCGTGGCAGGTGCCGCTGCTCGAGCTGCCCAAGGCGCAGTTCCTGCTCATGTCCGCCACGCTCGGCGACACCGCCTGGCTCGAGGAGGACCTCTCGCGGCGCACCGGCCGGCGCACCACCTACGTCGGCGGGGCCCAGCGTCCCGTCCCCCTCGACTTCCACTACGTGTTCACCCCGGTCCACGAGACCATCGAGGAACTCCTCGCCGACGGCAAGGCGCCGATCTACGTCGTCCACTTCTCCCAGCGGGAGGCCACCGAACGCGCCCAAGCGCTCACGAGCATGAAGATGGTCACGGCGGAAGAAAAGGCCCGCATCGCGGAGGAGATCGGAGACTTTCGCTTTACGACGACCTTCGGCAAGACCCTCTCAAAACTCGTCCGCCAGGGCATCGGCATCCACCACGCGGGCATGCTGCCGAAGTACCGCCGCCTCGTCGAGCGCCTCTCGCAGACCGGCCTGCTCAAGGTGATCTGCGGCACGGACACCCTCGGCGTCGGCATCAACGTGCCCATCCGCACGGTGCTCATCACGGGGTTGGCAAAGTACGACGGCACCCGCAGCCGCATCCTGAAGTCCCGCGAGTTCCACCAGATCGCGGGGCGCGCTGGCCGCGCCGGGTACGACACGGAGGGCACCGTCATCGTGGAGGCGCCGGAGCACGAGATCGAAAACGTCAAGCTGCGGCGCAAGGCGGGCGACGACCCCGCGAAGCTGAAGAAGCTGCGGAAAAAGTCGGCGCGCGAGGGCGAGGTGTCCTGGTCGGAGAAGACCTTCGAGCGTCTCAAGGTCGCGGAGCCCGAGGAGCTGACCAGCCAGTTCAAGGTGTCCAACTCGATGCTGCTCAACGTCGTCGCCCGCCCCGGGGACGGCTACGAGCACATGCGCCACCTCCTGCGCACCAACCACGACAACCGGGCGAAGCAGAACCGCGACATCGTCACCGCGGTTCACCTGTTCCGCGGGCTGGTCAACGCCGGCGTGGTCGAGCGCACGCCCGACTCCCCCGCCTTCCGCCCGTACACGCTCACCCAGGAACTCGACCGTGATTTCGCGCTCAACCAGCCGCTCGCCCCGTTCGCGCTCGCGTTCCTGTCGCTCCTCGACCCGGAGTCGGAGACGTACACGCTCGACGTGATCTCCGCCTTCGAGGCGATCCTCGACGATCCCCGCCAGCTACTGCAGGCGCAGCAGACCGCCGCGCGCGGCGAGGAGATCGCGGCGCTGAAGGCGGAAGGCGTGGACTACACGGAGCGCATGGCGATCGTCGAGGACGTCACCTACCCCAAGCCGCTGGAGGACGAGCTCGAAGAGGCGTTCGAGACCTTCTGCGAGGGTAACCCGTGGGCGAAGGAATTCGAGCTCTCGCCCAAGTCGGTGGTGCGCGACATGATCGAGCACGCGATGACGTTTTCCGACCTCACCGCCACCTACGGCCTCGCCCGGTCAGAGGGTGTGGTGCTGCGCTACCTCACCGACGCGTGGCGCACGCTGTCTTACTCCGTCCCGGAGGCGTACATAAACGACGAGCTCGAGGACATCGTCGTCTGGCTCGGCGAGCTCATTCGCCAGGTGGATTCCTCGCTTATCGACGAGTGGGCGCACATGACGGGCGACGACCAGCCGGTGGGCCAGGACACCATCGACCGGGAGCTCGCCTTCGGCGTGGAGGACCCGACGGCGCTCACCGCGAACCGGCGCGCGTTCACCATCATGGTGCGCAACTTCTTCTTCCGCCTCGTCGAACTGTTCGCCTACGAGAAGGAGGACCAGCTCGCGGGGATGCTGGACTACCTCGACCCGGACGCGCGTCTCGATTGGCCGCAGGCGATGGACGACTACTTCGACGAGTACGACGACGTGGACCTCGGGCCGGACGCCCGCGGGCCCGAGCACTTCCGCATTGAGGACACGACCGGGCGGCGGTGGCCCGTCACCCAAATCATCAAAGACCCGGACGGCGACAACGCGTTCCAGCTCCACGGCGTGGTGGACCTCGACGCGTCCGACGAGGCGGGCGAGGTGCGGCTGGCGTCGCTCGAGATGCGGGGGCTGCGGGGGCTGGCCGGAGGCGTCGATACGCAATAGCCCGAACTGCCTGCCCCGCGGGCGGGGCTGCGGTACATTACCTCAAGCACAACGATTCCCCGAAGTGAGGAGGACCACACATGACCCGCACACTCGTCGTCGGCGCCGGCATGACCGGCCTGGCCACCGCGTGGCACCTGCAGGAATACGGCCACGACGTGGAGGTGATCGACCGCATCGGCGTCGCCGCGGGCTCCTCCTGGGGCAACGCGGGCTGGCTCGCACCGGGCAAGACCATCCCGCTGTCGAACTCGAGCCTCTGGGCGTACGGGCCCACCGCGCTCTTTGACAAGCACGCCGCGCTCGACGTGCCGGTGCGCATCGACCCGAAGCTGTGGCGCTTCTGCGCGAACTTCATGGCGCACGCGACGGGCCGCGCCTGGGACAAGACGATGGCCGGGCTGACCAAGGCCGACCTCGCGGCGCTCGCCGCATTCGACGAGCTCGAGGCCGGCGGCGTCCAGGCGCACACGAACGAGGGCCCCTTCATCATCGGCTTCGAGGATGAGGACCACGCCGCCGGCTTCCTCAAGGAAGTCGAGGGCGCGCAGCGCCACGGCCAGGACATCCCTTTCGAGCAGATCACGCTTGACGACGCACGCACCGACGCCCCGATGCTCACCGACAAGGTCGGCGCGACGTACCGCATGGGCGGACAGCGCTTCATCGAGCCTGGCCCGTACTGCCAGGCGATCGCGGGCTCGATCGTCGAGCGCGGGGGCACGATCACCACCGGCGTCGAGGTGGTCGAGGTGCGTTCCACCCGCAAGCCCGCCGTGAAACTGGCCACCGGCGAGTGGCTCGCCGCGGACAACGTCGTCATCGCCACCGGCGCCTGGCTACCCAAGCTGGCGAAGGACCTCGGCGTGACCACCCTCGTGCAGGCCGGCCGCGGCTACTCGTTCTCCGTGGAGACGGCAGAGCCGGCGACCTGCCCCGTCTACCTACCGGATCCGAAGATCGCCTGCACCCCGTACCAGGGCCGCTTCCGCGTCGCCGGCACCATGGAGTTCCGCGGGCCGGACGAGCCGTTCCAGCCCGGCCGCATCGACTCGATCATCCACACGACGAAGCCGTTCTTCCGCGGCATCGACTGGGAGGACCGCCAGGACGAGTGGGTCGGCTCGCGCCCAGTCACCCCGGACGGGCTGCCGCTCGTCGGCGCGACGAAGGTGCCCAACGTGTACACGAACGGCGGCCACGGCATGTGGGGCATCATCCTCGGCCCGCTGTCCGGCAAGATGCTGGCCAAGCAGATCGCCACCGGCGAGGTCGACGAGACGATCAAGCCGTTCGACCCACTGCGCGGGCCGTTCGGCGGCCTCTAGGCCCCACCTCCTCCCCCGCCACCCCCGCTCGAACCACGGTGTGAGCGGGGGTTTTGCGTCACGGCGGAAAAACACCGGGGCGGTTGTCATGAAGCTCCCACTCCTGGCCTAAGTTATGCGTTGTCACATTCATGACTCTTGAGTGATAAGGAACACAGATGCCACAGCTCAGCACCAGCCAGACCCCGCCGCCGAACAGCGCCGATCTCGACGCCGTCGTCGAGGCCGCCGTCGCGCGCGCCTACCACTGGATGGACGAGACAGCGGAGGCGGACGCCAACGACGCCTCCACCCAGCAGCTCGCCGAAATGCTCCGAGACGACAACGGCGTGCGCTTCACCATGGACTTCGTCGACCGCGTCATGCGCCCGGAGAGCAACCGGGTGGCCGCGAACGCGCTGCGCTCCATCACACGCGGCGTGGACGCGCGGTTCTTGGGCCAGATCAACGCATTGCTCGTCGGCGTGGGCGCCTTCGTCGGACCGTTCCTGCCCAACGTGGTCGTGCCCGCCGCGCGTGCCCGGCTGCGCCAGCTCGTCGGCCACCTCGTGCTCGACGCCGAGTCCGACGCGGTGAACAAGCTCCTCGACAACGCGAAGCAGCGCGGCGAGCAGCTCAACCTCAACCTCCTTGGCGAGGCCGTCCTCGGCGAGGAGGAGGCGACCGACCGCGCGGAGCGCACCCTCGCCCTCATCAAGAACCCGCGCGTCACCTACGTCTCGGTGAAGGCGTCCTCGATGGTCTCCCAGCTCAACCACTGGGACTACGACGAGTGCGTGCGCCAGGTGAAGAACCGCATCCGGCCGCTTTACCGCGCGGCGCGCGACCGCGACCCGCGGGTGTTTATCAACATGGACATGGAGGAGTACCACGACCTCCACCTCACCATCGACGTGTTCACCCAGCTGCTCAGCGAGGACGAGTTCAAAGATTACGAGGGCGGCATCGTGCTCCAGGCGTACCTGCCGGACACGCTCGGCGCGCTGGAGTACCTCGCCGAGTTCGCGCAGCGGCGCGTGGCCGAGGGAGGCTCGAAGATCAAGATCCGCCTAGTCAAGGGCGCGAACCTCTCCATGGAGCGCCATCACGCCGAGGTGAAGGGCTGGCCGCAGGCCCCGTACCTGACCAAGGACGAGGTCGACGCGAACTACTACCGCCTGCTCGACTTCATCCTCCGCCCGGAGTACGCGGACGCGCTGTCCATCGGTGTCGCTTCGCACAACCTGTTCACCTCCGCGCTCGCCTACGAGCTCGCGCAGCGCCGCGGCGTGACCAGCATGGTGGATTCGGAGATGCTGCAGGGCATGTCACCCGCGCAGCAGGAGATCGTCCGCGACGTCTACGGACGCCAGATCCTCTACACCCCGGTGGTCAAGCGCGACGACTTCGACGTCGCCGTGAGCTACCTTGTGCGCCGCCTTGAGGAAACGGCGGCCCCGCAGAACTTCCTCCCCGCACTCTTCGCGCCGAAGACGGCGGACCACGACCCGATCAAGGAGCAGGAAAAGGTCTTCCGCTGGGCGGTGGACAACCGCTGGGACGTGCACAACGGGCCGAACCGCACGCAGAACCGTAACGACGAGCAGGGGCGCCACGTGGCGGCCGACTCGGCCGCCACCGGCCGCTTCCTCAACGAGCCGGACACCGACCCGGCGCTCGAGGCGAACCGCGCGTGGGCCGTCGAGCACCTCAACAACCCGCCGGCGGTGGACACCGGCGAGGAGATCACCGACCCGTCCGCCATCCGCGACCACATCGCCCGCGCGCTCGAGGCGCAGCGGGCCTGGGGCGCGCGTTCCTCCGACGAGCGCGCCGAGGTGCTCGAGGCCATCGGCGACGAGATCGCGCGTCGCCGCGGCGACTTCATCGCCATCGCCGCCCACGAGGCCGGCAAGACCGTCGACCAGACCGACCCGGAGATCTCCGAGGCGATCGACTTCTGCGACTTCTACGCCGACAGCGCGCGCCACCTCGACGACATCGCGGGCGAGTTCGAGCCGAACAAGCTCACCGTCGTCGTCCCGCCGTGGAACTTCCCCGTCGCCATCCCCACCGGCGGCGTCATGGCCTCGCTCGCCGCCGGCTCCGCCGTCATCCTCAAGCCCGCGCCGCAGGTGACGCAGTGCGCCAAGCTCATCGCGGACTGCATCCACACCGTCTTCGAGGCGAAGGGCATCGACCCGGACACCGTGCAGTACGTCCGCGCCGACGAGGGCGAGGCGGGCAAGGCGCTGCTGACCGACGACGCCGTCGACGCCATCATCCTCACCGGCGCCTCTGACACCGCACAGCTGTTCAAGTCCTGGAACCCGAAGCTCAACGTGATGGCCGAGACCTCCGGTAAGAACGCGATCATCATCACCCCGTCCGCGGACCCGGATCTCGCGGTCAACGACCTCTACCTCTCCGCGTTCGGCCACTCCGGGCAGAAATGCTCGGCGGCATCCCTGGCCATCCTCGTCGGCTCCGCCGGAGAATCCGACCGGCTGAAGAACCAGCTGCTCGACGCCGCCTCCACCCTCGTCGTCGGCCCGGGCACCGACCTGTCGACGACGATGAACGGGCTCATCGAGGCCCCCGGCGAGAAGCTCGAGCGCGGCCTGACCCGTCTCGAGCCCGGCGAGACCTGGTTGCTCGAGCCGAAGCAGCTCGACGAGGAGGGCAAGTTCTGGTCCCCCGGCATCCGCGACGACGTCAAGCCCGGCTCCTGGTACCACCAGAACGAGTGCTTCGGCCCCGTCCTGGGCATCATGCACGCGAAAGACCTCGACGAGGCCATCGAGTGGCAGAACTCCACCGGGTACGGCCTCACCGCGGGCATCCACACCCTCGACGGCGACGAGATCAACCACTGGCTCGACCGCGTCGAAGCCGGCAACGTCTACGTCAACCGCGGCATCACCGGCGCCATCGTGCAGCGCCAGCCGTTCGGCGGCTGGAAGAAGTCCTCGGTGGGCCCCGGCGCGAAGGCGGGCGGGCCGAACTACGTGGCGCAGATGGGCACGTGGCGCGACAGCGACACCCTCGCGCCGTCGCCGGGCGTGAGCCTCTCCGCGAAGGTGCAGGGCCTGCTCGAGGAGTTCCGCCCGCAGGTGAGCACCGAGGATTACGGCTGGCTCTCCCGCGCCGCCGAGTACGACCAGCGCGCCTGGGACCGCGAGTTTGGCCACGGCCACGACTTCTCCGGCCTGCGTTCGGAGGCGAACATCTTCCGCTACCGCAACACGCTCGAGCCGGTCGTGATCTACGTCGGCGAGCACTACGCGCTGCGTGACGTCTACCGCCAGCTCATCGCCACCGCCATCACGGGCACCGCGGTACGCGTCGTCACGCCGGCAACGCTCGCGCCGGACCTCGAGGCCGCGGGCGTCACCGTCGACGCGCACACCGTCGAGGGCAACCCGCCGCGCGTGCGCGTCATTGGTGACGCCCCCGAGGAGCTCTACGGCGACATCTCGACCGCGGTGTTCGACGGGCCGGCGCTTATCGACGGCCGCAGGGAGCTCCTGCCGTACCTGCTCGAGCAGTCTGTCTCCGCCACCCTCCACCGCTTCGGCGTCATCCAAGACCCGGCCGGCATCCGGGACTAGCCTCCCCTTCCCCTATCCACCTACCCCAGGGGGTCCGCAATGACTACCTCCAAGCCCACGCCGCCCACGCCCTCGTCCCGCCCGAAAGCGGGCGTCCTCCCGGACGAGGACGAGGGGCTCCAGAAGGGCCTGTCCACCCGGCAGATCAACATGATCGCGATCGGGTCCGCGATCGGCACCGGCCTCTTCCTCGGCGCCGGCTCGCGCCTGGAATCGGCCGGCCCGTCGCTGGCGCTGATGTACCTGCTGTGCGGGTTCATCGGCTACCTCATCCTGCGCAGCCTCGGCGAGCTCATCGTCCACCGCCCGACGTCCGGGTCATTCGTCTCGTACACCCGCGAGTTCTACGGCGAGAAAGCCGCCTACGTGTCCGGCTGGCTGTACTGGTTCAACTGGGCGGCCACCGCCGTCGCGGACGCCACGGCGCTCGCGATCTACATCCGCTGGTTCGCCCAGTACTACGCCTGGATCGACGACATCCCGCAGTGGGTGGTCGCCCTCTCCGTCATCGTGCTGGTGACCGCGATGAACCTCATTTCGGTGAAGTTCTTCGGCGAGATGGAGTTCTGGTTCTCGCTGATCAAGGTCGCGTTCCTGCTCACCTTCCTGGCCGTCGGCATCTTCATGGTGATCTTCGGCAAGCCCAACGGGGAGCCCACCGGTCTGTCGCTCATATCCGACTACGGCGGCTGGTTCCCCAACGGCGTGCTACCCGCCCTCATCGTCATCCAGGGCGTCGTGTTCGCCTTCGCCGGCATCGAGCTGTTGGGCACGACGTCGGGCGAGGCGGAGGACCCGCGCCGCGACATCCCGCGCGCCATCAACGCCGTCGTGTTCCGCCTGTTGCTGTTCTACTTCGGCTCGGTCCTGCTGCTGTGCCTGCTCATGCCGTACACCGACTACTCCGGGGACGAGTCGCCGTTTGTCACCTTCTTCGACTCAATCGGCGTCCCGGCCGCCGGCCCGATCACGCAGCTGGTGGTCATCACCGCCGCGCTGTCGTCGCTCAACGCGGGCCTGTACTCCACCGGCCGCATCATGTACTCGCTGTCTAAGGCCGGCTCGGCCCCGCAGTGGGCCGGCCGGGTGACCAAGGGCGGCGTGCCGTACGGCGGCATCCTGCTCACCACCGGCGTCGCCCTGTTCGGCGTCGTGCTCAACTACCTCGTGCCGGAGGCGGCCTTCGAGGTCGTGCTCAACATCTCGGCGCTGGGCACCATGGCGTCCTGGGCGGCGATCTCGCTGTCGCACATGCGCTTCGTGCGGCTGGCGAAAGAGGGCAAGTACACCCGGCCGTCGTACCGGGCGCCGTTCTCACCGGCCACCGACATCATCTCGCTACTCTTCCTCGTGCTCGTCGTCGTGCTCATGGCCTTCGACTACCCCGTAGGCACGTGGACGCTCGTCGTGTCGCTGCTCATGTGGCCCGCGCTCGCGTTCGGGTGGTTCAAGGTCCGCGACCGCGTCGAGTTCATCTCCCGCTCCCACGTGAACTACGAGAAGATCACGGGTGACAGGGCCCCCGACATCGATCCCCCGCTACCCAAGCACTAACCCGTACCCTCTACGAAAGGACGTAACTTCCCATGACCCAACTCGTCGACGTCACCAACATGTGCCGCTGGATCGACCACCACGGCGTGGAAAAGCTCATCGCCGGCATCCTCGGCTACATCGAGGAGGACTTCGCCCGCTGGGAGAAGTTCGACAAGATCCCCCGCGTGGCCAGCCACACCCCGATCGGCGTCATCGAACTCATGCCGACCTCGGACTCCATCGAGTATGGCTTCAAGTACGTCAACGGCCACCCCTCCAACCCGGCGCGCGGCTTTCAGACCGTGACGGCCTTCGGCGTCCTCGCCGACGTGGACAACGGCTACCCCACCTTCGAGGCGGAGATGACGCTGCTCACCGCGCTGCGCACCGCCGCCACGTCCGCGATGGCGGCGAAGGTCCTCGCCCGCAAGGATGCGCAGGTTATGGCGATGATCGGCGCGGGTTCGCAGTCGGAGTTCCAGGCGCTCGGCTTCCGCGCGGCACTCGGCATCGAGCGCGTGCGCATCTTCGACATTGACCCGAACGCTATGGAGAAGTTCCGCCGCAACATCGAGCCGCTCGGCATCGAGGTCTACCTCGCTGACAGCGTCGACGACGCGGTCGAGGGCGCCGACATCATCACCACCTGCACGGCCGATAAGGCGCAGAACACGATCCTGGATTACTCGCTGGTCCGCCCGGGCGTGCACATCAACGGTGTCGGCGGCGACTGCCCCGGCAAGACCGAGCTCGACCCGCGAATCCTCGATGACGCGACCGTCTTCGTCGAGTTCCCGCCGCAGACGCGCATCGAGGGCGAGATCCAGAACAAGCCCGAGGACTTCGAGGTCGTCGAGCTTTGGAAGGTCATCGCCGGGCAGCGCGAGGGCCGCACGAGCGACGAGGAGATCACGCTGTTCGACTCGGTCGGCTTCGCCATCGAGGACTTCTCCGCGCTGCGCTACCTGCGCGATTCGACGGCGGGCACGGACTTCCAGACCTTCATCGACCTCGTCGCCGAGCCGGACGACCCGAAGGATCTGTTCTCGCTGACCAGCCGCGTGCTCAGCCCGCTTTAGGGCGTCTCGCTTCACGACGAAACCTCCGGCAGGAACGGTGTCCTGCCGGAGGTTTACTCGTCGATACGCTTAGCGCGCGTCCTCGATGGCGATGGCCTGGGCCACGGCCTGGACGACGCCGGCGACCTTGACGGCCTCCCAGACCTGCTCCTTGGTCACGCCCTCCTCGCGGACGGTGTTCGCGTGGGCGACGGCGCAGTGCTCGCAACCGTTGATGGTGGACACGGCGAGCGACCACAGCTCGAAGTCGGCCTTTTCCACGCCCGGCTTGGAGATGATGTTCATGCGCAAGCCGAACTTGACGTTGGCGTAGTCGTCGCCGAGCCAGCCCTTGGCGCGGTAGGCGACGTTGTTCATCGCCATGACGGTCGCCGCGCCGTACGCCGCCTCGACCGCCTCCTCGGAGAGGTGCGTCTTCGCGTCCTCCGCGATCTCGGCGATGACCTTCGCGTTGCGCGTCGCCGCCGCGGAGGCGAGCAGGGTTCCCCAGAGCTGCTGCTCGCTGAGCTCGGTGGAGCGCGTCAGCGAGCCGAGGTTGAGCTTCTGGTCCTTCGCGTACTCCGGCAGGGCCTCGCGCAGGTTGTCAATCGACATCTCGATCTCCTTCGTCGAACGGGTTGGGGTGGGTGCTTACTTCAGGGACTCCTGGACCACGGCCATCTTGTCGATGTTCTTCGTCGGGTCGTTCTTCTGCCAGTCGCAGGCGCAGACCTCCTCGGACTGCAGCGCGTCGAGCACGCGCAGCACCTCGTCGACGTTGCGGCCGACGGCGTCCGGGGTGACGGAGACGAACTGGATGATGCCGTCCGGGTCGATGATGAACGTCGCGCGGTCGCACACGCCGTCCGCGTTTTCCACGCCGAGGGCGCGGATGAGGTCGTGGCGCACGTCAGCGAACATCGGGAACGGGATGTTCAGCAGGTCCTCGTGCGTCGCGCGCCAGTTGAAGTGGGAGTACTCGTTGTCGGTGGAGCCGCCGAGCACCTGCGTGTCGCGGTCCTCGAACTCCTCGTTGAGCTTGCCGAACGCGGCGATCTCAGTCGGGCAGACGAACGTGAAGTCCTTCGGGTAGAAGAAGACGATCTTCCACTTGCCTTCGTACTTGTCCAGGGAGACGCGCTCGAAGTAGTCGTCCGGGGAAGCGGCGTTCGCTTCCTTGAGGTTGCCGCCCTTCAGGGCGACGAGGTCGAACTCCGGGAAGCGCTCCCCAACGGTCATGATCGGCATAGTTATCCTCCAAAGAAACTGGTCAGACGTGTTTTCATCGGACGAGTTCCAGTATGGCACAGAATCCGGAACGTTTCAACGAAAAACCTATGGAACCATGTAAACTCATAGGTATGGGCAATCGAGAGTATAAACCGACACTCGCGCAACTGCGGACCTTCGTCACCGTCGCGGAGCAGAAGCACTTCGTTTCGGCGGCGAACATGCTGGGGATCTCGCAGCCGTCGGCCTCCCAGGCGCTCGCCGCACTGGAGACGGGCTTGGGCATCCAGCTCATCGAGCGCTCCACGCGCCGAGTCATTGTCACCCCCGCCGGCGAGGAGCTCCTCCCCTACGCCAAGGCGACGCTCGAGGCCGCCGACGCGTTTTCCGCCCACGCCCGCGGCACGGGCGACGCCCTCTCCGGCCCGCTCACCATCGGCGTCATCCCCACGGTCGCGCCGTACCTCTTACCCGCGCTGCTCACCCGGCTGCACGACGCGTACCCGCAGCTCGAGCCCCGCATCGTGGAGAACCAGACGGAGCACCTCCTGCAGCAGCTGCGCGACGGGACGCTCGACCTCGCCATCATGGCCACCCCGACGCTCGCGACCGGCGTGACGGAGCTGCCCCTTTACGACGAGGAGTTCGTCGCCGTCGTGCCGGCCGAGCACCCCCTCGCCGGTGCGAGCGCGTTGCCGCTCGAGGCGCTGCGCGAGATGGAGTTGCTCTTGCTTGACGACGGGCACTGCCTGCGCGACCAGATCGTCGAACTGTGCACCCTGGCCGAGGTGCGCCGCACCCCCGGCGCGCAGTCGGTCACCCGCGCGGCGTCGCTGACCACCATCGTGCAGCTCGTCGTGGCCGGCCTCGGGACGACGCTCGTGCCGCTGTCCGCGGTGGCGGCGGAATGCGCCCGCCCGGGCCTCGCGGTGGCGACGTTCGCGGACGGCGTGGACGCGAAGCGCACCGTCGGCCTCGTCATGCGGGCGTCCTCGCGCCGGCGCTCCGAGTACGAGCAGCTCGGCGAACTCGTCGCCGAGGCCTACCGCGACGCCGCGGAATCGGGGGCGGCGCTGCTGCCGCGGTAGAATGCCGCTTCTAGATGAACGCAGGTAGTAACGCAGGAATGAACGAGTCCGCACATCAAAGCAAACCGCAGCTGTACGAGGCGCTCGACGGCGTCCCGCTCGCCGACGTCCGCCGGTTCCGGCGCCGGCTGAAAAACGCCTCGAGCCCGGAGGCCCTCGCCGCGATCGCTGCGGATGTTGAGGCGGCGCGGGACGTCGTCGCCAAGCGAGACGCCCTCATCCCCGCCATCGAGTACCCCGAGAACCTCCCAGTGTCCGCTCGGCGCGATGACATCATGGAGCTCATCCGCGACAACCAGGTAGTCATCATCGCGGGCGAGACGGGTTCGGGCAAGACCACCCAGATCCCGAAGATGCTCCTCGAGCTCGGGCGGGGTCGGCGCGGGGTCATCGGCCACACGCAGCCGCGCAGACTCGCCGCGCGCACGGTGGCCGAGCGCATCGCCGACGAGTTGGGCCAGGACATCGGCGAATCCGTCGGCTACGCCATCCGCTTCGACGACCGGGTGTCCGACTCCACCGCGGTGAAGCTCATGACGGACGGCATCCTGCTCGCGGAGATGCAGCGCGACCGCTTCCTCAACGCCTACGACACGATCATCATCGACGAGGCACACGAGCGCAGCCTCAACATCGACTTTCTGCTCGGCTACCTTAAGCGACTGCTGCCGAAGCGGCCGGACCTCAAGGTCATTGTCACCTCCGCGACGATCGACCCGGAGGCGTTCGCGGCGCACTTCGCCGACGCCGACGGCACCCCGGCGCCCATCATCGAGGTCTCCGGGCGCACGTACCCGGTGGAGATTCGCTACCGGCCGCTCGTGGAGCAGGTGCAGGCGAAGGACGGGTCGGTCAAGGAGATCGACACCGACATGATCGACGGCGTCGTGGACGCGTGCGCCGAGCTTATGCGCGAGGGAGACGGGGACATCCTCTGCTTCTTCGCCTCCGAGCGCGACATCCGCGACTGCATGGAGGCGATTGAGAAGAAGCGCTGGCGCGGCGTCGAGGTCGTGCCACTGTTCGGCCGGCTTTCCAATGCCGAGCAGCACCGCGTGTTTGCCCCCCACTCGGGCAGGCGCATCGTGCTGTCCACCAACATCGCCGAGACGTCGCTCACGGTGCCCGGCATCCACTACGTGGTGGACACAGGCTTGGCGCGCATCTCGCGCTACTCCACGCGCACGAAGGTGCAGCGCCTGCCCATCGAGGAGGTCTCGCAGGCGTCCGCCAACCAGCGTTCGGGCCGCTCCGGGCGCACCGCAGACGGCATCGCCATCCGCCTGTACTCGGAGGAGAACTTCGAGGCCCGCCCCGCGTTCACCGACCCGGAAATCCTGCGCACCAACTTGGCCAGCGTGATCCTGCAAATGATCTCGCTGCGCCTCGGCGACGTCGCCGAGTTCCCGTTCATCCAGCCCCCGGATCCGAAGTCCGTGCGCGACGGCCTGCAGATCCTCCACGAGCTCGGCGCGATCGGCGACAAGGAGCGCGACGGCACGCCCGTGCTCACCGGCATCGGCCGGGACATCGCCCGCATCCCCGTCGACCCGAAGATGGCGCGCATGCTCGTCGAGGCGAACCGGCTCGGCGTGCTCGATGACGTCACCGTCATCGTCGCGAACATGACCATCCAGGACGTGCGCGAGCGCCCACTGGAGTTCCAGGCGCAGGCGGATCAGGCGCACGCCCGCTTCAAAGACAAGGAGTCGGACTTCCTCTCCGCGCTCAAGCTGTGGGACTACATCGGCGAATCCCGCGACGAGCTCACGGGCAACGCCTTCCGCAAGCGCATGAAGCGGGAGTTCCTCCACTACATGCGCATCCGCGAGTGGTTCGACCTCGTGCGGCAGCTACGCGACGTGGAGCGCCAGCTGGGCTGGTCCCGCGCCGAGAACGTCGCCGGCGAGCGCGACGCGAACGCGATCCACAAGTCCCTGCTCACCGGCCTGCTTTCCAACATCGGCGCGCGCGACGGGAACTCGAAGGAGTTCCAGGGCGCGCGCGGGACGAGGTTCGTGATCTTCCCCGGGTCGTCGCTGAGCAAGAAGCCCCCGGAGTTCGTCATGGCCGCGGAGCTCGTGGAGACTTCGCGCCTGTTCGCGCGCGACGTGGCCAAAATCGAGCCGGAGTGGGTCGAGGCGGCCGCGGGCGAGCTGATGAAGCACTCCTACTCCGAGCCGGTGTGGTCCCGGAAGCGCTCCGCGGCGATGGTGCACCAGAAATCGATGCTCTACGGCGTGACCATCGTGCGCGACCGGCTCGTGCCCTATCACCGCGTCGACCCCGCTGGGGCGCGCGCCATGTTCATCCGCCACGCGCTGCTCGAGGGCGATTGGAACCGCCACCACACGTTCATCGACCACAACGAGGCGCTCCTCGCCGAGGCCGCCTCCGTGGAGGAGAAGGTGCGCCGCCGCGGCCTCGTCGTCGACGAAGACACGCTGTTCGAGTTCTACGACTCCCGCCTGCCCGCCGACGTGACCACCGCACGCCACTTCGACTCGTGGTGGAAGAAGCAGCGGGCGAAGGACAAGCACTACCTCGACTTCGACCCGAGCAGTTTGCTTGACGACGACGGCGTGGACGCCGGCGCCGCCGCCTTCCCCGAAGTGCGGCGGCAGGGTTCCATCGATTACGCCCTGCGCTACAAGTTCGAGCCCGGCGACCCGTTCGACGGCGTGACCGTGGAGGTGCCGGTGCCCCTGCTGGCGAACCTCCGCGAGGACGGGTTCGATTGGCTCGTGCCCGGCCTGCGCCCCGAGCTCGCGGCCGAGATGATCCGGACGCTGCCGAAGGCGCTGCGCAAGACCGTCGTCCCGGCGCCCGACTTCGCCGAGCGCGCCCTCGAGGTCATCGCCGAGAGCGACACTGGCGAGAACGCCCCGTTCACCGACGCGCTCGCGGACGCCCTGCGCAGCCTGGGCGGGCGCGGCATCAACGGCTCCGACTTCAACCCAGATGCGCTGCCCGCCCACCTCCGGGTGACGTACGCGGCGATCGACCGCCGCGGCAAGGTGGTCGACCACGACAAGGACCTCGCCGCGCTCAAGCGCCGGCAGGCCGGCAAGATCCGGTCCTCCGTCTCCCAGGCGGGGCGGACGTCGGAGTCCGAAGCCGTGCAGAAGTGGACCGCCGACACGCTCGGCGCGGTCCCGGAAACCGTCACCACCACCATCGACGGTAACGACGTCGACGCCTACCCCGCCCTCGAGGCGACGAAGGACGGGGTGAAGGTGACCGTCCACCCGACGAAGGCGGCCGCCGAGGCGTCGATGGTCACGGCGACGCTCACGCTGCTGTTGCGCGAGATCTCCGTCAACGCCGCGCAGATGACGAAGGGGCTGCCGCTGCGCCACAAGGTGGCCGTGGACCGCTACCCGCACGGCGGCGCGGCCGGGCTCGTCGACGACGCGCGCATCGCCGTCATTCGCGACCTTATGTTCGCGCATGGCGGGCCGGTGCGCTCGCCCGAGGAATTCGAGGCGCTCGCCGCCGAAATCAAGCCGGAGGTGCCGGGCGCTGTGCGCCGCGTCGTAGTCACACTCGCCCCGGCCCTGGCGGAGTACGCCAACCTCGCCGCCGAGCTGGAGCAGTGGGACGGCCCCGCCATCGACGACATGCGCGGCCAGCTCGCGTTCTTCCTGCCGAAGCACGCGGTGACCGTCCACGGCATCGGGCACCTGCAGCACCTGCCCCGCTACATCGACGCGATGCGCATCCGCCTCGAGGACATGCGCCTCGACCCGGACCGCGACGCCGACCGGCAGAGCGTTGTCGACTCGGTGAAGCGCTACCTCGCCGCGAAGATGCAGCGGCTCCCGGCGGGGCGGGAGAAGACGAAGGCGTACAAGGACATCCTCTGGCAGATCGAGGAATTACGTGTGAGCCTGTTCGCGCAGCGCCTGGGCACGCCGAAACCAGTGAGCCAGCGTCGCATCGAGAAGAAGATCGACGCGCTCGCCTAGAAAATCCTCCCTGGAAATCTTCCCTAGAAGTCTTCTCGGTCGCGGCGGCGCATGAGGCGGATCTCCGACTCGAAGTCGTCGGCGCTCTCGAAGGACTTGTACACGGAGGCGAAACGCAGGTATGCGACCTCGTCGAGCGCCCGCAGCGGCTCGAGGACGGCGAGGCCGATCTCGTGGGCGGGCACCTGCGAGCTGCCCTGCGCGCGGACGGTCTCCTCAACCTCCTGGGCGAGCCGCTTGAGCGCGTCGTCCGACACGTCGCGGCCCTGGCAGGCGCGCCGGACGCCGACGATGAGCTTGTCTCTGTCGAACGGCTCGCTCACCCCGTTACGCTTCACCACGGTCAGGACAGCCTTCTCCACCGTGGTAAACCTGCCGCCGCATTCGGTGCACTCGCGCCGGCGGCGGATGGCGGACCCGCCCTCGACAAGGCGCGAGTCGGCGACGCGGGAGTGCTCGTTGTGGCAGAAGGGGCAATACACGGAAGCGGTTCCTCCCCGGATCGGGCCCCGGCATCGAGGCGGTGCGTCTACGCCTTGCGATGTTACCCGCGGGCCCCGCCCGCCCTAACGGCCCCGCGCGTTAGTGCTCGGCGCCCACCGACGCCGAATAGGCCACCTTCGACATCGGCACCTCGTCCCCGCTCGAGAACGCGCCGCCGACGGCCGAGCCGATAATGAGCGCCGCCGTGAGCACGGCGCCGAGCAGGACACTCTCCCGGTTCTCGCGACGCATTTCGAACGAACTTCCCGCCGCCTCCGCGTTGCGGCCGGACCGCTTTACCGAGCGCTCAGAAGTTCGATCGCCAACGGCGATGGTTCGAACAGCGCGGGCGCACGCCGGGCGCCGTGCGGGAGATTCCAGATCCCACACTTCCGCCGGCGGCACGACGGGCGCCTGAACTCGGGTCGGCTTTTTGGCGGCACTTGCTGGGTTAATCACGACTGACATGGTGGTCTCCTTTCTATCCGCGGCACACTGTACTTGCGTCCGCGACACGTTCGAACACGCTCCCGTTAGTATGTTCGAATACGATGACATGTTCGATTTATAGCAGGCGCGCCGATGCGTGTCCACTACAGTGTGCAAATCCTCGAACATGCTTGCCCTCTCTGGTACGTTCGTAGTCGCACCCACCCGCCACAGAAGGAGCCCCCATGGCACGAAAGAAGTCGGAGCCCGCCAACCTCGACATGAGCACGCTGTCGGACCGCCAGCGGCGCATTCTCCAAGTCATCCAGGACGCCGTCGTGCTCCGCGGCTACCCGCCGAGCATCCGCGAGATCGGCGACGCGACCGGTCTGCAGTCCACCTCCTCCGTCGCGTACCAGCTCAAGGAGCTCGAGAAGAAGGGCTTCCTGCGGCGCGACCCGAACAAGCCGCGCGCGGTGGACCTGCGCCACCTGCAGGAGACCACCTCGCCGAAGCCGAAGAAGAAGGCGCAGGAGGCAGCCCCGGAAGACGCGTCGACGGCGCGCTACGTGCCCGTGGTCGGCCAGATCGCGGCCGGCGCGCCGATCCTCGCCGAGGAAAACGTGGACACGTACTACCCCCTGCCGGAGGAGCTGCTCGGCGACGGCGACGTGTTCATGCTCAGCGTGGTCGGCGAATCGATGAAGGACGCGGGCATCCTCGACGGGGACTGGGTGGTCATCCGCTCGCAGCCCGTGGCGGAGGAGGGCGAGTTCGTCGCCGCGCTCATCGACGGCGAGGCGACCGTCAAGGAGTTCCACAAGGACTCGTCCGGCGTGTGGCTCCTCCCCCACAATGAGGCGTTCGCCCCCATCAAGGGCGACGAAGCCGAAATCATGGGGCGGGTCATCTCGGTGTTCCGTACCCTATAGCCAGCTCCCGCTTGCCCGGAGTGGGGGGAATTGGAGGAGGCCTATGTACGCCGAGGAACGCAAGCGCCAGATCGCGTCGCTCACCGCAGTTGAGGGCCGCGTGAGCGTCACCGACCTCGCAGATCGATTCGGGGTCACGGCGGAGACCATCCGCCGTGACCTCGCGGCGCTGCATGAGGAGGGCGTGGTGCACCGCGTCCACGGCGGCGCGGTGGCAAACCAGTCGTTCCTCACCTCCGAGCTCCCCCTCGATGCGCGGGCGAAGGCCTCCTCGGAGGCGAAAAACGCGATCGCCAGTGCCGCGCTACAGTTCCTCCCGGACCACGACGGCGGGGGCATCTTCCTCGATTCCGGCACGACCATCAGCAGCCTCGCTGACCTCATCGCCAAAAACGGGCTCGCCCACGAGTGCTCGATTGTGACGAACTCGTTGCCCACGGCGCTCGAGCTCAGTACCGCGGGGCTCAACGACGTGCAGCTGCTCGGCGGCACCGTGCGTCCGGTCACCCAGGCCGTCGTGGGCAGCACCGCCCTTCGCACGCTCGCGCTGCTGCGCGCGGACGTGGCCTTCATCGGCACGAACGCGCTGACCATCGACCACGGCCTGTCTACCGCGGACGCCCAGGAGGCCGCCGTGAAGACCGCGATGGTCACCAACGCGCGCACCGTGGTGGTGTTGTGCGACTCCACGAAGATCGGCAACGACTACCTCGTCAGCTTCGCCTCGCTCAGCGACGTCGACGTCGTGGTCACGGACGCGGATGCACCGCCCGCGTTCGTGGAGGAACTGCGGGAACACGGCGTCGAGGTTGTGCTCGCCAACGAGGGGTAAACCACACCGCGAACCTCGTTGCCTAAACGGACACAATCGGACATAATTCGGGTGTAACCGGAATAGCAGGCCGTGATGACGGGCTTGTCCTACATGGTGCCCTTCGTGGCCGCCGGCGGCCTCCTGCTCGCGCTCGGGTTCCTCTTCGGTGGCGCCGACATGGCCAACGGCTGGCAGGCGCTGGTGACGGACTACTCGCCCGCTAACCTGCCCGGCCACGACGTCATGGTCGACGGCGAGCTGATCTCGTTCTCCCGGTCCGGGTGGATGCTCTACCTCGGCGCCGTACTCTTCGCCACCGGGCAGATGGCGATGGGCTTCGTCGTGCCCGCGCTGTCCGGCTACATCGGCTACGGCCTCGCCGGGCGCCCCGGCATCGCGCCCGGGTTCGTTGGCGGCGCGATTTCCGTCATGGTCGGCGCCGGCTTCATCGGCGGCCTGGTCACGGGCCTGCTCGCCGGCGTGATCGCCTACTGGATCCAGACGTGGAAGGTGCCGCGCTGGCTCGGCTCGCTCATGCCGGTGGTGATCATCCCGCTGCTTACCTCGCTCATCGTCGGCGTGCTCATGTACCTGCTGCTCGGCTGCCCGCTCGGCGCGATCATGGAGGGCCTGACCAGCTGGCTCGAGTCCATGTCCGGCTCCTCCGCGGTGCTGCTGGGCATCATCATCGGCCTCATGATGTGCTTCGACCTCGGCGGACCGGTGAATAAGGCGGCCTACCTCTTCGGCACCGCGGGCCTGTCGGCGGGCACGCAGGGCGCGTACGAGATCATGGCCGCGGTGATGATCTCCGGCATGGTGCCACCGATCGCCCTGTCCCTGGCCACGTTCCTGCGCAGCAACCTGTTCACCCCCGCGGAGCGGGAGAACGGCAAGTCCGCCTGGCTGCTCGGCCTCTCCTTCGTCTCCGAGGGCGCCATCCCGTTTGCCGCGGCCGACCCGTTCCGCGTCATCCCCGCGATGATGGCCGGCGGCGCGACGGCCGGCGCGATCTCGATGGCCCTCGGCGTGCAGTCGCAGGCGCCGCACGGCGGCGTGTTCGTCATCTTCGCCTACCACCCGTGGTGGGGCATGCTCATCGCGCTCGCGGCCGGCGTGGTGGTCTCCACCGCGGCCGTCATCGCGCTGAAGCAGGTGGCGGCGTCGCCCAAGGCGGCCGTACACTCGTAACCGCAAACGATCGAAAGGACATCAGATTATGGCTTCCAAGACTGTCAAGGTCGGCTCCACTGTCGGGCTGCACGCCCGCCCGGCAACCGTCATCGCGGACGCGGCCGGCGAGTACGACGACGAGATCCTGCTCACCCTCGTGGGCGGCGACGATGACGACGAGACCGACGCCGCCTCCTCCCTCATGATCATGGCGATGGGCGCAGAGCACGGTGACGAGGTCACCGTCACCTCAGACAACGCGGAGGCCGTCGAGGAGATCGCCGCCCTCATTGCGAAGAACCTCGACGAGGAGTAGGCAGCAGCGTTACGACGTTCACCAGCGCTCGCCCCGCACCGGTTTCGCACCGGGCGGCGCGGGCGTTTTTCGCGCGGTTGCCCAGCAGCGCTTAGCGGTACTGCCCCTCGCCGACCGTGTCGTAGATCGAGCGCAGGATCGGGTAAATCGCGATGATGCCGACCGATCCGAGCGCGATGCCCTCGAGGGCGACGCCGCCGAAGTTGAGGGTGAGGTTGACCGGGCCGGCGAACTAGGAAACCACGAACTCCGCGTACTGCTCGGCGAGCACCCGCGGCAGGCGGACGTCGATACGCGTGCCCGCCTCCTCGTACTCCTCGCTGCGCACGGTGCCCTCGTCGTGGACGCGGCTGACCACGTCGCCACGCGTGTAGGGCACCACCATGGTCACGTGCGCGTCGATGGAGTTGAGGTGCTGCTCGATGCGCGCCTCGAGCTCCGCGATGCCCTCTCCGGTGAGGGCGGAGACGAACACGGCGTCGCGCCCGGACTTCTCCAGCGCGTGGCGCAGCTCGGCGAGCACCATCGGGTCCGCGTCGTCGATCTTGTTCACCACCACGATCTCCGGCGGCATCTCGTCGCCGGAATCGCGGGTGACCTCGGCGAGCACGTCGTTGACCGCCTCGATCTGCTTGAGCGGGAACGCGTCGGAGCCATCCACGACGTGGAGCACCAAGTCCGCGCCCGCGACCTCCTCGAGCGTCGACTTGAACGCCTCGACGAGCTGCGTGGGCAGGTGGCGCACGAACCCGACGGTGTCGGTGAGCACGACGTTGCGCCCGTCGGCGAGTTTCGCCCTGCGTGTCGACGGGTCCAGGGTGGCGAACAGCGCGTCTTCCACGAGCACGCCCGCGCCCGTCATCGCGTTGATGAGCGAGGATTTGCCGGCGTTGGTGTAGCCCGCGATGGCGATCTTCGGAATCGAGGAGCGCTGGCGGCGCGCCCGCTTCACCTCGCGCGCGGTGGTCATGTCGCGCAACTGGTGGCGCAGCTTCGCCATCTCGGTGCGCAGGCGGCGGCGGTCCGCCTCGATGCGGGTCTCGCCCGGGCCGCGCAGGCCCACGCCGCCGTTCGAACCGGCGCGGCCGCCGGCCTGGCGCGAGAGGTTGCCGCCCCAGCCGCGGGTGCGGCTGTAGAGGTACTCCATCTGCGCGAGGCTCACCTGCGCCTTGCCCTCGCGGCTCTTCGCGTGCTGGGCGAAGATGTCGAGGATGAGCATCGTGCGGTCGATCACCTTGATCTTCAGCGCCTCCTCGAGCGCGATCATCTGCGAGGGCGAGAGCTCGCCGTCGAAGATCACCGTGTCCACGCCCGTGGCCTGCACGATCTCGCGCAGCTCCGCGACCTTGCCGGAGCCGATGTAGGTGCCGGGATCCGGCTTGTCGCGCTTCTGGTAGAGCATGTCCACGACCTGCGCGCCCGCGGTCTTCGCCAGCGCCGCGAGCTCCCACATGTTCGCTTCCATCTCGGCCGTGGTGCCCTCGGTCCACGCGCCGACGAGGAGGACCTCCTCGAGGCGCAGCTTGCGGTACTCGACTTCGTAGCCGTCCTGCTGTTCCTCGGCGCGCAGCTCCGTCGCCCCGGTGACGGAGCGGAACGCGTTGCGGTCCTCAAGGTCGAGCGAGCCGACGGTCGGCTCAGCGCCGGGCTGGGGCGAATTGTGTCGGAAAGCCTGCCGCAGCAGATCCTCGTGGGCGCGTTCTTCCGGCGTGAGTTCGTCGTGAAGCAATAAATGCTCTTTCGTGGTTACGGAATAGTTCTCTGTCATATCTACCCGATTGAACGCGCGAAGGCCCGCGATTCTTCCGGTGTGGGACGTGCGTCTAGAATCTAGCCCCATGAGCACAGCGATCAGCAGCGACCTCTCATCCATCGGCCTGGCCTTTGACAAGTGGCAGGACGCGGTCGAATCCGCCATTGCCACGAACCGGCTCGCGGTGACCGGCGAGGTGCGCGGCGGGCAACTCATCCAGTACGCCGACCCGTCCGGCGCGCAGCTGAACATCCTCGCGGTCGAGCCGTTCGCCACCTTCGCCGGCTTCGACGCGGTGACGCGCACGTACGCGCACATCACGCCACTCAACGACGTGGTCGCGCTCGCCGACATCGTCGACCCGCGCGGCGGCGCGATCGCCTCCGCCACCATCAACCTCGCGCAGGAGCCGTTGCTTGTCGACGAGCCCACGCTGGAATGGCAGGAACTCTCCCTGGCGGCGCTCGCGCTCTCGGTCGAGCGCTACGCCTCCACCGACGCGTACCTCGCGCTCCACCCGGGCGCGATCGTCGGCGCGGTGGCCTCCCCCGGCGCAGAGGCCGTCGCGTCCGGCGCGGCCGCCATCCCGGACGCGCGCGCGGAGTTCTCCGGCCGCGTGCTTGAGGCGGAGTACCGCACCTCCGAGCTCACCGGCCAGCGCTTCATCCACGCCACTGTCGACGCGGCGTTCCCGTTCGACGTGTGCCTGCCCGACGGGGACCTGCCCGAGCGCGACAGCGTTATCGCCGGCACCGCGGTGCTCGCCGGCTCGATCCCGAACGCCTCCGGCGACGGGTGCGGCGGCTGCGGCGGATCCTGCGGGTGCGGCGGACACTAGCCGTGTAGGGGCACCCGATGAGTACACCCGACAGAGACCTCTCCCGCGCGCTGTTCGGCGCGCTGGTGCTGGCGGCCGTCGTGCTGCTGGTGTTCACGCTGAAGTTGCCTGGGCTGCTGTTGTCGGTGCTGCTCGTCATCTGCGCGGTGCTGTTCTCCCGCCGCGTGCAGGCTGACCCGGAGATCCTGGCGATGCGCTCGTCGCTCCTCTACGCGCGCGACGACATCGCCGAGGTCCTCGACGCCTACGAGCAGCTGCAGCACGGCCCCGCCGCGGCGGACATCGCGGACCGCACGCTGCACTACCCCGCGCTCGCCGACCCGGACGGCACGGTGCCGCAGATCAACGAGTTCCTGCTGCGCGCCTCGTCCGCCCGCCGGTTCCTCGAGCGCATCGACAGCTACCTCGAGTCCGCGTCCACCGATAAGACGCAGCTTGAACGCCTCCTCGCCGTCGCCGACGAGCGCGCGTTCGAGCTGCAGTCCGCCTGGGACGACGCGCGCCGGGCCGCGAAGGAGATCGGCCCGGCGTAGGTGGGTTGTGGCCTCGGTGTGTGGAATTCGGGTCTTTGAGCCTCAGGTCTAGGTTGGGGCCCGGCGCCGAGACATTTAATCAAGCCGCCGTCGCCAACTGCGATCCGCGCCTGATCCTGAGGGATCTTTGAAGGTCTTTCAGCGGGGGTGCGCTTCCTCGAACCTCGCTCCTGAAGAATTTTTTCAAGCGGTTGTCGCCAACTGCGATCCACACTTGGTCCTGAGGCTTTTTCAAAGATCATTCAGCGGCACAGGACAGGCGAAACCGGGCCGGCTGGCACCGACCCGGTTCGAGGAGCTACCAACTAGAACGGCAGCTGAATTCCGAGCTGCGGGGCGAATGCCACAACGCCAGCAGCAATCAAACCAATCGCTGCGAGAACACCCGCGACAATGCCGATGATCTTGCCGGTCTCGCTGGAGCCAGCATCATCAGTGTTAACCGGGGTGTCGTCGTTCTGATTCTTGTTGTTTTTGGTACCGGTACCCGTGCCCGTTGCGTTCGTCTTGTCGTTGTTGGTGCCAGTGCCAGTGCCAGTGTTCGGGTCCCTGTTGCTCTTGGTCTCCTCGTTCGGGTTCTGAGAACCGGTGTTTTGACCCGCCCCCGGCGTTGTCGACTTAGTAGGGAATCGAACGTCAGTTTTGCCGCCGTCGGCACAGGCCCGTTGGGCCGCGTTGTAAGTCTTCGCATACTCCTGATAATGAGTCAGCGTGGTCCGGCCAAAGTCGGAGTTTTCAATAGAGTTTCGGAATGCACGGGCCTTGTTGGCCGGGAGGCCAAGAAGATCTATGGCCAATCCGACGACGTCCACAGTCACATTGTCCCGCGATGCAGCTACCTCGGTGAGCGTGGGAAGTTCGTCTTTAATTTCACTTAAAAACTCTGATTCCGCCAGGCTGGGGTAGGCAGTGTAGCCACGTGCGTAGAGGTAAATCTCAAATGCCTCCGCCGAATCCTCTGAAACGGCCGCGAACTGAGTCTCCAGAAGAGAATCAAATTCCTCCAGAACGTTAGCCGAAGGTTCTTTATCTGCCGCGTACGCATTCGCAACTGCCTCGACAACCGGGTTGCTGAAGAACGCGTCGGCGGGGGCCTTGAACTCCGGGTAAACGGTTTCTATCGCTTCGGCTACAGCTTCGCCAGCCTTGGGGGTCGAGATGCTCTGAATGGCTTCTTCCAAAGCGCTCTGCTCCGCATCGGTGAGGCGCACTGCGCAAGTATCGTTGGCGTCCTTCGCGCCGATCTGGGCGGCGTCGGCGGAGGGTGCGGTGATCAGGGATACCGAGAGGCCGAGGGCGACGGTCGTGGCGAGGGCTTTGCGTTGCATGGGAAACTCCTGTCGGAAAGCTGGGGGAACAACGACAAGATGATCATAAAACGCGCCCTGGCCCGCCGGGACAAAATATTCAAGTCAGCTTCAAACTAGAAGTTCACGAGTTCCCCGCGGGCGACGATGGTTGACGGGCCGGTCATCGTCGCCACGCCGTCGGCAAGCTCGACCTCGATGGCGCCACCGGGAACGTTGACCACGACGGACCCATTTTCAATGCCCGCGTCCGCAAGCGCAGCCTGCGCGGCGGCGACGGTGCCGGTGCCGCAGGAGCGGGTCTCGCCCACGCCGCGCTCCCACACGCGCATGTGGACGGCACCGTCGGCAAGTTCGGTGAGCACCTCAACGTTCACGCCCTCGGGGAAGAACTCGGTGTCGAACTCCGGGGCCTGGAAAGACATGGAAGCGAGCTCAGAAGGAGTCAACCCGGGGATCACACACGCAAGGTGCGGGTTACCCACGTCGACGCCGATGCCGGCGAAATCGAAGGACCCCATCGACGCGGTGGACACGCCGGTGACCTCGACCTGTCCCATGCCCACGGACACGACCGCATCAGACGCATCGGCCGACAAAACAGAGATGCGCTTCACACCCGCGCGGGTATCCACGTCGAATTCCGATGCGCTCTCCAGCCCCTCGGCCACAAGCACGTGGGCGAAGACGCGGATGCCGTTGCCGCACATCTCGGCGATGGAGCCGTCGGCGTTGCGGTAATCCATGAACCACGTACCGCCGAGGCGCACGACCCGCAGGAGGCCGTCGCCGCCGATGCCGGCGCGGCGGTCGCACAGGAAGGCAACCTGCTCGGGCGTGATTTCCAACTGGTCGTCGACATCCACCACCACGACGAAGTCGTTTTCCGTGGCGTGGGCTTTGATGAACTTCACCCGAGCGAGTCTAACGCCGCGCCAGACACGTCTGGGCCGGAGGCGTCGAGCCAGCTGATGCGGGGGTCGCGGTTGAACCAGGAGCGTTGGCGTCGCACGTAGCGGCGCGTACCCGTGATGGTCTGCTCGATTGCCTCGTCCTCGCTCAGCTCCCCGTCCAAATGCGCCAGAACCTGGGCGTAACCGATGGCGCGCCCGGCGGTAGAGTCCCTGACCAGGCCACGCTCGGACAACCCACGCACCTCACCAACAAGCCCCTGCTCGAACATCAGACGCGTGCGCAACTCGATGCGGGGGTTCAACCACTCGGCGGTCGTCCGCAGCCCGAGGATGCGCGCGCCCCAACGCGGCTCGGCGGCCTTCGGCGGCTGCGAGGCCTTGAACGGCTGACCTGTCAGCTCGATCACCTCGAGCGCGCGGACGGTGCGGCGCGGGTCTTTGTCCTCGATGATGCGCGCGGCCTCTGGGTCCACGTCGGCCAGCTCGGCATGCAGCGCATCCACGCCGATGTCTTCCAGGCGGGCCTCCCACCGAGCGCGGACTTGGGGGTCGGTGGGTGGGAACTGCCAGTCGTCGAGAAGCGATTGCGCGTACAGCATGGAGCCGCCGACGATGACGGGAACCTTGCCGCGCGCCATGATGTCCTCGACCGTGCGCACCGCGAGTGCCTGGTATTCCGCGACGGACGCGGTCTTGGTCACCGGCCAGATGTCCAGCAGGTGGTGCGGGATGCCGCCGCGCTCGTCCGGCGCGAGCTTCGCGGTGCCGATGTCCATGCCGCGGTAGAGCTGCATCGAGTCGACGTTGACCACTTCGCCGCCGAGTTCTTGCGCGAGCGCGATCCCGAGCGCGGACTTCCCGCTCGCCGTCGGCCCCACCACCGCGACGGGCCTCATACGCGCCACTCCGCCACGTAGCGCCCCACGCCGAGGGTGCCGTCGGCGTCGATGAGCCGCGCCTGCACGGGGTGCAGCGCCGCAAGTTCTTCCCAAAGTGCGGGCTCGAGCACATGCGTTGCGACGTCCTCCGGCGCCCCGCCGCCCAACCACGCCTGGATGCGCTCGTGGGCCGCCGCGTCGCCCTCGACAAGCGATAGCGGCGCGCGCTGCGTCAGCCCCGCGGGTCCGTCGAGCACCACCACCGTGACCGCGTCCGGGTCGGGCGTGCCGATGCGCCCGCGCACCTCGCGGATCTCCGGGTCGCCGAGCGCGAAGCGCGCCACGAGTTCGCCGAGGTGGTTGCCGCCGCGCACCGTGATCTCCGGCGCGCCCCACGCGGCGAACGAGCCCGTGTGCTCGGTGCGCCACCGGTCGTCGAGCGAGCAGACGATGTCCACCGCGCGACCGCCCGCCGTACCGGCAAGCGCGCGCGTCGCGCCGAGGAGGCGCCGCGAGGCGGGGTCGGGCGACAGGGCGAGCGCGGGCGAGCCCGGCACGATCCAGAGGTTCGATGTCACCCACACCACCCTACCCAGCGGGCTTATTGCGCCCCGCGACGGCGGGCGGGCCTGTACTATCGCACACATTGCGCTAAGGCAGCCGCGCAGCGCGGCACAGTGCGGCCACACACGGCTGCGGAAAGGACGTCCACGATGACCGAGCCGAACACCCCGTCGAACTCCACCCCCGCTCCGGGCACGAACCGGCCCTCCCCCGCCGCGATGGCCGGCAAGGGCCCGAAGCCGGGCCCGCGGCCTGACGCGAAGCCCGGCCCGCGCCCGGGTGCCGCCCCCGCCTCCCCGAAGGCGACCCCGGCGCCGGTGCCGGCCCGCGAGCCGTCGGATCCGTCGAAGTTCGGGCGCGTGGACGAGGAGGGCAACGTCTTTCTCACCCGCGGCGGCGAGGAGCGCCAGATCGGCTCCTGGCAGGCCGGCACGCCGGAGGAGGGGCTCGCCCACTACGGCCAGCGCTACGACGACCTGGTTACCGAGGTCGAGCTGCTCGAGTCGCGCCTCAAGGCCCACCCGGAGGACGCGGACAGCATCCGCAAGTCCGCGGAGGCGCTCAAGGCGTCGCTCGGCGAGGCGGCCGTGATCGGCGACCTCGACGCCGTGGAGGCCCGCTTGGACAAGGCCGTCGCGGACTCCGACTCCGCACGGGAGCAGGCGAAGGAGCAGAAGGCGGAACGGCGTCGAGAAGCAATCGCCCGCAAGGAGGCCCTCGCCGCCGAAGCCGAGGATCTCGCCGAAAACTCCACGGACTGGAAGCGCGCGGGCGACCGCATCCGCGAGATCCTCGAGGAGTGGCGCGGCATCCGCGGCATCGACCGCGCGACAGACGACCAGCTGTGGAAGCGCTACTCCCGCGCCCGCGATAGCTTCAACCGCCGCCGCGGCTCGCACTTCGCGGAGCTCGACCGCGGGCGCGCGCAGGCGAAGAAGGCGAAGGAGGACCTCGTCGAGCGGGCCGAGGCGCTCAAGGACTCCACCGACTGGGGCGAGACGGCGCGCGCCTACCGCGACCTCATGACGGAGTGGAAGGCCGCCGGCCGCGCCCCGCGCGAGGTGGACGACAAGCTGTGGGAGCGCTTCCGCGCAGCCCAGGACCACTTCTTCGAGGCCCGCAACGCCGTCAATGCCGAGCGCGACCGCGAGTTCGAGGACAACGCGAAGGCGAAGGACGCGCTCATCGCGGAGTACGCGCCGCTCATCGACCCGGAGAAGGGCCTCGGCGCCGCGAAGTCGAAGCTGCGCGAGCTGCAGGACAAGTGGGACGAGATCGGCTACGTCCCCCGCGGGCGCGTGCGCGAGTACGAGGACAAGATCGGCGACCTCGAGCAGCGCGTCGCCGACGCCGAGGAACGCCAGTGGCGCAAGTCCAACCCGGTCGCGCAGGAGAAGGTGAACCAGTTCCAGGTCAAGGCGGACGACTTCGTGCGCCAGGCCGAGGCCGCCGAGGCGAAGGGCGACGCAGCCAAGGCCGCGTCGCTGCGCGAGCAGGCGCAGCAGTGGCAGGAGTTCGCCGACGTCGCCGCCAAGGCCGTCAACGACCAGTAGTGCTCCACCCGCAGCAGTTCGTCCCCCGCCCCGGCGCCCCCGACGCTACGGAGGCCGTGGTCGGGGGTTACGCGTTTTCCGCCACGCTGGCCATCCAGGACATCACCGGCCTTGCCACCTCGGGCGTGACCGCCTCGCACATCGCGAAGCGCCTCGAGCCCTCCGCCGAGTCGGAGGCGATCCTTTTCGGCCTCTCGTCGGCGCAGGCGCCGCGTCCCGTGACGGACCTCGGCTACCCCGAGCTCTTCCCCGGCGACCCCGTCGACGCCTGGCTCTTCGTCTCCCTGCCGCTCCTCGAGGATCTCGGCGTCGTCGAGGCCAACCTCACCCTCGACGCCGAGATCGCGCCCCTACCGGGAGAGCCGCTGCCCGAGGCGCCCTGGCACAGCGCGCTTTCGCTTCTCGACGACCTCTCGGCCCGCCTCGAGCGCCCCGCCCGCCAGCTGTGGGTCACCCACGCCTGCGGCGCCCCGGAGCCACCGTACGTGCGGGCGTTCGGCTACCGCCCGGCGTTCCGGGAGGACCAGGCGACGTTTTCCGTGGACGCCGTGTCGGCGCTGCCTCGCACCGGCGCCGCCGCGTTCGACGTCGTCTCCGGGCCCGGATTCGCCGCCCCGCGCACCGCGCCGCCCGGAGAGCTCGCGCAGTTCTCCCGCCTGCTCACCGCGGCGTCCGCGGACTACCCGCGCGGGGAGCTAGTCATGGACACCATCGAGTGGGACCTCGAGCGCATCGTCGACGCCGGCGAGCGCCTTAACGACCGCGGCGGCGCGCAACTGACCGGGCTCGCCTACGCGGGCGGGGAGATCGTCGGCCTATGCGAGGCGGTGCACTACTCCTCCGACGACCCAGCGGTGTGCGAGCTCGGGCTCGTCTACGTGCTGCCGGCGTTCCGGGGCCGGGGCATCGGCGCCGGCCTGCTGCGCGCGACGCTCGAGCGGGCGCGCGAGGTGTGGGACGACCTAGAGACGGTGTATTGCTCCTCCCCCGCCGATTCCTCCGCCGCGGCGGCGCTGCTCACCGCGCTCGGCGCCGAGGTGGTGTCCTCGACGACGGCGTGGCAGCGGGTTTAGTTGGCGTTGCGGAGGCAGCTCGAGTCTGAGCTGGAGCACCACTTCAGTGGCTTGACGTTCTGCGGCAGACCGCCGGTGGCCGGCACTTCTTGGCGCGCGGTCTCCTCCAGATTGCCGTTGCCCAGCTTCAGCGTGCGCAGTGTGTGCATTGCCTCCCCAGCGGACCTGGTGAGCTGGTACAGCCCAGTGCCGTCCACCGACCCGAACACCGTAGCGCGGAATCCCCCGCCGCTCGACGCGCCGTCATCGAGCGGCGTCTTCATGGAAACGATCGTGTAGTCCCGAACGGTGAACACCGTGACGGGATTGATCTCGGTACCATTCTGGCGCAGCAGCAACTCCGGCTTTCGGTCGCCCGTGGCATCAACGAGCGCGTAGCTGTAGGTGCCGTCCGGCACGAAATTAGAACTGCCACCGACGACTGCGTATTGAGCGGGGTGAGCGATGACCCGTTGGTACAGCTCTGCCTCTAGTTCCAACGTTCCGCACCACGATCCTGCCCCTTCCTTGGGGCTTTCCTCGTCGATTCTCCACTTCACTGCTTCGACCGCAAGGGCGATCGCCGCGATGCCAACGCCCGACGCCGCGATAACGCCCGCGATCTGGCCCAGGGTCGCCTGGAGCGGGCCGACCGCGACGCGGCGGTTCGCCAGTTCGTTGAGCTGCTCGACCGCGGCGTTCGGCGGGGCGATCTCAATGGCGTGGGCGTGGACGGGGGCGATCGCGGCGGACGCGATCGTGGCGGTTGTGGCGACCGCTATTGTCGCCTTCAAAGGGGAGCGCATGTTTTGACATTTTAACTGCGCCGGTGGCGCTCCGCTGCGCGAGCCCTTCGGTCGTCGATAAGCAGCGGGTTCTCGTGCTGCGGAACCATTGGCGCGTACGCCGCCTCGTCGCGCTGCTGGGCCTCCGCGCGCTCGCGCGCGATGTCAACCTGCGCGTCGCTGCGCGACCAGATGAGCGGGAACAGCGTGAACACGGCGACGGCGACCGCAAGCATGGCGAGGTAGTAACCCGCCCCGCGGCCGATGCCGGTGCCGCCGGAGTTGCGCAGCCAGATGCCGAGGACGGAGAACACGAGCGAGACGGTGGTCAGCGCCCACCCGGCGACGGTGAGCGAGAAGCGGCGCACGGCGACCGCGAGCGAGGTGAGCACGCCGAGGCCGAGCAGCGAAAACCACGCGAAGAGGTACTCGGTGATGGCGGTGTGCGCGTCCTTCGCGGCGCCCGACGCGCCGAGAACCTGCCAGCCGGAGGCGTCGCCCGCGAACGGCAGGCACAGCGCGACAAGATAGGCCGCCGCGCAGCCGACGAGCACCCACCGCCGCTGCCCCATGTCCAACTGGGAGGCCGCGTCCTTCTCCGCGCGGGCGAGCGACTGGCTATCGGTGCTGGGCTGCGTCATGTCGCCCAACTGTAGACCTAGCCGCCACAGCAGGCGGAATCGGCAGGCGCGGCCGCGGGACGACCGATCGTCGGCAAGCCGAGCCCCACGCCGACCGGCGCCGTCGTGGGCACCTCGCCCGCGGCCGAGTTGTCGCCCGCTTTCGTGCGACGGTGCTCCTGGATCCCGGAATCGGCGATGAGGTAGTGCGGCTTCGCGTCCGTGATGGTGACGGTGACGTAGTCGCCCGGGCGAATCTCCTCACATGCTTCTCCTTCGGGGCCGAAGGCTCCGAAGTGCACGAGGCGCCCGTCGCGCGCGCGGCCGGACATGCGCTGGGTGCGGTCGTTCTTGCGCCCGCCGTCGGCTTGGACGAGGAGCTCCTGCTGCGTACCGACGAGCTTCGCATTCTCCTCGCCACTAATCCGCTCCTGCAGCGCGAGGAGCCGCTCGAAGCGCTCTTGCACGACCGCTTTGGGGATCTGGTTATCCATCTCGGCTGCCGGCGTGCCCGGGCGTGGCGAGTACTGGAACGTGAACGCAGAGGTGAACCGGGCCCGTTCCACGACGTCGAGCGTCGCCTGGAAGTCCTCCTCCGTCTCGCCGGGGAAGCCGACGATGATGTCGGTGGTGATCGCGGCGTGCGGGAGCTTTTCGCGCACCTCGTCGAGGATGGCGAGAAACTTCTTCGAGCGGTAGGACCGGCGCATCTCTTTGAGCACCTTGTCCGAACCGGACTGCAGCGGCATGTGCAGCTGCGGGCAGGCATTCGGGGTCTCCGCCATCGCGTCGATGACGTCGGAAGTGAACTCCGCCGGGTGCGGCGAGGTGAAGCGCACGCGCTCGAGGCCCTCGATGCCGCCGCACGCGCGCAGCAGCTTCGAAAACGCCGAGCGGTCGCGCTCCGCATCCTCGTCGACGAAGTTCACGCCGTACGCGTTGACGTTCTGGCCGAGCAGCGTCACTTCGGACACGCCCTGGTCCACGAGCGCCTGGACCTCGGCGAGGATGTCGCCAGGGCGTCGGTCGATCTCCTTGCCACGCAGGCTGGGCACGATGCAGAACGTGCACGTGTTGTTGCAGCCGACGGAGACGGAAACCCACCCGGCGTACGAGGACTCGCGCTTGGCGGGCAAGACGGAGGGGAAGACCTCGAGCGACTCGACGATCTCCACCTGCGCCTCGTCCTCCACGCGGGCGCGGTCGAGTAGCGCGGGCAGCGCGGAGATGTTGTGGGTACCGAAGACGGCGTCCACCCACGGCGCCTTCTCAATGACCGTGTCGCGGTCTTTCTGCGCCAGGCAGCCACCGACGGCGATCTGCATGCCCGGGTGGTTGTCCTTCGTGTGCTTGAGCTGGCCGAGCGAGCCGTACAGGCGCTGGTCCGCGTTGTCTCGCACCGCGCAGGTGTTGAAGACGACGAGGTCCGGTTCCTCACCCTGGTCCGCGGCGACGTAGCCGGCGTCCTCGAGCATGCCGGACAGGCGCTCCGAGTCGTGCACGTTCATCTGGCAGCCGAACGTGCGCACCTCGTAGGTGCGCGGGGTGTCCTCTGCTGATTTGGGGGTGGGGGTGCTCGCCGTAGTCACGGGGGGTGATCATAACGGCGCAGCTCGCCTACGCATAACCGATCCGCGCCCTGAGCCCGCGCAGGTTCCGCCTAGCTACACTCCCCCAGCCCCGCGACCCGCTCGTCGAGCGCCTCGCGCCCGATGCGCAGCGCCATGGACTGGTTGAAGCCGCGCCTCGCCAGCGCCCCGACGATGCGACGCAGCTGCTTGTCGTACTCCGCGCGGTCCGACGGGGCGGCCTTGACTTTCCGCGCAGCTTTCTCCGCGACGTCGCGGGCTGTGCGTTCCTCGTCGTCCTCCGAGATCTGCTCGAGCGCCGCCGCCCTGTCCGCCCCACCGACGCCCTTGTCGCGCAGCTCCATGTCCAGGGCGCGAGCCGATTTGCCGCGACGCGCGGCGCGCTGGCGCACCCACTCGGAGGCGAACTGCGCGTCGTTGAGCAGGCCCGAAGCGGCGAGGTCGTCGAGCACCTCGTCGACGAGCTTCGGCTCGAACTCCGCCTTCACCAGCCGCGAACGCAGCTCTTCGCGCGAGCGGGCCCGCTGATCGAGCAGCCCGAGCGCGCGCTTGCGCACCGGGGCGAGCGCATCCTCGTGGGCGTGGTCGATGAACCCGCTGCCCGGCTCGTACGCGTCGAGCGCGGCCTGGAGCCGGGCGATCTTCTCGGGGTCCGGCACCCGCTACTCCGCCTTGGCGGGCTCCGGCGCGGAGGCCGCGTCCAGCTCGTCGTCCTCGTCGTCGAAGTCGACGTTGGGCACCATGTCGACCGGGTCGTCCGTGAGCTCGTCGTTCGCATTGCCCGCGTACTTGCCCACGTGGAGGGCCTGGAAGATCTTGTCCTCGATCTCGTCCGCCAGGTCCGGGTTTTCCTTGAGGAAGAGGCGGGCCTTTTCCTTGCCCTGCCCGAGCTGGTCACCCTCGTAGGTGAACCAGGAGCCGGACTTCTTCACAATGCCGTTTTCAACGCCCATGTCGATGATCGAGCTTTCGCGCGAGATGCCTTCGCCGTACATGATGTCGAACTCGGCGATCTTGAACGGCGGCGACACCTTGTTCTTCACCACCTTCATCTTCGTGCGGTTGCCGATCGAGTCCTGGCCGTCTTTGAGCGTTTGGATCCTGCGGACGTCGCAACGCACGGATGCGTAGAACTTGAGCGCCTTGCCGCCGGTGGTGGTCTCCGGGGAGCCGAACATCACGCCGATCTTCTCGCGCAGCTGGTTGATGAAGATGGCGGTGGTGCCGGAGTTGTACAGCGCGCCGGTCATCTTGCGCAGCGCCTGGGACATGAGGCGCGCCTGCAGGCCGACGTGGCTGTCGCCCATCTCGCCCTCGATCTCCGCCTTCGGGGTCAGCGCGGCCACCGAGTCGATGACGATGATGTCGATCGCGCCGGAGCGCACGAGCATGTCCGCGATCTCGAGCGCCTGCTCGCCGGTGTCCGGCTGGGAGACGAGCAGGTTGTCGGTGTCCACGCCGAGCTTCTTCGCGTACTCGGGGTCGAGGGCGTGCTCCGCATCAATGAACGCCGCGATGCCGCCGGCCTTCTGGGCCTCCGCGATCGCGTGAAGCGCCACCGTGGTCTTGCCCGACGACTCGGGGCCGTAGATCTCTACAATGCGCCCCCGCGGCCAGCCGCCGATGCCGAGCGCGACGTCGATCGCGGTGTTGCCGGAGGAGATGGACTGGATCGGCGGGCGGTTCTCGTCGCCCAGGCGCATGACGGCGCCCTTGCCAAAATCCTTTTCAATCATCGCCAGCGCGGCATCGAGCGCATTTTGGCGGTCGTTGCCGGCGGTCGCGGCCTTCTTCTTCGTTGCCATGTGGTGAATCCCTCCAAGAGTCTCGGCGGCGCGCAAGCGCGTCGCGTGCAGTTTTCCTATTTAGACGTATCGCACACCCGCTTCGGTTCCCTCCCGCCGCAAATTTGTTGGCGGGGCGTCCCGGTAGCGGAAACGTGGATCACTGTAGAACGCGACGGCGACACCGCAGACCCTACACGCAAACATGTTCGAACAAAAGCGCGACACGCCCGCAGTGCGACGCCATCCCCCAACCTTCCTAGGCTCGGCGGCGCCGGAGCGCCCTGAAACCTCGCGCTAGCGCCCCGGCCTGTCGACGCCGAGCCGCCGCTCCTCCGGGACGTCGAAAGCTTCGCACAGCCCGCGCCAGGCCTCGCGCGGGTCAACACCGCTGTCAATGAGCTCGGCGGACGTCTTTTCATAGCGCGACAGCACCTGGGTCTCCACAATCCACTGGGCGCGGTCCGCGCCAAACTCGTCCTGCACAAGCTGGTGGAATTCCGTCAAACGCATGGCTCACCACCTTACCCGACAGCCCACAGTTGAACGGTGTTCAGGTACACTTCCCGCCATGACAACTGCACAGCCCCAGCGCGCCACGAACAGCGCCGCCCGCGCCGCCAAGAGCAGCGGCAACAGCACCGCGCAAGACATCGCCCTTATCGCCGTCTTCGCCGCGATCATCATCGTCCTCGGCTTCGTCTCCATCCCGGTGGGCGCGGCCGGCGTGCCCATCGTTCTGCAGAACGCGGCCGTCATCCTCGCCGGCCTCGTTTTGGGCTCGCGCCGCGGCTTCTACACCGCCGGCATCTTCCTCCTCGTCGGCCTCGCGCTCCCGGTCCTCGCCGGCGGCCGCACCGTTATCTCCGCCCTCGGTGGTCCGACGGTCGGCTACCTCGTGGGCTACCTCGTCTCCGCGCCGGTCGCTGGGGCGATCGCCTACCGCGCCCCGTTCCGCTCGAACAAGGGCGCGACTATCGGCATCCTCGCCGTTGCAGGCTTCGTCGCCCTGTTCTTCCAGTACCTCTGCGGCGTCTTCGGCCTCATGTGGCGCACCGACATGAGCTTCGGCGGGGCGTGGGCGGCCCAGGTGCCGTTCCTGCTCCCAGACGCCGGCAAGACCGTACTTATGATCGCCATCGCGTTCGCGGTGCACCAGGCGTTCCCTGATTTGCGCGGGGCTCGTCGATAAGCAATATGCCCCTCATCGAGTTCCAGGGCGCGTCCGTCACCTACGACGACGAGACCGTCCTCGCGCCGCTCACTGTGAGCTTGAGCGAGCAGCGCATCGGCATCATCGGGTCGAACGGCTCGGGCAAGTCCACGACCGTGCGCCTCATCAACGGGCTCATCGAGCCCACCACAGGGCAGGTGCTTTACGACGGGCTGTCGCCCCAACGCCACGGCAAGGACATCCGCAAGCGCGTCGGGTTCGTCTTCTCCGACGCCGAGTCTCAGATCGTCATGCCCCGCGTCGCCGACGACGTCGCGTTCTCCCTGCGCCGCTTCAAGCTGCCACGCGATGAGGTGCGCCGGCGCGTAGACGAGGCACTAGCCCGCTTCGACCTCGCCGACCGCGCCGAAAACTCGCCGCACACCCTTTCCGGCGGTGAAAAGCAGATGCTCGCGCTTGCGTCCGTGCTGGTCATCGAGCCGGACACGATCATCGCCGACGAGCCGACGACGCTGCTCGACTTGCGTAACCGCCGCCGCATCGTCCGCGAGCTGATGTCGCTGGAGCAGCAGCTGCTCGTGGTCACGCACGACCTGGACATGCTCCGCGACTTCGACCGCGTGCTGGTCATTGACGACAGCGAGCTCGTCTACGACGGCGCACCCGCCGACGCCGTCGCCTTCTACACCGACCTCATGGACGCGAAACCGTGATCCGCGAACTCCCCCTCGGCGTTTACGTCCCGGGCACGACCCTGCTGCACCGCCTGGATCCCGCGCTCAAGTTCGTGCTGCTCGTGGCGTTCATCGTCGTGGTCACGGCCCTGCCCACGCAGCCCTGGCACGCGGCGGCGGCGTTGGTGTTCGTGCTCGTGCTCTACGCTTGGGCGCGCATCCCCGCGGGGCTGGCGTGGCGCCAACTCGTGCCGCTCCTGCCCGTCCTGGTGTTCCTTGGCGCGTTCATGGCCTGGCAGAACGGCGTGGTGCGTGCGTCGACGCTGCTCATCGGCCTGCTTGCGACCATCGCGGCGGCGAACCTGCTCACCTTGACCACTCCTGTCGAAGAGCTGCTCGCCGCCCTCGACCGCGCGCTCGCCCCCTTCGGGCGCACCGGCGAGCTCATCTCGCTCACCATCGCGCTCACGATCCGCCTCATCCCCCTCACGCTCGCCACCGCGAACGAGGTCCTCGACGCGCGCAAGGCCCGCGGCGTCGGGTTCTCCTTTGCCGCGTTCGTCATCCCGCTCGTCATCCGCTCGGTCCGCCGCGCGAAGATGATGGGTGAGGCGTTGATGGCCCGTGGTGCCGTCGATTAGCAATTGCTTCTCGACGGCACCCGCCACGCGGTTACTTGCTGCTGCCCACCGAGCTGCCCTCGCCGCCGGTGCAGGCGTTGAGGATGGACGCGATCGCCACGATGCCGAGCGCAGCCGCGGCGAGCCCACCGGCTGCCATCTGCACCTGCGGGTCAACCTGCGGGAAGAGCTGGGCGGCCTGCTCCTGGAGCGGGCGGATCGCCTCGGTCAGCTCCGGCGGTAGCGGCAGCTCGATCTGGGTGGCCAAGCCGAGCGGGACCAGCGCCGCGAGCGGGATGAGCCAGCCGGCGATCGCGGCGACGCACTTGCCGTCGAGCGAAGAGCCCGCGGCCTGCGGCACCGTGGTCACGGACGTCACCGTCGCGGGGCTTGCCGCGGTGGTGACCGTCGTGGTGGCGCCCGGGGCCGCGTTGTTGGACCCCGTCGACGGTGCGGCCACGATCTTGAGCTGCTCCACGGTGGTCGCGCCATCGAGCGTGGTGACGATGGTCGCCTCGTACACGCCCGGCTTCTCCACCTTGCCCGCGAGCAGGTGCTTCTCCGCATCGAACTGCAGGCCCGCAGGAAGGTCCTTGACCTCGATGACGGCACCCTCCGCCGCGGGGACCCGGTAGATCACGCGGGTCTCCCCCGCGACAATGCCGGTGAGCGCCGGGGCGACGCGCTCAGTCGTGGACTTCGGCGTGACGGTGTTGATAACCGCCGGGGCCGTCGCGGTCTCCGTGACCGGCTTGCCGACCGTGGTCAGCGTCGGGGTGGTGGTCACCGTCTCGGTGCCGCCCGCAACCGTCTCCGTGACCGGCTCCGCCGTCTTCGTGACAGGCTGGGCGGTCTTGATCTCGGTGATCGTCACCGGCGCAGCGGTGTGCGTCGGCGTCGTGGTGGCCTTCTCGGTCACCGTCGGCGTCGTGGTGACCTTTTCGGTCACCGTCGCCGTCTCCGTGACCGGCTCCGCCGTCTTCGTGACTGGCAGGGCGGTCATGGTCTCGGTGATCGTCACCGGCGCAGCGGTGTGCGTCGGCGTCGTGGTGACCTTCTCGGTCACAGTCGGAACTACAGTGACCGTCTTGGCGGTCGCCGTCTCTGTCACCGTGCTGGCGTCTGCGGTTGCAGTCGGCACCGTCGTCTGCGTCGTCGTCACCGTCGGAGTAGTCGTAACAGCCTTCGCCGTCTCCGTCGTCACCTCAGTCTTCGCCGCCGCCGTAGACGTCGGCACCGTCGTCTGCGTCGCCGTCACCGTCGGAGTAGTCGTAACAGCCTCCGCCGTCTCCGTCGCCACCTCAGTCTTCGCCGCCGCCGTAGACGTCGGCACCGTCGTCTGCGTCGCCGTCACCGTCGGAGTAGTCGTGACAGCCTTCGCCGTCTCCGTCGCCACCGTCGTCTGCGTCGTCGTCACCGTCGGAGTAGTCGTAACAACCTGCGCCGTCTCCGTCGCCACCTCAGTCTTCGCCACCGCCGTGGTCGTCGGCACCGTCGTCTGCGTCGCCGTCACCGTCGGAGTAGTCGTGAAGGTCGTGGGCGTCGTAGTGATGGTCAGCGTCTTCGCGGGATCCGTCACCGTGGCTGTCGGTGTGGTCGTCACAGTCGTCGCCGGAACGACCACGGTCGTAGCCGGAGCAGTGGCGATAGTAGACCCCGAAGTCGTGGTTGCCGGGACGGTTGTCGGCGGCTTGCAGGTCTGCGTGGTTTCGAACGACGCCGCGCGCATCGACGTCTTTCCATCGCTGAACCCATCGTCCGACCACAGGAAGCGCGTAGCTACTGTCTGCTTACCCGCATCGGAGCATTCGCCAAGTTTGGTGTAGGACGCAAACCCTTCGTTCGCGAAGTTCTGCTTCATCCCCTGCGGTCGCTTCTCTGCCCCGCTTACCTCGACAAATTTCGACCCGTCGTATTTGAGCGCGATCGATGCACCCTCACACTTTTCGTCGCACACAACCCTGAGCTCTTTGCTCTCGTTGTTGTAGTCGAGCGCCATCACCTGTTCGAACGGCGCCTTATAACGATCATGTACCTCGACAAAGGATTCGTCAGAATTCAGTTTCACGAAGAGGACTTCACCCGTAGTTTCAACGCCGACCGCGTATGCGTCCAGCTCTGGAATATACGAGATTGCTTCGAGCCCACCGTTGTAGCCGATCAACTGTGTAAACGCGGAAGCCAGATTCCATTCGTGAGTCGCCTTAATGTCACCACTGGATTTGGTCGGGCGGTCGTACCCAAGCACCGAGGGACGGGAGACCCTCGGCTCGTCGCCGTCGCGCTCGGTGGCCACGTAGAGCGCACCACCGGGACCGACGGTCACACCCTCCGCATCGGGCGCACCGTTACCGTCCTTGTAGCGCAGCTGCCACTTCCCGTCAACCGAGTATGTTCGAGAGGCGTCATCGTAGACCAGCTTGTACAACGTGCCCGTCGTGTTGTTCACCACCCAGGCGTTTCCGTCCTCATCGAAGTCGATACCGGAGGTGTCCTCCGCCCGGAAGTCCGCACCAAGGTCAAGGTCGACGATCTCCTGGGGGTCGAACGGCCACTCTTTTTCCGCCCACACAACCTTTTCAATGTTTGGCCCCCCCGGAGTCGGCTTTCCGGTGCCGCGGAATTCACCCGTTCCGTCCGGAATGCGTCCAAGCGATTGGATTTGGTGGGACTTCCAATCCGTGTGATCAACTTCGTTTCCTTTAGCGTCGAAGAGGTGCACCTCGTCCGCGGCACCGAGGCCAAATCCCTTGCCGCCATCGACAGCTAAAGCGTCGACGTAGAACTGTTTGAACTCACCGGGTTGAAGCGTGGTGCCTTTCGGGATGACCACCTGGTGCTTGCTTAGCCCGTCGGAGTCGGTGAGCTTCCACCCAGAGATGTCAACGGGCGTATCGCCCATGTTGTAGAGCTCCACCCAGTCGTCGATGACGTCTTTCGTCGCCACCTCGTTGATAACGACGTTTCCGCTCTTCGACGAGGGCTGCGTGGTGGCGGGTCCGGAGGTGTTTGGCTTTGCGACGTTGTACTCGCCGCGGGAGGACTTGGTGAGCGTACCGAATTCACCCGTGCCATCGGGATTTCTCCCCCAGGGATCGGCGTGCGTTCCAGCAGGCCACGAGGTGATGTCTACAAGGAGACCGTTTGAGTTGAACAGTCTGACCGAGTCTCCCTTGCCAAGCCCGAACCCCTTGCCGCCTCCCGGGACGTTCGTCCCCTGAGTCTCAAAGGTGAATATGCCGCCGGGTTCGATGGTGGTTCCGGCGGGGAACTCGATCACCTCGCTCGTGTCGTCGTTGTCAAGAACGCGCCAGCCTGAAATGTCCACGGCTTTGTCGCTCGTATTGATGAGCTCCACCCAGTCTTGGGGTTTACCCTGAGAATTAACCTCGTTGATCTTGACCACCGAGTCAGCGGCGACCTTGGTGCCTTTCTTCAGCTCGCCGTAATTCGAACCACCGAGTGTTGTCCGAGGTGCAGCGACCATCTCGCCTGTCATGTCCGGGATGCGCGACCATGATGTATCCACATTGCCGTACACGGGGTCCGACGTCCAACTCTGGAAGTCAATGCGCTTCCCCGACGCATTCTTCAACTCGAGACTGTCGTTGCCATCGAGACCGAACCCTGCACTGCCGTCCGGCGCGATGCCGCCCTCTTTGGAGTCCGGGTAAAACACGAAGTATCCGCCGGCCGGAATGATCGTCCCCGCCGGAAACACGATCGGCTTATTGCCCTTGCCGTCGTCACTGTCGAAAATCGTCCAGCCGGCGATGTCGATGTCCTGCGCCCCTTTATTGGCGAGTTCGATCGCATCGCGGCCCTGCGTGGTGACCTCGTTAATGACAATGTCACTGTCAGCTGCAAAAGTGGCCGGCGCACACGCAAACCCCATACCGAGACTGGTAACAGCGAGTGTCGCCAGCACTACCCCGCGTCGGCGCGAAAACCCTGAGTTCATACTCAACACAAATCCTTACAAGATCGGAACTTGAACGAACTCATAGAAAGTACGATCTACAGATTTCCCCAAGAAAAACCACAGGTGAAATCTAGGTTAAAAATTGCATGAAAAACGCCCCAGATTTCACTGGGGCGTTTATGAAGAGGCGCCTTACTCCCCGCGCAACTCGCGCATGCGCTGTGCGACGGCGTCGTCGTTCACCTCGCCGCCGACCGGGCGGGACGCCCCGCCCTGCTCGAAGCCACCCTGAGCAGCGCCACCCTGCTCAATCGCCGGCTTCTGGCCGGAGGTCAGCTCGCCCGCCATCTCGGCGCGAAGTTGCTCGAGGCGACCGTGGCCGGCCATTTGGATGCCCGCCTGCTCGACCTCGGCCATGCGGCCTTGGATGGAGTTTTCCGTCAGCTCGGCGGCGCCGAGTGCGTTGGCGTAGCGGCGCTCGATCTTGTCGCGCACCTGATCCAGGTTCGGGCCCTGGGAGGTGATGGCGTTCATCGACTGCATGGTCTCGTTGACCTTTTCCTGCATCTTGGCCTGCTCCAGCTGGGACAGCAGCTTGGAGCGCTCCGCCACCTGCTGCTGCAGGTGCGCCGCGTTGCGCTCGACGGCCTGCTTGGCCTGCGCGGCCTGCTGCAGCGCCTGGTCGTGCAGCTGCTTCGTGTCCTCGACGCCCTGCTCGGCGGTGACCAGCTGCGCGGCAAACGCCTCGGCGGCGTTCTCGTACTCCTGCGCCTTCTGTGCGTTGCCCTCCGCGCGGGCCTTGTCGGCGAGCTGGAGCGCCTGCTTCGCGTTCGCCTGCAGCTTCTCCACTTCCTCCAGACGGCGGTTCAGCTGCATCTCCAGCTGGCGCTGGTTGCCAATCACGGCCGCAGCCTGCTGGGACAGGGCCTGGTGCTGACGCTGCGCGTCGTTAATCGCCTGCTCAATCTGGACCTTGGGGTCGGCGTTCTCCTCGATCTTGTTGTCGAAGAGGGCCATGAGGTAGTCCCAGAACTTCTTGAACGGATTCGCCATGGTTACAACCGTGACCTTTCATCTAAGCGGTTTTGTCAAACGACAACCACTGTAGTCACGAACCGCGCGCTACGCTTCCGCCGCGGCCGGGGTGGTGCGGGCGAGCTCTTCCGTGAAGGAGTGCATCGACATGTTCGCCACAGCTTCCAGCAACACCTCCGAGACGGTGGTGTCCAGCGCCTCGCACAGCGACGCCAGCAGCTCCGAGGAGACCTCTTTGCGGCCGCGCTCGAGTTCGGAGATGTAGCCGGAAGAGACTCGCGCCTCCTTCGCCAGCTCGCGCAGCGTCACGCCCTTATCGGCGCGGAAGGCGCGCAGCGACATGCCGAGTGCCTCGCGGAACAGCGGCTCGCGCGACGGCGCAGCGGGCGCAGCGGGCGCAGCGGGCGCAGGCTGAGCGGCAGGCGCGGCGGGTAGGTCTACCGGGGTCTGGTACAGCAGTGTCGTTGTGGTCATCAGAGTCTCCAACGAGTAAACGCCTAGTTTTGTTCCCGCACGCCGGAAAGTGCTCCGCGCAGGGCGGCCTCGACGGCGAGTCGGCGCACTTCGTTGCGCTCCCCCGCGAGTACGCGCACCGGCACGGCGGCACCCTCGCGCAGCGCGAAGCGGCTGCAGGAGGCGTCGAGCAGCTCGGCCGCCTGCGAGGACGCTGTCCACTTCGGCCCGGCGAGCCCGATCCACACCGTGCCGGCCGGCACGCCGTCCTGCGCGTCAGGCCCGGCGACGCCGGTGAGCGAGACCGCCCAGTCCGACCCGCACGCACGACGCGCCCCGCGCGCCATCTCGCGAGCCACCGCGGCGGAGACCACCGTCTCGCGCTCAATGGTCTCCGCCGGGACGCCGGCCAGCGCGGTCTTGAGCTCCGGCGAGTACGTCACCAGCCCGCCGACGAGCACATCGGACGCGCCCGGCACCTCCGCGAGCGTCGCCGCGGCGAGGCCGGCGGTGAGGGACTCGCAGAAGGCGATGGTTTGGCGGCGGACACGGAGCTCGTCAATAAGCAACTGCGCTGTGGTCACTGATTCACCTTCCTCGCGTCGATGAGGTACTGCACGCCCGTGACCACGGTGACCGCGGCCGCGACGAGCATGACTACGTACGTCGGCGTGTCCATCCAGCCGGGCAGCGGGCAGAGGTACAGCCCCACCGCGAGGGTCTGCAGCGCGGTCTTGAGCTTGCCGCCTTTCGACGCCGGAACGACCTGCCCGCGGCGCAGCATGGCGAAGCGCCACACGGTGATGCCGAGCTCGCGGATGACGATGACCACCGTCACCCACACCGGCAGCGTGCTCGCGATGTTCAGCGTCACCAGCGCGGTGATCATGAGCGCCTTGTCGGCGATCGGGTCGGCGATTTTGCCGAAGTCGGTGACCAGGCCGCGTGCCCGGGCGATGTCGCCGTCGAGCTTGTCCGTGATCATGAGGGCGACGAAGAGGCCGAACGCCCACCACCAGCGCTGCGAGAGCACCAACCACGCGAAGACGGGGATGAACAGAATCCGCAGCGACGTTAAGACGTTCGGCAGATTCCAATTCGACGGTGCTTGGGCGTTGGTCACGCGCTCCACCATACCCACCCTCCCGCTTCCTCTTAGACTGCCCACCATGAAGTATTTCGCAGCCACGTATACGTACGGGGAGCCTTCGCTTGTCGACGCGACCCGCCCCGCCCACCGCGAATTCATCGCCGGCCAGCTGGCCCTGGGGCGCATCGTCGGGTCCGGCCCGTACGTCGGCACAGAGCAGGCGCTGATTATCCTGCAGCTGCCCGACACCGCCACCGAGGCCGACGCCGCGGACGTGCTCGACCAGGACCCCTACTCCGTGGCCGGGGCGCTCGCCGCGCGGGACATCCGCGAGTGGAACCCGGTGTCCAACATCTTCAGCTAGGCGCTGTTTTAGGCGCTACGCCTTTCGCCCGCCGCGCGGCACGTCGAGGTGCGTCGTGCCGCGCGAGCCGTCCGCCGTGTGGTCACCCTTGCCGGACGTGGCCGGGTCGTCGATCCACTCGATGTGGTGGCCGTGGCGGTCCACCTTGCGACGGTTGCCGTGGTCGTCGTAGTCCACGTGGTACTTCTTCTCGTCGGCTTCTTTCCGCCCCGCGTTCACGTCCGCGCGGTCCTTTGCCAGGGACGCGAGCGCGGTCACCGCGAGCACACCAACGATCACGAGCAGGGACGTCACGGTGCCCACCTCCGGGACGTCGAAACCCTCGCCACCGTTGATGAACGGGAGGCTGTTTTCGTGCAGCGCGTGGAGCAGCAGCTTCACGCCGATGAAGCCGAGGACGACCGCGAGACCGTACGGCAGGTACACAAGCCGGTCGAGCAGCCCGTTGAGCAGGAAGAAGAGCTGGCGCAGGCCGAGCAGCGCGAACGCGTTCGCGGTGAACACGAGGAACGATTCCTGCGTGATGCCGTAGATGGCCGGGATGGAGTCGAACGCGAACATCACGTCGATGAAGCCGATGGACAGCAGCGCCACGAACAGCGGGGTGACCGCCTTCTTGCCACCCTCCGTTGTCGAGACCAGGCTGTCGCCGTGGTACGACTTCGTCACCGGGATGACCCGGCGCAGCGTCTTCACCACAAACATGTCGTTCGGGTCGTCCGCCTCCGCGTCGGTCACCTCGTCGACCACCAGCTTGATCGCGGTGTAGATGAGGAACGCGGCGAAGAGGTAGAACACGTCCGACCACGCCTCGATGATCACCGCGCCGAGCAAGATGAACACCAGACGGCAGATCAGCGCGATGACGATGCCGATGAGCAGCACCTTCTGCTGGTACGCCCGGGGGATCTTGAACGCCCCCATGATCAGCGCGAACACGAAGAGGTTGTCAACGCTCAGCGACAGCTCGGTGATGTAGCCGGTGAAGAACTGCACGGCGTGGTCGCCGTCCCACAGCGCCCATACGACGCCGCCGAACAGCGCCGCCATCGCCGCGTAGAACAGCGCCCACCCGCCGGCCTCCTTCATCGTCGGCTCGTGCGGCGTGCGCACGTGCGAGACGAAGTCGAAGACGAAGAATCCCAGGATCACCACCGAGGTGATCAGCCATACGTACAGGGGCACATGCATATGTAAAACCTCCGGTCAGAGTTACAGAGACGACCGGAGGTCTCCCCCACCGCGTGGGCTGTCCGGACCGGGGCCATTGCGTATCGACGGCTCCGTGCTGACGGTCCTGGACACTTCCGGGGTACTCCCCTCCAAGCGTGTTTCACCCTACACGATTCGGGCGGCCCCGCCCCGCCGACGCCCCCTAGAACGCGCCGCCGGTCGGGTTATACGTGGCGGTGACAGTCTTGGTGTCGCCCCCGCCGGCGCCACCCGCAGCGCCGCCCTCCGCGCCAGCATCCGAGGCGATGTCGCTGGGGTCGCCGAAGGAGGCGTCGTCAAGCGAAGGCTCCTTGGGCGCCTCCGCGGGGTCCGCGCCCTTGATCATCCAGATGATGGTGTCCAGCTCCTCGGGTTTGACCAGCACCTCGCGCGCTTTCGAGCCCTCGGACGGGCCGACGACGCCGCGCGACTCCATGAGGTCCATGAGGCGGCCGGCCTTGGCGAAGCCGATGCGCAGCTTGCGCTGGAGCATCGACGTCGAGCCGAGCTGCGAGGTGACCACGAGCTCGACGGCCTCGAGGAGGTCGTCCATGTCCTTGCCGATGTCGTCGTCGATGACCTTGGCCTCGGCCTGCTTGTCCTCCGTGACGCCCTCAACGTAGTCCGGCTCATCCTGCGACTTCGCTGCCTCGACGACGGCCTGGATCTCCTCGTCGGTGACGAACGCGCCTTGGAGGCGCTGCGGCTTTCCGGCGCCCTGGGGGATGAACAGGCCGTCGCCCATGCCGATGAGCTTTTCGGCGCCGCCCTGGTCGAGGATGACGCGCGAGTCCGTCAGCGACGACGTCGCGAAGGCCAAACGGGATGGCACGTTCGTCTTGATCAAGCCGGTGACCACGTCGACGGACGGGCGCTGCGTCGCCAGTACGAGGTGGATGCCGGCCGCGCGCGCCTTTTGGGTGATGCGGACAATGGATTCCTCGATCTCCTTCGGCGCCGTCATCATGAGGTCGGCGAGCTCGTCGACGACGCATACGATGAACGGATACGGGCGCATCTCGCGCTCGGAGCCCGGCGGGGCCACCAGCTCGCCGGAGCGGACCTTGCGGTTGAAGTCCTTGATGTGGCGCACGCGCGCGGACTTCATGTCCATGTAGCGCTGCTCCATCTCCTCGACGAGCCACTGCAGCGCGGCCGCCGCCTTCTTCGGCTGGGTGATAATCGGCGTGATCAGGTGCGGAATGCCCTCGTACGGGGTGAGCTCCACCATCTTCGGGTCGACGAGGATGAGGCGGACCTCCTCCGGCGTCGCGCGGGTGAGCAGCGAGACGAGCATCGAGTTCACGAACGCCGACTTACCGGAGCCGGTCGAGCCGGCCACGAGCAGGTGCGGCATCTTCTGGATCGAGCTGGCGATGAACTCGCCCTCGATATCCTTGCCCAGCCCGATGAGCATCGGGTCGTCCTGCGCCGCCACCTTCGGCGCGTCGAGTACGTCGCGAAGGCGCACCATCTCGCGGTCGGCGTTGGGCACCTCGATGCCCACGGCCGACTTGCCAGGGATCGGGGTAAGCAGGCGCACGTTGTCCGTCGCCACGGCGTACGCGAGGTTCGATTGCAGGTTCGTGATCTTCGAGACCTTCACGCCCGGGCCGAGCTCGACCTCGTAGCGCGTCACTGTCGGCCCGCGCGAGAACCCGGTGACCTGCGCGTTGACGTTGAACTCCTCGAAGACGTCCGTGATCGCCTCGATCATCCGGTCGTTCGCCTCGGTGCGCGTCTTCGGCGCGGCGCCGGGGATGAGCAGGTCCGTCGACGGCAGCGTATAGTCGCCCTGCGGGATCTTGCGCACCTTTTGCGCCGGCTTCTCCAGCTCGGACTTCGGCGTCGTCGCCGGGATCTTCGACGCGTCGATGCCCGAGCGCGCCGCGATCGCCTTCGCCATCTGCTCGCGGGAGCTGGCCACGGCGTCGGGGGCAGTTGCTTCTCGACGTTCACCCTCCGGCTCGCGTTCTCCCCGCTCGATGACGCGCGTCTCGTTGTCCCGCACGGGGCGGCGCTTCGCCGGGGCCGGACGCGAAACCGCCGTGGTCGGCGCCTCGGGGGCGGCGGCGGGCTGGGCCGGCGCGGCGTCGTCGAGGTCGGCGTCCAGGTCGGTGGCGCCGCCGAGGTCAATGTCGCCGTCGAGGTCGACCTCGTCGGCGAAGTCGAACAGCTCGTCATCGCCGCGGTCGGTCTCGTTCGTGGGGTAGCTCTCCATCGGCGTCGGGCGGCGGCGCGGCGGACGGGCCGGGCGCTCGGCCCGGAAGTTGCGCGCGGGGCGCGGCGCCGGTGCAGTCGCAGTTGCCGTGGCGGAGCGTCGCTCGCGGCCGTCCGCGATGTCGTCGAGGTCGTCCGATACGTGTGCGTAGGGGTCCGAGTCCTCGTCCGCGTCCGCCGCGCCCCCGGACCGGAACCCGGCGAACATCCCGATCGCGAGGCCCTTGACGTAGTCGTACGCCTCGCGCACCGTGATGCCCGTGGCCTTGAGGGCGCCGTAGACGATGATGAGGCTAAGCAGCGGCACCGCGATGTACGCGGAGAACCCGGCGGCGAGCAGACCGCCGGTGAACGCACCGATCACGCCGCCGGCGGTCTTGCGCTCCGACCACGCCGAGGGGTTTCCGGCGAAGACGTGAACGAGCCCGAGCATGCCGAGCGCGATGATGCTAAATCCGAGCGTGACGCGGGCGCGCACCTCGTCGCTCGCGCGCACGTTGAGCATGAGCGCAAGCGCCACGCCCACAAGGACGACGGGCAGGATGAGCGCGCCCGCGCCGATGAGCCAGTGCGTCCCCGTGGAGATGAGGTCGCCGACCGGCCCCGCCACGTCGAACCACACGGAGCCGCCGATCACGGCGGCGAGGCCGATGAGGATGAGGCCCCACGCGTCGGCGTGGGTCTCGAACGTGCTCGGGCCCCCGTTGCCAAACCGGGGCTCGCGGGGTGCGCGCTCCTCGGCCTCCTCCTCGCGGGGTGCACGGCGGCCGCGGCGCTCGCGCGGGGCGTCGTCGTCACGCTCGGGCTCGAAGAAATCCTCGTGTTCCTCGGGTTCGTGGTCGCGGCGGAAGAACGCGCCGACGCCGCGCGCTGCGGCGCCGAGCGAGCTGCCCACGGCCTTGTAGGCGGAGCCGACGCGCTCGTCGGCGGTGTCGGCGGCGACGTTGGAGGATGTCGGCGGGTGCGTCATCGACACCGGACCGCCGTAGCGGGTGCCGTCCGCCGGGCGGCGGGAGGGAGACCGAGACGAGCGCGGTGCGGTGTTTTTGACAGACATGGGTGTAACTCTAACGCCTTAAGTCACATTTTCCCCATACGCCACACCGGCGCGCGCCGGTCAAGCGCTACATCTTGACAGTGAAGTCTTTGCACGCGTCTACCGCGCCGGACTTCTCCACCTCGACGGCGTCGCGCCCCGACACCCAGAGCAGCAGCTCCCCCGGCTCACCGGCGACGCGCAGTACGTTGTCCCCACGCTCGGCCACACCGGCCTTGTCCCCCAGCGTGGCCGGCGGCATGTCCGGCGGGGTGAGGATCACGGGCACGGGCGCCTTGCGCAGCGTCATTCGCCCGAAGCGCTTCGCCAGCGCGAAAAGCTCCTCGTTCACCGCCCGGGAAAATTCGCGCGGCGCCACCACTCCCCCGCCGCGACGCACGTCCTCGTGGTGGATGAAGTGCTCGGAGGTGTTCATCGCAGTGTTGAGCGGCTTCAGCCACACCGGTGGGCCGGCTGCCCACTCGCGCACGACATCCTCGTACGGGCGGGCCATCTGCTTCTCGGTCTCTTTCTCCGTCACGCCCGAGAGCGCGTCGACGAAGATGCCGGGCGCCGCGGCGGGCTTGGACTCGCGGATGAGCAGGTGCACCGCGAGGTCGCGTGTCACCCAGCCCTCGTTCAGCGTCGGCGCATCCGGGCCGACCTCGAGGAAGAGCTCGGCGAGGCGTTCACGTTCTTTCTGCGCAAAAGACATGCGCCCGAGCTTAGCCCCGCGGCACGGTGTGGTGCGGCGGGGCGGGGTGGTGAACTGCGTGCTACATCGACGCGGGCAGGATGCCCGCGTTCCACGCGACCGCGAAGATCTTGGCGTACAGGTCGTTGAGCACCCGAATCACCGGGGCGAACGCTGCCCACACCGGGTCGGTGGTGACCACGCGGCCCGCCGGCCCGTAGCCGAGGTCGGTCACCGTCTTCCCCTCGACGTAGCACCCACCAAACCCGCCCTTGTAATGCATGCAGAGAATCTGATCAGCGTCGAAGCGCCCCAGCACCCGGATGGCGCCATCGCCTCCGTGGAAGAAGTCCTTGTCCCCCGGCCGCACCACGTCGTAGCTCAGCCAAGAGCCGGTGTAGCCGGGATCGTAAGGCACCGTGGTTCCCGGCTGCAGCTCGTGGACCCGCTCCGCCGCGCCCGCCGCGGGTAGGACGCCGGGGGCGGTGGCAACGGCGGTGGCGAGGGCGACAAGGGTGAGCGCTGGTTGTGAAGGTCTCATATCCCTTACATCACGAAAGGCAGGGCCGCCGTTACGGTGGCCCTGCCGAAGGAGCGTCGAGAAGCGAACTGCTCCTAGCGCGACTCGCGCGTCGCCGCGATCTCGTCGTCGGAGGCGGCGTGGTTGTCCGAGGACATCGGCACCACCGTCGGGAGGATCACCGGCTGGCGCTTGTAGTTCTGCTCGATCGCGCGCGAGACCTTGCGGCGGATCTGCTGCACCATGCGGAACGGGTCGTTCTCGCCCTCGGCGGCGAGGTCGCCCATGACGGCCTCGACGCCCTCGACGACCTTCTTGTTGAAGTCGCGGTCGTCGTCGGAGTAACCCGTGGTGGACACCTGCGGGGCTTCGAGCAGGCGGCCCGTGCGGTCGTCGATAACGCAGGTGATGGACACGACACCGCCGGAGGCGAGCGAGGTGCGGTCGGCGAGCACGTCCGGGTCGACATCGCCCATGGTCGTGCCGTCGACGTAGAGCTGGCCCACCTGGTACTGGCCCGCGACCTTGATCTGGCCCTTGTGCATGTCCACGACCACGCCGTTCTGGGCGAGCGCGGTGTTCGACGGCTTCACGCCGGTGGAGATCGCGAGCTCCTTGTTCGCGCGCATGTGGCGCCACTCGCCGTGCACCGGCATCGCGTTGCGCGGGCGCGCCGCGTTGTAGAGCGCGAGCAGCTCGCCCGCGTAGCCGTGGCCGGACGCGTGGACGTGCGCCTCGGAGTTCGTGATCACGTTCGCGCCGATCTGGGCGAGGTTGTTGATCACGGCGAAGACGGCCTCCTCGTTACCCGGGATGAGCGAGGACGACAGGATGATCGTGTCGCCGTCGTGGATGGTGATCTGGCGGTGCTCGCGGCGCGACATGCGCGACAGCGCCGCCATCGGCTCACCCTGGGTGCCGGTGGTGATGAGCACCGTCTTGTGCGGCGCCATCTTCGCGGCCTCCTCGATCGGGATAATCGTGCCCTTCGGCGCCTTGAGCAGGTTCATCTTCTCGGCGATCTCCATGTTGCGCAGCATGGAGCGGCCGTTGAACGCCACCTTGCGGTTGTTGGCCACGGCGGCGTTGACCGCCATCTGCACGCGCGAGACATTCGAGGCAAACGACGCGATGACCACGCGCTGGCGCGCGCCCGCGACTAGCCGGGTGAGCGTCTCCTCGATGCCGGCCTCTGAGGCGGAGATGCCCGGGATGGTGGCGTTCGTGGAGTCGCACATGAACAGGTCGATGCCCTCGTCGCCGTAGCGGGCCAGGGCCGGGATGTCCGTCGGCTTGCCGTCGTACGGGGTCTGGTCCACCTTGATGTCGCCGGTCATCACCACGTGGCCAGCGCCCGTCTTAATCGAGAGGCCGAGGCACTCGGGGATGGAGTGGCCGACGTGCCAGAAGCGCAGGCGGAACGGGCCGACAGTGACCTCGGAGTCCTTGTTCACGTCGTGCAGCTTCGGGCGCTGGCGGTGCTCCTGCGTCTTCGCGGCGATGAGCGCGTTGGTGAACTTCGAGGAGTAGATCGGGATGTCGTTGCGCAGCTTGAGCAGCCACGGGATCGCGCCGATGTGGTCCTCGTGGCCGTGGGTGACCACGAGCGCGTCGACCTTGTCCAGCTTGTTCTCGATCGGCCCGAAGTCCGGCAGCACGAGGTCCACGCCCGGCTCGTCCGAGTTCGGGAACAGCACGCCACAGTCCACGATGAGCAGGCGCCCGTTGTACTCGAAGACCGTCATGTTGCGGCCGATCTCCGAGATGCCGCCGAGCGCGTAGATGCGCAGCGTGTCCTTGGCCAGCTTCGCCGGGGCGGGCAGGCGCTTCGTCAGGTCCGCGCCCTGCATGGACTTCACCGGGTTGCGGCGCCCGCCGCCGTTGCCGCCGCGGCCGTGGCCGCCGTTGCCGTTACCGCGGCCCTCGCCGCCGTGGCCGCCGTTGCCGTTACCGCGGCCACCGTTGCCCCGGCCGCGACCGCGGCGCCGGCTGCGGCCACCCCCGTTGCCGCTGTCGTTGCCGTTGTCGCGGCCGTTGCCGTTGTCGTTGCCGCCGTTGTCTCGGCCGCCGTTGTCGTTGCCGCCGTTGTCGGCGCGGACCTCGGCGGCGCCAGCACCGGCACCGGCACCGGCACCGGCGCCAGCGTCGCCGCCGTCACCGGCGCCCGGGCGCTCGATCGGCGCTGCCTCCGGTGCCTGGAACACGGGCTGCTGGTCGGACGCCTCCGGCGGTCCAGCCTTTCGCGTCACCTTGCGTGCGCGATTGCGGGGTTCGTTCATATCTATAGGACTCCAGCCTTCTTCATCTCGTCGCGGAGCCGCTCGACCTGCTCGTCGGTGGCTGCAGCCACCGGCAGGCGCGGGTCTCCCACGTCGATGCCCTGCAGTCGCAGGGCTGCCTTTGCGAATGTCACGCCGCCGAGCGCGCCCTGTTGGCGCGCCAGCAGGTTGAGCGTGGTGGCGTTGATCTCCCGCGCACGGGCGAGGTCGCCGGCCTCGAATGCGTTCACTAGTTCCCGCAGGGCCCGTGGGGCGGCGTGCCCCACCACCGAGATGACGCCGGTCGCGCCGGCCGCCAGCCACGGCAGGTTCAGCGGGTCGTCGCCCGAGTACCAGACCAGACCCGTCTCGTGCATGAGCGCCGCGGCCTCGAGGAAATCGCCCTTCGCGTCCTTCATCGCCTGGATCGTGGGCACCTCCGCCAGGCGGCGGACGGTGTCCGGAGCGATGGCGATGCCGGAGCGGCCCGGGATGTCGTACAGGCAGACGGGCAGGTCGGTCGCTTGGGCCACCGCCTCGAAGTGCGCGTACACGCCTTCCTGCGAGGGCTTGGAGTAGTACGGGGTGACCACCAGCAGGCCGTCCGCCCCCGCCTCCTGCGCGGCCTTCGCCATCGCAACCGCGTGCCGGGTGTTGTTCGACCCGGCACCGGCGACGATGCGGGCGTTATCCCCCACCTCGTCGCGCACGGCGCGCAGCAGCGCGACCTTCTCTTCGTCCGTCGTCGTCGGGGATTCGCCCGTCGTGCCCGCGAGCACTAGTGAATCGATTCCGTTTTCTACCAAGTGGGCAGCGAGATCGCGTCCTGCGCCGAGGTCGAGTTCACCGTCGGAATCAAACGGCGTGACCATAGCGACGCAAACGGAGCCGAAGATATCGGCGCCTCGATCAGCTTTCAGTGATGTGCCCATGGGCAAGTAGGATACCTGCCCACTCAGCGCAATTGCTTATCGACGGCCTTCGGCGCCCAAATCGCCAAACAGCCGCGGCGCCTCGCCCCGCATGACCTTGAGTACCGCTTCCGCCACCGCGCGGGTCTCCTCGTGCTCGTACGGCCCATCGTGGTCCGCCACGAACTCCCGCCACGCGCGGTAGGACCCGGAGGCCACGGCCTGGACCGCGGCCGCGGCGGGCGCGAGCGCGCGCACCGCCTCCGCCGCGCGCTTGCGCCGCAGCAGCGCGTTCGCCTCCCCGGCGAGCTGCTCCTCCACTGCGGCGCCGAGCTCCCCCTGCACGAAGTGAATGTCTTCCACCGCGGTGCGGAACATGCGCGCGAGCTCCTCGTCCCCGGCGATAACCGCCGGCACGACGAACCCCTCGTCCGCGCGCAGGGTGACGTGCAGCCCGGGCGCGGCCTCGAGGGCGTGGGCCGCGTCGCGCGAGATCCCCCGGATGTGCAGGCTCGCCCCGGCGTGGTCGAGCAGGCCGGTGCGGTCGTCGTCGATAAGCGAATGCAACAGCCCCTCCGGCGCGATGTCGGACAAGGCGGCGTGCGCGATGGTGGCCTCGCCGTCCGTCATGCCCTCCGGGCCGGGGATGCGCAGCGACGTCGCGGCGACGAGTTGCACCCGCATCTACAGCCCGAGGTATTCGTCGAGGCCGATGGTCAGGCCCGGGTGGTTCGCCACCTCGCGCACGCCGGTGAGCACCCCCGGGACAAAAGACTCGCGGCCGTAGGAGTCCTGCCGGATCGTCAGCGACTGGTCGGTGGTGCCGAAGATGACCTCCTCGTGCGCCACCATGCCCTGCATGCGCACGGCGTGCACCGGCACCCCGTCGACGTCGGCGCCGCGCGCGCCGTCGAGCGCCTGCTCGGTCTTGTCCGGCATCGCGGGCATGTTCGCTTCTCGACGAGCCTCCGCAATCCCCTGCGCCGTCTTCACCGCCGTGCCGCTCGGCGCGTCGAGCTTATTCGGGTGGTGGAACTCGACGACCTCGGCAGACTCGAAGAACGGCGCGGCCTGGCGGGCGAACGCCATGGTGAGCACGGCCGAGATGGCGAAGTTCGGGGCGATGAGCACGCCGACGCCCTCGTTGGCGGCGCACCAGTCGCGCACTTGCTGGTAGCGCTCGTCGTCGAAGCCGGTCGTGCCCACGACGCAGTGGATGCCGTGGTTGATGCAGAACTCGAGGTTGCCCATCACCGCGCCCGGGGTGGTGAAGTCCACGATGGCGTCCACCTTGGCGTCGAGAAGCTGCTGCAGCTCGTCGCCGCTGCCGATCTCGGCGGCGAGCTCGAGGTCCTCCTCCTTGTTCACCCCGGCGACGACCGCCGAGCCGACCCGGCCCTTGGCGCCCAACACTCCGACCTTCAACATGCGCGTCCTTTCTGTTTGCGTCCGCAGGCCATGGTAGCCCGGCTAGTCTGGGAGCTATGAGAGGAGCCACGAGAGACGACACGACACCCCGCCACGCCACCGCCCTGCTGCTCGGCGCCGGCCTACTGCTCGCAGGCTGCAGCGCCGGTAACGGAACCGCGACGACCACGGTGACCGAGACCGAACGCGAAACGGCGACGAGTCCGGCCGAGCGGGTGACGGAGTCGGTCGTCTCGACGGTTACCCCCACTTCGCCGGCGCAGGCCGCCGCGGCCCCCGCCCCGGCTGCCGCAGGCCCAGTCGCCCCGTTCACACTCGAGGGCACGCGGCTCGATTCCTACGCGGCCAAGCAGCGCATCGAAGACATCCGCGCGGGCGCCCACGACGATGTCGACCGCCTCGTCATCGAGTTTTCCGGCACCGGCCGGCCGGGAGTTATCGCCGGCTACGACGACGACCCGCGCCAGCAGGCCTCCGGCTACCCGCTCGTGCCGGCAGGGAACGCGTACTTCGGCATGATCATCCAGGGCGTGCCGCTCAGCCAGGTGTGGGACGGCCCGGAGGTGGAGAAGGCCAATTCCGACGGCGTCGCCGCGGGCAGCATCCTCCAGGTGAAAAACGGCGGGATCTTCGAGGCGGACGCCCAGTACGTCGTCGGCCTCGACGCGAAGCGCCCGTACCACCTCTACTTCCTGGACAATCCGACGCGCCTCGTCGTCGACTTCCAGAAGTAGGGGGAGGGCCTCCGAGGGAATGAGGGCAAATGTGTCCTCATTCCCTCGGAGGCCCTCCCCCACCCGAAAACTGGCTTACTCGCCGTCCTCTACGGGCACGAGCGAGATCTTGCCGCGGTTGTCGATGTCGCGGATCTCAACCTCGACCTTGTCGCCGACGTGGATGACGTCCTCGACGTTTTCCACGCGGGTGTTGCCGCCCAGGTTGGAGATGTGGATGAGGCCGTCGGTGCCCGGCATGATGGAGACGAACGCGCCGAACGCGACGGTCTTGACCACGGTGCCCAGGTAGCGCTCGCCGACCTTCGGCAGCTGCGGGTTGGCAATCGCGTTGATCTTCTCCACCGCCGCGTCCGCGGCCTCGCCTGAGGCGGCCGAGACGAACACCGTGCCGTCGTCCTCGATGGACACTTCGGCGCCGGTATCCTCCGTGATCTGGTTGATGGTCTTGCCCTTCGGGCCGATGACCTCGCCGATCTTGGATACGGGCACCTTCACCGTGGTGATCTTCGGCGCGAGCGGGCTCATTTCGTCCGGGCCCTCGATGACCTCGGACATGGTGTCCAGGATCGCCTCGCGGGCGTCGCGCGCCTGGTTCAGGGCATCGGCAAGCACGCTCGACGGGATGCCGTCGAGCTTCGTGTCCAGCTGCAGGGCCGTGATGAACTCGCGGGTGCCGGCGACCTTGAAGTCCATGTCACCGAACGCGTCCTCGGCGCCGAGGATATCGGTGAGCGCGACGTACTCGGTCTCGCCATCAACCTCGCCGGAGACGAGGCCCATCGCGATGCCGGCAACCGGGGCGGCCAGCGGCACGCCCGCGTTGTAGAGCGACAGCGTCGACGCGCAGACGGAGCCCATCGAGGTCGAGCCGTTCGAGCCGAGCGCCTCGGAGACCTGGCGGATGGTGTACGGGAACTCCTCGCGCGGCGGGATCACCGGCAGCAGTGCGCGCTCGGCGAGCGCGCCGTGGCCGATCTCGCGGCGCTTCGGGGAACCGACGCGGCCCGTCTCGCCGGTGGAGTACGGCGGGAAGTTGTAGTGGTGGATGTAGCGCTTCGAGTCCTCCGGGGTGAGGGAGTCGATGTGCTGCTCCATCTTCAGCATGTCCAGCGTGGTCACACCGAGGATCTGCGTCTCGCCGCGCTCGAACAGGGCGGAGCCGTGGGCGCGCGGAACGAGCTGGACCTCCACCTCGAGGTCGCGGATGTCGGTGAGCCCTCGGCCGTCGATACGGAAGCCCTCGGAGAGGATCTTCTCGCGCACGATCTGCTTCATCACCGCGTTGTAGGCGGCGCGGATCTCCTTCGAGGCGGCCGCGACGGCCTCGCGGTCGTCGTCGTCGATGTCGAAGGTGTCAAGCAGCTGCTCCTCGATCTCCTCCATGTACGCGTTCGTCGCGTCGTCGCGCTCGGCCTTGCCCTTAATGGTGAGCAGCTTCGCCAGCTTCTTCGCGGACTTCTTCTCCACCGCGGTAAAGACCTTGTCGGAGTAGGCCGGGAAGAGCGGGAACTCCTTCGTATCCTTGGCCACCTCGTCGGCGAGGGCGCGCTGCGCGCGGCACAGCGTCTCGATGAACGGCTTCGCGGCCTCGAGGCCCTCGGCGACGGTCGCCTCGGTCGGCGCCGGGTAGCCGGCCTCGACCTGCTTGACAACGTTCACGCCAGCGCCAGCCTCCACCATCATGATGGCGACGTCTTCCTCGGTCTTGCGGCCGCGCTTGCGCTCGACCATGCGGCCCGCGACCACCATCTCGAAGAGGCAGCGCTCGTGCTGCTCGTGGTTCGGAAACGCGACCCACTGGCCCTCCGGGTGCTTGTCGTCCGCGAGCAGCGCCATGCGCACGCCGCCGACGGGGCCGGAGACCGGCAGGCCGGACAGCTGCGTTGCGGCGGACGCACCGTTGATGGCCACGACGTCGTAGTACTCCTCCGGGTGCTGGGAGAGCACGGTGATGACAACCTGCACCTCGTTGCGCAGGCCCTTGACGAAGGTGGGGCGCAGCGGGCGGTCGATGAGGCGGCAGGCGAGGATCGCCTGCGTCGACGGGCGGCCCTCGCGGCGGAAGAAGGAGCCCGGGATCTTGCCCGCGGCGTACATGCGCTCCTCGACGTCCACGGTGAGCGGGAAGAAGTCGAAGCCCTCGCGCGGCTGGTTCGACGCCGTGGTGGTGGCCAGCAGCATCGTCTCCTCGTCGAGGTACGTGGTCACGGACCCGTCGGCCTGGCGGGCGAGCTGGCCGGTCTCGAACCGCACGGTGCGGGTGCCAAAGTCGCCGTTGTCCAGGGTGGCCACAGCCTCGGTGAGGCCGAAGTCCTCGTCGACGTTGACGTCGAAGCTGTTGTTCGGTGTGAAGCTCAAAAGGATCTCTCTCCTTCGAAGGTTGTCGGCGATCATCGGTGCCGCCGGTCGTCTGTGCTCGTGCAACGGCCAATGATCATAACAAAAATCGCCCCACCATGCAGGTGGGGCGATTGTTCGGGCGGCTGCGTATCGACGGCAGCTTCGCCCAATTAGCGGCGCAGGCCGAGGCGCGCGATGAGGTCGCGGTAGCGGTCCACGTTGTTCTCGCGCAGGTACTTCAGCAGGCTGCGGCGGCGACCGACGAGCAGCAGCAGGCCACGGCGGGAGTGGTGATCGTGCTGGTGCTCCTTCAGGTGCTCGGTAAGGTTGTTGATGCGCTCGGTGAGCAGCGCGATCTGGGCCTCCGGGGAGCCGGTGTCGGTCTCGTGCAGGCCGTAGGCCTTGAGGATCTCGGCCTTCTTCTCAGTGGTCAGAGCCATCGAGGGTTCTCCTTTATTGCAGTCCGCACTCGTTCACGTAGTTCAGCCGCGCGCAACCACTGCGGACCGCAGTCGCGCGCAGGACAAGGTGAGGTTACACGACCGGGGTCTCGCGGGCCAAACCGGTGAGCCGCTGCATGAACTCGGCGAGGAAGCGCTCCACGTCGACGTCGATGGCCACGTGGGCGGACTTCACCGGGTCGTTGAGACACATCTCGTCGCCGATGGTGCGCCCCCGCGTCGGGCCGTCCGTGTCCACCTTGAGGTTGATGGGCAGGGTGGACACGAGCGTCGGATCGGCGGCGACCGCCACGGCGAGCGGGTCGTGCAGCCCGCAGCCGCCGAGGTGGGGCGCGGTGGTCTCGTACGCCTTGATGTAGTAGTTCGTCGCCTTGGCCAGGAAGTCCCCGCCCGCGGTGTTGAGCTTTTCCCACTCCTCCGACTCCACCACGGTGAGCAGCGTCTGCAGCGTGACGTCGAGGCCGATCATCGTGATGTCTTTGCACGCGCGGAACACCCGGTCCGCCCCGTCCGGGTCCTGGTTGATGTTCGCCTCCGCGTAGGCGGTGACGTTGCCGGGCACGGTCAGGGCGCCGCCCATGCACACGATGTGGGCCCGCTCGGCGAACGCGGGGTCCTGCTCCACCGCGGCAGCGACCGTGGTGAGCGGGCCGACCGGCACGATGACAAGGTCGTCGCCGTAGTGGTGGGCGGCCCGGACCATGAAGTCGACGGCGGAGGCAGGTTCGACGGAACGTTCTGCGTCGTAAAGCGGCGCCTCCCCCACGCCGTTGACGCCGTGGATGAACTGGGAAATCTCCATGACCTCGAAGCCGTCCGGCTGCGGGCCGGCGTAGACGGGGATGTCGCGGCGGCCGAACAGCTCGAGGATGGCGAGCGAGTTGCGCACAGCCTGGTCCACCTCGACGTTGCCGTACGTGCACGTCACGCCGATGAGCTCGAGCTCCGGCGAGGCGAGCGCGTAGGCGATCGCCAGCGCGTCGTCAATGCCGGTGTCTACGTCCAAGATGAGCTTGCGGGCCATTTACACTCCTAGGATTTCGCGGGTGGTGCGCACGTCACGGGCCATGTTATCGAGCAACTCGTCGACGGAGTTGAACTTCACCATGTCGCGGACCTTGCCCACGAACTCGACGCGCGCCAGACGCCCGTACAGGTCGGCGTCCCGGTCGAGGACGAACGATTCCACGCTGCGGCGCGCGTCCCCGAACGTGGGGTTCGTGCCCACCGAGATCGCCGCCGGGTAGCGCATGCCCGGCTCCATGTCGCCGTCGATCGGCCCGGCGGTCGCGCCGTCGATGATGGTGAGCCAGCCGGCGTACACCCCGTCCGCGGGAACGGCGGAGGTTTCGGGGGCGTACTGGTTCGCCGTCGGGTACCCCAGCTCCTTGCCGCCGCGGCCGGCGCCGCGCTCGATCGGGGCGATGACGGAGAAGTGCCGCCCCATGAACTCCGTCGCGGCGTGAACGTCGCCGCCGGACAGCTGCTCGCGGATGGCCGTAGAGCAGACGCGCACGCCGCCGTCGGCAAGCAGCTGCACGACGTCGACCTCGATGCCCGCGGCGCTGCCGAGCTGCGCCATCGTCGACGCCGTTCCCGCGGCGTCGCGCCCGAACGTGAAGTTCTCCCCCACCACCACGCGCTTGGCGTGCAGCAGCCCGGCGAGTACCTCGGTGACGTAGTCTTCGGGGCTCATGCCGGCGAGCTCCTCGCGGAAGTCGATCACCAGCAGGTCGTCCACCCCGAGCTCCGCGATGTGGCGGGCGCGCTCGTCGAGCGGCATGAGCGCGGCCGGGGCGTGCTCCCGGGCGAAAATGGTCACGGGGTGCGGGTCGAACGTCATCACCACGCACGGCACGCCGAGCTCCCGCGCGGTGGCGACCGCCTGCGAAATCAGCAGCTGGTGGCCGCGGTGCACCCCGTCGAAGACGCCGATAGTGACCACCGTGCCGGTCTCCGCGAAGGATTCCGGCACGTTTGCAAGCCCACGCAGAATGTCCACCTGGGACACACTACGGCATACTCGACACCCATGAACGATCCCCTCGCAGCCTCCGGCATTGTCGTCGTTGACAAGCCGCAGGGCCTGACCAGCCACGACGTCGTGGCCCGCCTGCGCCGCATCTTCGGCACCCGCAAGGTCGGCCACGCCGGCACGCTCGACCCCATGGCCACGGGCGTCCTCGTCGCCGGCATCGAGCGGGGCACGAAGCTGCTCGCCCACCTCGTCGCGCACGACAAGGTCTACGAGACGACGATCCGCCTCGGTGCCTCGACGACGACGGACGACGCCGAAGGGGACGTCGTCGACACGCACGACGCCTCCGCGGTCACCGACGAGGCGATCCGCGCCGAAGTCGCGCGGCTGACCGGCGAAATCATGCAGGTGCCGTCGAAGGTCTCCGCAATCAAGATCGGCGGCCGGCGCGCCCACGAGCTTGCGCGCGCGGGCGAGGAGGTAGACATCCCGGCGCGGCCGGTCACCATCCACGCCTTCGACCTCGCCGAGATGCGCCGCCACGACGGCGTCGTCGACGCCGACGCGCGGGTCCACTGCTCCTCCGGCACCTACGTCCGCTCGCTCGGGCGCGACCTCGGCGCCGCCCTCGGCGTAGGCGGGCATCTCATTGCGTTGCGACGCCTCCGGGTCGGCCCCTTCACCATCTCCGCCGCGCGCACCCTGGACCAGCTCGAGGACGCCCCGGCGCTTTCCCTCACCCTCGACGAGGCCCTCACTCGCGCGTGGCCGGTCCTCGACGTGACGGAGGAGGAGTACGCGGCGCTGGCGATGGGCAAATGGCTCGAGCCGCGGGGGCTCAAGGGCGTGCACGCCGCGGTCGGGCCGGACGGACGTGCGGTGGCGCTGGTGAAGGAGCAGGGCAAGCGGCTGGCGACGGTGTTTGTGGCGCGGCCGTCGACGCTGTAGCGGCTGGGGGCGTGTTTCCGGGGTGTGTTGGGGTGCGTTGGCTGCCCCTTCTCGCCTAGGTGGGGAGCCGCCCCTACCGCACGTACGTCGACGCGATGACGTAGCCACCGCGCACGACCCAGCGCCCCTCGAACATGGGCACCGGCGCCGGGCGGGCGAGCAGCTGGGAGATGAACGTGCCGTCGGCGCGCAGCTCGATCTCGGCCTCGTCGAAGTCGAGCCACCTGCGCGTCATCGGGTACCAGCACTTGTAGGTGGCTTCCTTGGCGCAGAACAGCAGCCTGTCCGCCCACTCGTGGCCGGCGGCGCGCATGCGCTCGACCATGGCGATCTCGGTTTCGCTGGCGATGGAGTGGAGTACGCCCGCGGGCAGCGGCTCCGCCGGCTCAGCGTCGAGGCCCATCGAGTGCACGTGGCGGGTCGAGGCCGCCACCGCCGCGCGCAGCCCGTCGGTGTGGGTGAGCGAGCCGGTGTATCCCTCCGGCCACAGTGGCATGCCGCGCTCCCCGCGCAGGATCGCGCCGCTGGCGGCCACGCCGAGCTCGCGAAGTGCCTGGTGGGCGCACCATCGGGCGTCGCCAAACTCGCCCTTGCGCACGTCGACGGCGGCCTTGACCACGTTGCGCTCATCCGGGTGCAGGTGCTCGTAGTGGGTGAGATCGCCCGCGTCGTCGGTGAGGTGGAAAACGCAGCGCGCCTCCGGCGGAAACAGTGAGAGGTCCTGCATCACAGCTGAACCTCCATCACCGGGTACGGGAACGGCTGCCCGGACGGGTGGCGCTCCCACTCGCGCGGGTAGCCGAGTGAGACCTCGATGTGCTCCACGCCGTCGACGACCGTCACGCCGGGCATGTGCAGGTGGCCGTAGATCACCTGCTGCGCGCCGTAGCGCTGCGGCCACGTGCGGGTGTGCCGGGTGCCGCACCACAGCGCGATCTCGGACCAGCGCATCTGCTGCACCGGCTCCTGCACGAGCGGCCAGTGGTTGATCAGGATCGTCGGTCCGCTGATGCGCGAGAGCCGTTTCGTCGTGTAGGCGAGGCGGTCCCAGCACCAGGCGCGGATGTCCACGAACGGGGCGATTGCGATCTCGTCCGTCATCACCACGTTCTTCTCGTGGGCGGCCGCGAGGGCGTCCTCGACGCTCAGGTCGTGGGCGCGGAACGAGTAGTCGTACAGGGTGAACAGCGGGCACACGGTGACGCCGCCGAACACCGGGTAGCGGTCCTCCGGGGTGATCACGCCGAGCGAGCGCATCGACTGCACGAGCATCGTGTACTTCTCGCGGCCCCGGTGCCGGTCCGCCGAGCGGCAGAACAGCTCGTGGTTGCCGGGCACCCAGATGACGGTGTCGAAGCGCTCGGCGAGCTCCCCCATCACCTGGGTGATCAGCTCCTGGCGCTCGGCGACGTCGCCGGCGACGATGAGCCAGTCCGACGGGTCAGCCGGCCGGATCGAGTCGATGTGGGGGCCGTTGCGCTTCACCGCCGCATGCAGGTCGCTCACTGCCCACAAGGTTGTTGTCATTACTCCGTCCTTCCGTCGGACACGCCCGCGACGGCCCAGCGCATCGAGCGGAACCGCCACACCACGCCCACGAGCCGCGCGAGCACCTGCGCGAGCTGGCCCACCCAGATCCCGGTGAGTCCCCAGCCGAACGCGCCTGATGCCAAGATAATCGGCAGCGCCACGCCGAGCAGCGAGAACAGCGTGAGGTTGCGCAGGAACGCGGCGTCGGACGCACCGAGCAGCACCCCGTCGAGGGCGAAGACGGCGCCGCCCGCCACGATCATCGCGATGAGCAGCCACCACGGAGCCTGCAGCGTATCGACGACCTCCGGGTCGTCCGTGAACAACCCCTGAATCTGCCTGCCGAACACGGCGAACACGGCGGCGAGCCCCACCGCGAAGATCATCGAGTACCGCAGGGCCTGCGCCCCCACCGCGCGGGCTTCGTCGGCGCCGCCGCGCCCGAGGGCGGAGCCCGTGAGCGTCTGGGCAGCGATCGCCAGCGAGTCGAGCACGAGGGTGAGGAAGTTCCACAGCTGCAGCATGAGCTGGTGCGCGGCGAGCGCCGCCACGCCGAAGCGCCCCGCGACCGCCGCGGCGGTGAGCAGCGAGACCTGGAAGGACAGGGAGCGCACGATGAGGTCGCGTCCGAGCACGAGTTGGCGCCGGATGACGTCCCAGCGCGGCGCCCAGCTCCCGCCGTACTTCCCGTGTTCGCGGGTGAGCACGACGAGGAACAGCGCCGCGGTGATGCCCATGCCGAGGAGGTTGGCCACCGCCGAGCCGACGAGCCCGAAGCGCCTCACGAGCAGCGGCAGCGCCACCGCGCCGGGGACGAGCCCACACAGCGTGAGCAGGAACGGCAGCCGGGTGTTTTGCACCCCGCGCATCCAGCCGTTGCCGGCCATGATCACGAGCGTGAGCGGCACCGCGAACGCGCTCACCCGCATCCACGTCGCCGCGAGCGCGCCGGTGTCGGCGTGGCCGGATAGCGCGGTGGCGATCGGCTCGGCGAAGACGCCGACGATGAGCGCAAGCACCGTGCCGACGGCCAAGGCCACCCACGTCGCCTGCACCCCCTCCGCGACGGCGTCCTCGCGCCGGCCCGCGCCGAAGAAACGCGAGCTGCGCGCGGTCGTGCCGTACGAGAGGAACGTCAGCTGCGTGGTCACGGTGGACTGCACTGCCGCGCCGGCGGCGAGGGCGGCCAGCTCGGCCGTGCCCAGGCGGCCCACCACCGCGGTGTCCAGCAGCAGGTAGAGCGGGTTGGCGGCGAGCACCCCGAGCGCGGGCAGAGCGAGGCGCAGGATCTCCCGGCCGACGTTTGCGGGCTGTGTGTGGGCCATGCCGCTACGCCTGGGGCTGGGGTGCGGTGGGTTCCGGGATCGCGTCGATAAGCTCGCGCACGATCTCCTCCCTGCTGCCCGCCGCGGAGTAGCCGGCGGCAGCGCGGTGGCCCCCGCCGCCGAGGCGCGCGGCCACACGGGAGACGTCGACGACCGTCGAGCGCAGCGAGAGCGCCCAGTACTCCGGCGCCTGCTGCTTGAGCACCACGCCAACGTCGGTGCCCTCGAGCGCGCGGGCGTAGTCGATGACGGCCTCGACCGCGGTTTGGCTCATCCGCGCGTGCAGCGGCAGCGGGATGGTGAGCACGGCGATGTCGAGCCCGTGGGCGGGGATGATCTGGGTCTCGGCGAGCACCGCCCCCATGAGCTGGAGGTCGACGGCGCTCATCGTGTCCATAAGGTCGAGCGCGATCTGGCGCGTGTTCAGCCCGTATCCCATGAGCTCCCCGGCGAGCGCGTGCATGCGCGGGCTGCCCCAGCGGAAGCTGCCCGTGTCCGTGACCAGGCCCGCGTAGAGGCAGTACGCGAGGTCGGTGTCCAGCTCGACGCCGAGGTAGGCGAACAGCTCGCGGATCATCGTCGTCGTGGACTCCGAATCCACGATGAGGTTGAGCCCGCCGAAGCCTGGGTTCGTCTTGTGGTGGTCGATGACCACCACCCGCGACGGGTCCGCCTCGATCGCGGGCTGGAAGGCCCCGGTGCGGTCGACGGAGGCGCAGTCCACGGTGACCACGAGCCCGTCCTTCGGCAGCGGCGTGCCGTAAGCGATCTCGTCGACGCCGGGCACGGTGCGCAGGTTCGCCGAGTGCGGCAGCGGCTGGCCGATGTGCGCGGACGCGTCCACGCCGAGCTGGCGCAGCCCGCCGACGAGCGCGCAGGCCGAGCCGACCGCGTCCGCGTCCGGCTTGACGTGCGCGACCACGCTCACCTTCTCGGCCGCGCGCAGGCGGTCAGCGACGGCCTCGAACTGCGCGGCCGCCCTGGGAAACAACGACGCCATGTGCTACTCCGCGGCCGCGTCGCCGGGCCGCTTGTACGGGTCGCTCTCCCCCGCCGGGGTCGCGTGCTCGCGCAGCTTCGCCAGCTCCTCGTCGCGCGCGCGGGCGCGGTTGAGCAGCTCCTCCATGTGCGCCGAGGACTCCGGCACGGTGTCGCGCTCGAACGCGATCGTCGGGGTGAACCGCACGTTGAGCTGGTCGCCCACGATCTTGCGGATCTGCCCGCGGGCGCGGTGCAGCGCCTCCGCCGCCTGGTCGTAGTCCGGCTCGTCGTTGATGTCGCGGCCGCGGACGGTGTAGTACACCGTCGCGTCGTGCAGGTCGCCAGTGACGCGGGTGTCCGTGACGGTCACCAGCTCGAGGCGGGGATCTTTGATTTCGCGCTCGATGGCAGAGGCCACGATCGTCTGAATCTGCTTTGCCAAGCGCTGGGCGCGGGGGTTGTCAGCCATGTCAACTCCTTCGTCAAAACTTCCGATAGTCTAACCCCCGCCCAGCGCGGGTTCGCGCGGAGCGGGGGCTCGTCGATACGCAATTGCGTTGCGACGCTAGTCGCGCGGCACCTCGACCATCTCGTAGGTCTGGATGGTGTCGCCCACCTGGATGTCCGGGTAGGACAGCACCATGCCGCACTCGTAGCCCTTGGCCACCTCGGTGACGTCGTCCTTCTCCCGGCGCAGCGACTCGATCGTCGCGTCCGGGGTGATGACGTTGCCGTCGCGGACGAGGCGCAGCTTCGCGCCGCGCTTGACCTTGCCCTCGGTGACCATGCAGCCGGCGATGAGGCCGACCGCGGACGCCTTGAAGATCTGGCGGATCTCCGCCTCGCCGAGGTCGCGCTCCTCGTAGATGGGCTTGAGCATGCCCTTGAGCGCGTTCTCGACGTCCTCGATGGCCTGGTAGATCACCGAGTAGTAGCGGATCTCCACACCCTCGGCGTTGGCCTCCTCGGTGGCCTTGCCGTCGGCGCGGACGTTGAAGCCGATGATCACGGCGTCGGAGGCCGCGGCGAGCGAGACGTTCGTCTGCGTCACCGCGCCGACGCCGCGGTCGATGATGTTGACCTCGACCTCGTCGTCCACCTCGATCTTGAGCAGCGCCTCCTCGAGGGCCTCCACCGAACCTGCGTTGTCGCCCTTGAGGATGAGGTTGAGCTGGCTCGTCTCCTTGAGCGCCTGGTCCAGGTTCTCCAGGGAGACGCGCTTCTTCGTGCGGGCCTGCATCGCCGCGCGGTGGCGGGCGTCGCGCTGCGCGGCGATCTGGCGCGCCACGCGGTCGTCCTCCACCACGAGCAGGTTGTCGCCCGGGCCGGGCACGCCGTTGAGGCCCTGCACCTGCACCGGACGCGACGGGCCGGCCTCCTCGACGTCGTTGCCCCACTCGTCGACCATGCGGCGCACGCGGCCGAAGTTGCCGCCGACGACGATGGAGTCGCCGACGCGCAGCGTGCCGCGCTGGACGATGACGGTGGACACCGGACCGCGGCCGCGGTCGAGGTGCGACTCGATGGCCACGCCCTGGGCGTCCATGTCCGGGTTCGCCGTGAGCTCGAGGGCCGCATCGGCGGTGAGCAGCACGGCCTCGAGGAGGTCCTCGATGCCCGTGCCCTGCTTCGCCGAGATGTCGATGAACATCGTGTCGCCGCCGTACTCCTCGGGCACGAGGCCGTACTCGGTGAGCTGGCCGCGGATCTTGTCCGGCTGCGCCTCAGGCTTATCCACCTTGTTCACCGCGACCACGATCGGCAGGTCCGCCGCCTTGGCGTGGTTGATCGCCTCGACGGTCTGCGGCATCACGCCGTCGTCCGCCGCGACCACGAGGATGGCCAGGTCCGTCGACTGGGCGCCGCGGGCGCGCATGGCAGTGAACGCCTCGTGGCCCGGGGTATCCAGGAACGTGATCTTGCGCGGCTCGTCCTCGAGGGTGACCTCGGTCTGGTACGCGCCGATGCCCTGGGTAATGCCGCCGGCCTCGCCCTTGGCCACGTTCGCGTTGCGGATCGTGTCCAGCAGGCGCGTCTTGCCGTGGTCGACGTGGCCCATGACCGAGACCACCGGCGGGCGCTGCTCGAGCGCCTCGTCGCCACCCTCGTTCTCGCCGAACTGCAGGTCGAAGGACTCGAGCAGCTCGCGGTCCTCGTCCTCGGGCGAGACGATCTGCACCTCGTAGTTGATCTCGGCGCCGAGCAGCTGCAGCGTCTCCTCGGAGACCGACTGCGTCGCCGTCACCATCTCGCCCAGGTTGAACAGGGCCTGCACGAGCGCGGATGCGTCGGTGTTGATCTTCTCCGCCAGGTCCGACAGGGTCGCGCCCTGACGCAGACGCACGGTCTGGCCGCCGCCGTCGGGCAAGCGCACGCCGCCGATGACGTTCGGCTTGTGCATCTCCTCGTACTCGGCGCGCTTCTGGCCCTTCGACTTACGGCGCTTGCCGGGCGCACCGCCCGGACGGCCGAACGCGCCGGCCGTGCCGCCGCGACGACCGCCGCGTCCGCGGAAGCCGCCGCCCGCACCCGGAGCGCCACCACCGCGGTTCGGGCCGCCGCCCTGGCCGCCACGGCCACGGCCGCCACCCGCACCGCCGCGGCCGCGGCCGCCTGGTGCCGCCGCCTTGGACGGCATCTGGGTCGGCGACGGACCTGCAGGCATGTCAGCCGGCGACGGGCGCGAACCACCGCCCTGGCGAGCACCGCCGGGGCGCGGCCCACCCTGGCCGGGTCGCGCCTGGCCCTGGCGTCCCCCGCCCGGGCGTGGCGGGCGCTGGCCACCGCCGGTGTTCGAGGAGAACGGGTTGTTTGCCACGCGCGGGCGCCCGCCCGGCTTCGGCATCGGGCGGGGCATGCCGCCCGGCGTCGGGCCGTCCGACTTCGCCGCCGCGGGTTTCGGGGCGGCGGGCTTTGGCGCCCCCGGCTTCGGTGCCCCCGGCTTCGCGCCGGCGGGCTTCGGGGCAGCCGGCTTCGCGCCCGGCTTCGCGCCCGGCGTCGCGCCCGGCGTCGCGCCAGCGGGCTTCGGGGCGGCAGGCTTCGCCGCGCCCGGCTTCGGCGCACCGGCCGGCTTCGGAGTCGGCTCGGTGGCCGCTGTCTTCGCGGCGGGCTCCTCCGGCGGGGTCGGCACCGGCTGCGACTGCGCGGGTTCGCTCGGGGCCTTCGGCGCGCTCTTCGCCGCACCCGGCTTCGGGGCCGCGGGCTTGGCCGCGGCGCGGTTCTGGCCGGGCTTCTTCAGCGGCGGCTTCTTCGGCGCGGGGGCCTTGTCCTTCTCCTCCGCGGCTGCGTCGCCGCCGTTCTGCTTGGCGTAGTAAGCCCGCATCTTCTTTACGACAGGCGGCTCGATCGTCGAGGACGCCGTCTTCACAAACTCGCCCTGGTCCTTCAGCGTGGCGAGCAGTTCCTTACTTGTTACGCCGAGCTGCTTGGCCAACTCGTGTACGCGTAGCTTTCCGGGCACGTGTCTCCTTGGTGTTCATGCTAGGAGCACGGCGCCGTCCGGCTACCGGCCCCTAGACGTGGTCAGTGACTTTCATCGCTGATGCTGCTTCATGGTTGCGTACTCATCAGTGTTCGGTCTTTCCTTTATCGTCTGGGTCTGTTGCGCCGTCGCAGTTGCGTTGCGACGACCCAAGGTACGTACGTACATGACCTAGATCCGCTTGCGCGGACAGACGGAGCGCCCGCCCGAAGGCGCGGCGTTGTTCCGCCAGCTCAACTGCGTCCAGCGTCGGGGTGATCCACGCGCCACGACCAGGAAGCTTCCTGGCCGGGTCCGCGAGCACTCTCCCCGGCACGTCCGGATCGGCGACGACCCGCAGCAACTGCGTATCAGGCTGCGGGACCCGGGTGGCAATGCAGGTACGGGTGCGGATGGGCTGCTTGCGTGTTCCGCTCATCCGCGTCCTTCCCGTTCCACACAGTTTCACTACCGTTTACTGCCGCCCTCGCCGCACCGGTCGTGCGGACGTCAAGCCGTATCACACTGTACGCCAAAACCCGCCGGAACCATATTTCCAGCGGGTATGGGAATCACACGGGTGAGATTTACGTCTCGTTCGCGTCGGCGTCCGAGCGGATGTCAATCTTCCAGCCGGTGAGGCGCGCCGCGAGGCGGGCGTTCTGGCCCTCCTTGCCGATGGCCAACGAGAGCTGGTAGTCCGGCACCGTCACGCGCGCGGACTGGGCCTCGCGGTCGAGCACCTCGACGTTGACCACCTTCGACGGCGCGAGCGAGTTGCCCACGTACTTCGCCGGATCCTCGTCCCAGTCGATGATGTCGATCTTCTCCCCGCCGAGCTCGTCCATGATGTTGGAGACGCGCGCGCCGCGCGGGCCGATGCACGCGCCCTTCGCGTTCACGCCCTTGACCGTCGCGCGCACCGCCACCTTCGAGCGGTGGCCGGCCTCGCGCGCGATGCCGACGATCTCCACGGAGCCGTCCGCCACCTCGGGCACCTCGAGCGCGAACAGCCCGCGCACAAGCTCGGGGTGCGTGCGCGAGAGGTTGACCTGCACGCGCTTGTCGCCCTTGTTCACGCCGACCACGTACGCCTTGATGCGGTCGCCGTGCTTGAGCACCTCGCCCGGGATCTTCTCCGCCGGCAGCAGGATGCCGTCCTGCGGGTCCGCCTCCGTGCCCAGCTGCACGATGTTGAGGCCACGCGCCTCCGCCTGCGCGTCGCGCTGCACGATGCCGGAGACGACCTTGCCCTCGAAACCCGCGTACTCGTCGTACACGCGGCCCGCCTCGGCCTGGCGCAGCCGCCCCTTGATGGCGTCGCGCACGGCCACGGCGCCGATGCGCGAGAAGTTCGCCGGCGTGTCGTCGTACTCGGACACGACCTCGTCGTCCTCGCCGAGCTCGCTCACGATGACGGCGACGTCACCCGTCTCCGTATCGATGTCCACGCGCGCCTTCGAGCGCTCGCCCCCGCTCGTCTCCTTGAACTCGCGGTACGAGTAGAGCAGCGCGTTCGCGATCGTGCCCAGCAAGTCCTCGACCGGGATCCCCTGCTGCTCCTCAATCGCCTTCAGCGCGTTCAGGTCGATATTCACTTATTTCCCTTCCTGTGCCGCCGCCGCGGCTTCGAGCTCTGCAAACGCCTGCTCGGTCAGCTCCGTCTCGGCCGCCGGGGGCGCGTTGAACTCAATTTCTACCACCGCACCAGCCAATTCGGAAACCGGCGAAACGCGGATCTCGGGCCCGCGTTTTCCCGCGCGCACGAGGGCAACGTGCTCCTCCGCGTCGTCGAGCGGCCCGAGGCGCCACCGCTCGTCGCCCACGGTCACCGTCCGGCCCCGGTTGCGGCGGAAGTGCCGCGGCGCGGTGAGCGGCAGGTCCACGCCCGGCGTGGTCAGTTCGAGGGTGTAGCCCGCGCCGAAGTTGACGCTGCCGCGTTCCTCGGCGTCGTCGAAACGCTGCGAGAGCTCGTTCGACACCTCCTCCAGCTCGTCGAGCGTCGGGTGCGTATCCGAGTCGAGCGCGATGACGACCTGCGACTTCTTGCCCGCCTTGACCGTCTTGATGCCCTCGATGTCCATGCCGTACGCCTGCGCGATGGGCTGCACCAGCCGCTCGAGTTCGTCGTTCGTGGGAAAAGCCATGGCGTCCAACCTAGCGTGTAACGTGCAGCGGGTGAAGAAACTCCTCGTGCTGCCGGCCGCGCTCCTTTTGACCAGTTGCACGGTGATGGACGTCGTCGGGCCGCGCCCGAACGGCGAGATCATGGCGCTGGCGAAGCAAGCCTCCGCGGATGCGACGGGCGGCGACCCAGACTGGCGCGCGCTGCGGCAGACCCAATCGCAGCAGCTTAACGACGAAGCCCTCCGGCTCTGCGGCGTCGACCCCAGCGGCAAGACGCCCTCGTCGTGCGACGTGGCGGGCGGCGACACGGAGCTACCCGCAGCGGCCGACGCCTCGGCGCTGCTCGAGCACACGGTCGCTGCGGCGGACAAGGTGCCGTCCGACTCGGTGGATCTCGTCGTCGCCCAGGCCATCGACGCCCTCGCGCTGACGACGGTGGACCTCGAGCCGGTCCAGGGCCAGCTCACCTCCGACGCCGACGCTGCCGCGGCCCGCGACATGCTCGCCCGCGAGAACGCGATGTATTACGGCCTCGGTATCGCGCTCGCCTACGCGGACGACGGCCTGCACGCCCGGATCGGCGTGCTGCGCGACGCGTCCCACGAGCGCGTCGACGCCCTCACCCGCATCCTCCCGCCCGGTGTCGGCGAGGCGCTCGTCCCTGCCGCCGGCTACGCCTTCGCCGACGGCTACGCCGAGCCGACCAGCCCGGAGGAAGCCGCGCAGCTGGTGAAGTCCATGCAGGCCGACCTCGTCAAGGAGTGGCGCTACGCCGCCGCCCGCGCCGATGCCGCGCAGTGGCGCGAGGACGCGATCCGCCTCGCCGCCCACGCCCAGCGGGTGTAGCTCAGTCCCTAGCCGCGGACGAGCTCCTGCACCTTGGCCACCACTCCGTCGGCCGGGACCTCGAGCGTCTCGCCGCCGCGGATACGCAGCTCCACGATGCCGTCGGCGAAGGAGCGCCCGAGGATGACGATGAACGGCATGCCCAGCAGCTCCGCGTCCTTGAACTTGACGCCGGGGGAAACCTTGGGGCGGTCGTCGTAAAGCACCTCGAGCCCGGCGTCGGAGAGCTCCGCGGCGATGCGCTCGCCGGCTTCGAGCGCCGCGGCGTCCTTGTTCGCCACCGCGACGTGCACCTGGTACGGGGCGATCTCGACGGGCCAGACGAGGCCCTTCTCGTCGTGGCGCTGCTCGGCGATCACGGCGAGCATGCGGGAGATGCCGATGCCGTAGGAGCCCATGGTGGGCACGGCGCGCTTGCCGTTTTCGTCGAGGATCTGCACGTCCATGGCCTCGGTGTACTTGCGGCCGAGCTGGAAGATGTGGCCGAGCTCAATGCCGCGGGCGAGCTCGACGGTGCCGTTGCCGCTCGGCGAGGGGTCGCCCGCCTTGATCTCGGCAGCCTCGATGAACCCGTCGACGGTGAAGTCGCGGCCGGCAACGAGGCCGACGACGTGGCGCTGCGGGGCGTCCGCGCCGGTGATCCAGGACGAGCCTTCGACCACGCGCGGGTCCGCGAGCACGCGCACCCCGTTCGCCTGCAGCCCGCGCGGGCCGATGTAGCCGCGCACAAGGAAGGGGTGCTTGGCAAAGTCCTCGTCGGTGGCGAGCTCGAACGTCGCGGGCTCGAGCGAGGCCTCGAGGCGCTTCTCGTCCAGCTCGCGGTCGCCCGGGATGAGCACGCCGGTGAGCTGCGGGCCGACGGGCGAGCCGTCCTCGTTCAGCGCGCGCGGGTCGTTGATCTTGACCACCATGCACTTGAGGGTGTCGGAGGCTTGGGCCGGACGGCCGTCGATAAGAATGCCCTCGCCGTTAGCCCACTCGACGAGCCCGGCGATGGTCTCGGAGGCGGGCGTGTCGTGCTCGACGGCCTCGGGCAGGCCGTCGCAGCCGCGCGGAGCGGGCGCGACAGTGGTCACGGCCTCGACGTTGGCGGCGTAGTCGCCCGCCGTGGACACGACGAAGGTGTCCTCGCCGTTGTCGGAGTACGCGAGGAACTCCTCGGACGCGGAGCCGCCCATGGCGCCGGAGGTGGCCTTGCAGATCTCGTAGCGCAGGCCCACGCGGTCGAAGATGCGCTGGTAGGTGGCCCGGTGAGCGGCGTACGAAGAAGCCAGGCCCTCGTCGGTCATGTCGAAGGAGTAGCTGTCCTTCATCACAAACTCGCGCCCGCGCAGGATGCCGGCGCGGGGGCGGGCCTCGTCGCGGTACTTCGTCTGGATCTGGTACAGCGTGACCGGGAAGTCCTTGTAGCTCGAGTACAGGTCCTTCACCGCGGTGGTGAACATCTCCTCATGCGTCGGGCCGAGCAGCATGTCCGCGCCCTTGCGGTCCTTGAGGCGGAACAGGTCGTCGCCGTACTCGGTCCAGCGGTTCGTCGCCTCGTAGGGCTCGCGCGGCAGCAGCGCCGGGAAGAGCAGCTCCTGGGCGCCCATCGCGTCCATCTCCTCGCGCACGACGCCCTCGATCTTGCGCAGCGCGCGCAGGCCCAACGGCAGCCAGGAGTACACGCCAGGCGCGGCGCGGCGCACGTAGCCGGCGCGCACGAGCAGCTTGTGGCTGGGCACCTCGGCGTCGGCGGGATCTTCGCGCAGCGTGCGCAGGAACAGCGTGGACAGGCGTGTAATCATGGTTGGCAAGCTTACCGCTAGGGTTTGGCGCATGTTGATCGTGCTCCCGCCCTCCGAGACCAAGGCGCCCGGCGGCGTCGCCGCGCCGATGGCGCTCTCGTTTCCGTCGCTCGATCCGGTGCGCACTTCGCTTATCGACGTCCTCACGGCCACCACCGTCGACACCCAGATGTCCGAGCTGAAGATCCCCGCCGGCAAGCGCGCGGATGCCGAGGAGAACCTGGTGCTGCGGTCCGCGCCGGTCATGCCAGCGATCCGGCGTTACACCGGGGTGCTTTACGACGCCCTCGACGCCGCCTCGCTGTCCGACGCCGCGCTCTCGCGCATCGTCGTCGGATCGGCGCTGTTCGGGCTGGTGCGAGCGACGGATTGCCTGCCGCGCTACCGCGTCTCCGGCGGGTCCAAGGTGGGCGGGAGGACCATGAAGGCGTGGTGGGGTACGTCGGTTAGCGATGTGCTCGCACAGGAGGACTTCGTGGTGGACCTGCGTTCCGGCGCGTACCAGCAGCTCGGCCCGGCGCCGGGGGCGGTGACGGTGCGCGTGGAGCAGGCTGACACCGGCAAAGTGGTCAGCCACTTCAACAAGCATTACAAGGGCGAGCTGGCCCGCGCGCTTGCACTGCATGCCGCAGCGTCGGCCGAGGAAGTTGCCGAGATCGCTTCCGCCGCCGGCTTCAACATTACTGTCGACGGCACGCTGCTCACGATGCGTGTGTAGCTTGAGCGTTATGCCCGCCCAATACCGTCGCTACGCTGCGGCCGCACTGATCTACGCCGCCGGGTTCGCCTACATCTTGCTGCGCTGGGACGCAATCCCCGACCCAGTGCCGGTGCACATCGGCCCCACCGGCGAGGTTGACGGGTTCGCGCCCAAGACGCTGCTCAGCACGACGCTCGCGCTGATCATTGGCGTCGTCGTCTCTGCGGTGATGCCGCTGTTGCTGCCGCCGCGGGCGCTTGCCCGACGCACCGTCGACATTCCGGCGGAGGACGCGCTGCCGTTTTCGGAGACGGTGGCCCGGCGCGTCGAAAAGCTGTGCGACGCC